>CAZEHS010000001.1:0-38996 GCA_964511875.1 uncultured Peptostreptococcaceae bacterium
TGTTGATGAAGAAGGTGGTCCAGTTGAGATGATCCAGCTTTTCCGGAGTCACGCCATATTCAGCAGCAGCAGCCACCCACTTGGGGTTGGATTTCGCTATGATTCCGGCTGGAATATAGTACATATTGGCAACACAGTGCTCGAAACCCGATGTGATAAAGAGCCAGATTGGGAAGAAGATTGCAAAGAGCTTGCCTACGATGTCTTTCGCTGCGAAGGACATCCATACTGCCAAACAAACAAGCCAGTTACACATTACGCCAAGCCAGAAGGCTGACATGAAAGGGAGGCTGACCTTATAAACAGCAATCTTAATGGTCATGGCACCCAGAACATTGTCACCGCTGTTGAAAAGGCCTGACTGTACCATCATGTAGGCCAGGAATACAGAACCCACGAGATTCCCGATCCATACCAAGACCCAGTTGGTCAGCATTTGTGAGGTTTTCACTTGACCATCCAGAACAGCACCCAGAATCAGGGTCTGTCCTGTGAACATCTCCCCTCCTGCAATGATGACCAGCATCAGGCCTGTACCGAAGATCGATCCCGCCAAAGCCTTACCAAGACCATACGTTTCAGGCGTAGCAAAGAGGTTGAAAGCAGCCATATTGGAGCCTTCCGATGCAAAAGCAATGAACGCGCCTGCCAGTATCGCCAACAGGAACTCCTTGAAGTAAGGTGTTGAAACCTTCTTGACACATACCGCCATTGCTACGTCTACTATTTCCGGCGGGGCAAAAAAATTCTTCTTGTCCATTTTTTCCTCCAAAATTTTTGATTTATGAGTGCGGTTAATCCATCACGATCCGTTGTTCTCCGGCATATATGTTGCACCGGTTTCCCCTAAGAAAACCAACCAGGGTCATCCCAAGCTTTTCTGCTTCTCTTACAGCCAGGTCAGTAGGTGCCGACCTTGAGGCAACCAGGGAAAGGCCTGCCCGCGCCGACTTCAAGAGAATTTCAGAAGAGACTCTGCCGCTTGTGAGCAGAATTTTGTCTGTCAGTGAAAGGCCTTTGATCATAGCCTCTCCAATCAATTTGTCCAACGCATTATGCCTGCCGATATCCTCCTGAAGAAAGATCATTTCCTCAGTCGAACAGATCGCACAGCTATGGACACCTCCTGTCGCCTTGAAGACTGGAGATGAACCATTGAAGCTGGCCATCAATACGGATAAATCAGCGAACTTCACCTTCAGATCACTGATACTGGGGATCAATGTGATGGTGTCCAGAGCCTGATAAAAGGTAATCCCTTTTGCACAACCGGAGGTTTGAGTCCGCTTTCCATGCAACTGAAGCATCAATGGATTCATATCATCCAGCGTGATCCATGCATGCCCTTTTTCCTGATCGATTGTCAGCGCTGTGAGGTCTTCATGCTTTTTTATCAGTCCCTCACTTTTCAGAAAGCCGCAGATCAGATACTCCAGCGAATCCGGCGAACACAGCATCGTGATCCACTCCTCACCGTTAAGGTAGAGGGTAAGAGGATATTCCACTGCTACAGAGTCCTCCAGGTACGCTTCTTTATCATGTGCCAGCTGCTTGATGGGTATTATTCTGATCACCGGCATCACCTCCCTGCGTTTGCTTTTGAAAGCGATCCCAATCTTCAGGGGTGTTGATATTGTCAAACATCACCCAATCCGGACTATAGCGAAGCGCTATGGATTCGGGCACATAAAGGGTCTGTGCCGTGTCAAGAAGAGCTGTCATCTTTCTCCGATGCTCTCCCAGCAGGGTTTCTATTCGTGGTTCAAGGGCTTTGCAATACAGCCCGTTAAGCGGTTCCAGCATATCCCCCAGGCGGGTTACAACAGCTTCTGTGCCGGGATGTGCCTTTTGAAATTCAAGAAGATAACGTATATACGACGTACTGATCCAGGGCATATCGCAGGCTGTCAGGTAGCAGACCTCGAAGGACGCGGCATTCAGCCCTGCATGAAGCCCTCCAAGAGGCCCTTTCCCTATGAATGTATCGCTGACCACTCGACAGGGACGGGCATTATGGAGTTCCGGAGTGTTACTGACCACAATCAGTTCCTGAAACACCGGGGCCAAAAGCTTAAGCAGCATGTCAATCAGATATTCTCCGTTGAACTGCAGCAGCTGTTTATCAAACCCCAGCCGGGAGGATTTCCCCCCGGCCAGGATAATTGCGGTTCCTGGATATTGCTTATGCGTCATTTTTACCTGCCTTATGCTCTGATCAACGTTGAATCCTAACCGATTTTTTCGATACTCACGGCACAAACCTTCAGTTCCGAAACGTTCGAAATCGGATCCAAAGCACCGTTCGTCAGCTGATTGGCAGCGCCTTCTGCAAAGTGAAAAGGCATGAACACTGTGTTTCCGCTGATTGTATCCGTCACTTTGGCAGGAATATTCAGAGTCCCGCGACGTGATGAAACCTTCAGCATGTCGCCGCTTACAACCGCCATCTTCTCAGCGACAGCTGGTGATATTTCAAGATAGCTCTCTCCAGAGAGTTCGTTCAGACCATCCACGCGGCCTGTCATGCTCCGTGTGTGGTAATGATAAAGAACCCGGCCGGTTGTCAGCACATATGGGTATGAATCATCAGCGATTTCCGAAGGACCAACATGTTCAGAAGCCATGAACTTGCCCTTTCCTCTGGCAAACTGGCCTTTATGAAGCGTTACGGTTCCAGGATGCTCCACAGTCGGACATGGCCAGTGAAGGCCTTCAACTTCCAAACGCGGGTAGCTGATTCCACCGTATGATGGGGTAACTGATGCGATTTCCTGCATTACAGCATCAGGTGTCTGGGTTTTTTCATCATATCCGATACGTACCATCAGTTCCTGGAACACTTCCAGATCACTTCGCGCTTCACCGGGAGCGTTGACTGCTTTACGTACCCGTTGTACCCGTCTCTCGGTATTGGTGAATGTTCCGTCTTTTTCTGCAAAACAGGCAACCGGAAGGACAACATCAGCTTTTTCAGCCGTCTCCGTCAGGAAAATATCCTGAACGACAAGGAAGTCCAGCGCTTCAAGAGCATGTTCAACGTGCTTGATATCCGGATCGGAAACCATTGGGTTTTCGCCCATAATATAGAGCATCTTGATACTGCCGTCAAGTGCACCATCCATTATTTTCGGAACGGTTCTTCCGACTTTTTCAGATAATGCTTCAACTCCCCAGGCTTTCTGGAATTTTTCCCGAACGGCCGGGTCATCAACCTTCTGGTAGCCAGGATATACATTCGGCAGCGCCCCGACATCACAGGCTCCCTGCACATTGTTCTGACCACGAAGCGGGTTGACACCAGCATTTTCAATACCCAGATTCCCGCACAGCAGCGCAAGATTGGATATGGACATGACATTGTTTGTTCCTGTGGAATGCTGCGTTATGCCCATGGTGTAGTAGATGCCCGCTTTATCAACGCCAGCATACATTCTGGCTGCAGCCCTGATATCTTCTGCCGGCACGCCGCAAATCTCAGCTGCCATCTCGGGAGTATACTTCTCTACCAGAGCGGACAATTCGGCAAGTCCTTCCGTGCGTTCAGCAACATACTCTTTTGCATAAAGCTCTTCTTTGATGATGACATGAGCCATTGCGTTAAGAAGAGCCACGTTCGTACCGGGCTTCATCTGCAGATGAATATCCGCATGCTTGACCAATGGAATCCTACGTGGATCCGCCACGATGATTTTTGCTCCAAGACGCTTTGCCTGGATCATCTTTGCGCCGATAATCGGATGATTCTCCGTTGTGTTCGAGCCGATGACGAAAATGACTTGGTTACCTAGAATCTCTTCGATGCCATTTGTCATAGCGCCGCTTCCCAATGTAGTCGCAAGACCTGCGACAGTTGGAGAATGTCAGAGGCGGGCGCAGTGATCGATGTTATTGGTGCCGATCGCTGCTCTGAAAAGCTTCTGCATCATATAGTTCTCTTCGTTGGTGCACCTGGCAGATGTCAGTGCGCCCATGCTGTCCGGACCGTATGTTTTCTTGTTTTCCGTGATTTTTCCTGCAATCAGTGTCAGAGCTTCATCCCAGGTTGCTTTCTGGAGAACCCCGTCTTTTCGGATCAGTGGTGTTTTAAGACGATCCGGACTGTTTATAAACCTGTAACCGAATTTCCCCTTGACGCAGAGAGTTTCGTAGTTGGGTCCCTTCGCTGCCGGGTCGACACGTACGACTTCATCATCCTTGACAACAAGGTTCATCTGACAGCCCACACCACAGTAAGAGCAAGTGGTCCTGACTGATTTTTCGATATCCCAGTTGCGGAATTTTTTTGGTGCCTTTTCCATCAATGCTCCCGTCGGACATACTGACACGCAGTTTCCGCAGGATACACAGTCTGAATATTCCATTCCTTGATCAAACGGATGCGTAACCAGGGTATTAATCCCTCGTTGTGTGAAATCGATGGCGTTGACGCCTACGAGCTTATCACAGACATTTACGCACTTGCCGCAAAGGATGCATTTGCTTCGGTCAAACCGATAAAAAGGGTTGGAATCCGCAGGTTTGCTGTCAAAACGTTTAGGATACCCGCCTTCATTGGCACTGATCCCGTATTCATAGCAGTAATCCTGCAGCTTGCAGGACCCAGCCTTTTCACAGGTGAGGCAATCATTGTTATGGGCGCCCCACAAAAGCTCCAGGTTGTTTTTTCGAGCGTTGATAACTCTGTCAGAATCGGTTTTTACAACCATTCCTTCAGCTGCTGGAGTCGTACAGGAAACAATCAGAGTTCTTGCACCCTCCACTTCCACGACACACAATCTGCATCCGCCGAAAGCATCCATACGCTTATCGTGGCACAGATTCGGTATCTTGATATTCGCTGCCTGGCATGCCTGCAGCAATGTTGATCCGCTTGCTACCGTTATCGGTGAGTCATTAATGGTTAACTGAATGGTTTTCACGCATATTCTCCCTTCCTGAATGGAATCATCACTTTAGCGCTGATTGATCCTTACTTTTTAACAATGGCATTGAATGGGCATTTTGCCATGCATGCGCCGCATTTTATACAGGCTTTCTTATCGATCACATGAAGACCTTTTCGCTCTCCAGTGATGCAGTTGACCGGGCAAACTTTCGTGCAGGCAGTACATCCGACGCATTTGTCAGTGATAAAGTAGCTCAACAGCGCTTTGCATACGCCGGCTGAGCAGCGTTTATCATTTACATGGGCATCGTATTCATCACGGAAATATTTGAGTGTTGACAGTACCGGATTCGGGGCTGTTTGGCCTAGACCGCAGAGGGCTGTGTCCTTGATTGCGTGGGCAAGACTGTCCAGCTTTTCAATGTCCTCAGGTGTTCCGTGTCCTTCAGTGATTTTATCCAGAATATCCAGCATCCGTTTGGTGCCTTCGCGACATGGGGTACACTTGCCGCAGGATTCATCCACTGTGAAATCCAGGAAGAATCGCGCGATATCAACCATACAGTTATCTTCGTCCATGACGATCATCCCGCCGGATCCCATCATTGAACCCAGTGCGATAAGGTTGTCATAATCAATGGGTGTGTCCAGGTGGGCTTCGGTGATGCAGCCTCCTGAAGGTCCGCCTGTCTGTACGGCCTTGAATTTCCGGCCATTAGGGATGCCGCCGCCGATGTCGTATATGATCTCTCTGAGTGGTGTTCCCATGGGGATCTCAACCAGGCCTGTATTATTAATTTTCCCACCCAAGGCAAATACCTTGGTTCCCTTTGACTTTTCAGTACCGATACTGGCGAACCACTCCGCGCCATTGAGGATGATCTGAGGAATATTGGCATAGGTTTCTACGTTATTAAGCATCGTCGGCTTTTTCCAAAGCCCTTTGACTGCCGGGAATGGCGGTCTGGGTCTTGGCATTCCGCGCTCGCCTTCGATTGAAGCAATCAGAGCTGTCTCTTCACCGCAAACGAATGCACCGGCACCCAATCGGATTTCCAAGTCAAAATCAAACCCGGCTCCGAAAATATCCGTACCGAGCAGGCCCATTTCCTTGGCCTGACCAATGGCGATTTCCAGTCGATGTACGGCAATTGGATATTCCGCACGGACATACACGTAGCCCATATTCGCACCGATTGCATAACCTGCGATAGCCATGGCTTCAATAATGGCATGGGGGTCACCCTCCAATACGGAACGATCCATGAATGCGCCTGGATCCCCCTCGTCAGCGTTGCAGGCAACATACTTCTGTTCCCCAGGACTGTTATATGTGAACTGCCACTTGAGACCTGTTGGGAAACCGCCGCCGCCGCGGCCACGAAGTCCTGATTTCAAGACTGTATCGATTACTTCCTGACGGGTCATATCAAGCAAAGCTTTTCCCAACGCCCGGTATCCGTCGAAAGCAATGTATTCCTCGATGCGTTCCGGATTGATGATCCCGCAATTCCGAAGTGCTACACGCTGCTGCTTCTTATAAAACTGCACATCGTTGATCGAAGTGATTGTCGCATCATCCTGCTCGGATTTATAAAGAAGTTCCGTTACAATCCGACCCTTAAGCAGATGTTCTTCAGTGATCCGGGGAATATCCGAAGCTTTCACGTGACTGTAAAAAGTACCTTCGGGATATACAACAACAATCGGACCTGCTTCACACAGTCCGAAACATCCGGTTTTCACCAATTTCACTTCAGTCTGTAGGTTGTGCTTCTTTAACTCTTCATTGAACTTTGTTTCAATATCAACAGAACCGGATGACGTACACCCTGTTCCGCCACAAATCAATACATGAGCTCTTGAAAGTTCCATATGTGACAGCCTCCTCCTTTTTACTTGGATTGAGCACCAATCGTGTATTCTTTCACGATGTTGCCATTTACAATATGCTCACTGATTACGCGTTTTGCTTTCGCTTCATTCATTTCCACGTAGGTGACCTTTTCCTCGTTTTCGCAGTACACTTCAAAAATCGGTTCCAGCCGGCATACACCGATGCATCCAGTTTGAGTGACTTCGATATCGGTCAGATGCCTTTTTTCGACCTCTTCCAACAAGGCTTTCATAACGGGTCGTGCTCCTGCACTTATTCCACAGGTGGCCATACCGACAACGATACGGGTTCCTTTCCGGTCTTTACGTATACTGACGCGTTTCAGAGCTTCTTCTCTGATTTTTGCTAATTCTTCAAGAGATTTCACGATGATGCCTCCTTGTCTGGTTCTACTTGTATTTACTCATTATTGTCGGAATGTCATTCTCCGAAAGTCGACCGTAGACATCTTCATTAACGGTCATAACGGGAGCTAATCCACAAGCACCGATACAGCGGGTAGCCAGCAAGGTGAATTTTCCATCCATTGAGGTAGCCCCAAACTTCAGATCAAGATCACTGGAGAGCCGGTCAGCTATGGCCTGAGAATTACGGACATAACATGCTGTTCCCATGCAGACAGAAACTGTGAATTCACCGGCAGGCACCAGTGTGAACTGGCTGTAGAATGTTACTACACCATAGATTTCTGCCAGTGGAATATACATCTGTTCGCTGATGTACCGTTGAACTTCCAGGGGCAATGCACCAAAAATCTTTTGACCTTCCTGCAATACTGGCATAAGCGGACCCGGCCGATCCTTGTTCTCTTTGATAAACAGATCCAGTTTGTCGTAGTTTTCCTGCGTCAGGATTCTACTGATCATTTTTCTTTCCCCCTTAATGTTAAACAATTAACACACAACATGAAAAAAAACAAAACCTTGCATTTCATGCGATTACTATTACGAACTTGATAGTAATTTCACAGTCATTACACAATCGTTTCACAATCGTTACACAGTTATTTAAGTAAGGATATCATATCCATCAAACTATGTCCAATAAGTTATTAATTCTGTGAATCATCTGATACGAATCATTTCAGTTCTTAATTCTGTATTCATAATACAAAAGGCGCGTAAATGTTTTATCGTTAAACATTTCGTTGCAGCAGAGGCCTGCCATTGCTGTATCTATATGGATTGTTTAATTCCTGACATTAAAAAGACATCCGTTTTTTAACAGATGCCCTTCAAGTTACTCTCATTTATCATGAAGATCACTGAGTCGCTTATCCAGCTCTTCAGCCGCGTTGAATCCCATTTCACGCATCCGGTGGTTTCGGGCGGCTGCTTCAAGAATGACTGCCAGATTCCTGCCGGGTTTTACCGGAATGCTGATCCGTGGAATCTGAACGCCAAGGATATCCACCATCTCCTGCTCGATACCAAGACGATCATACTCGCTGTCCGGCTTCCAGTCATCCAACTGAACGACGAAGTCGATGACTTTCCTTTCCCTGACGGAACCGATTCCGTACAGCTTGGCGATGTCCAGGATGCCGATGCCCCTTATTTCCATAAAGTTCTTGATGAGTTCCGGTGCCCTGCCCTCAAGGGTGCTTTCGTTGATCTTGTAGATTTCAATGGCATCATCCGCAACAAACCGGTGCCCACGTTTTACCAGTTCCAGTGCCGTTTCAGACTTCCCGATTCCACTTTTGCCGAAAATCAGGCATCCTATGCCATTCAGATCAACAAGTACTCCGTGCATGACAATCCGTGGAGCCAGTTCCTCATCCAGAAAATTGATGATCCGATTGATCAGGGTGCTGGTGGTCAGCTCTGAAACGTAAATCGGCCGCTGGTGGCGCTGTGCGGCTTCCAGAAGCTCTGGGAACGGCTCCAGATTTCGTGAAAAGAGCAGGCAGGGGAAATTATATGCCATGAACCTGTTGGCGATCCATTCCCGATGCCCTTTTGAAAGGGTGAGAAAATACTGGTATTCCACCCACCCGATGATTTGAATCCTCTCAGCTGGAAATGATTCAAAAAATCCCGCCATTTGAAGTCCGATCCGATTCACATCACTGATCGTGATAACCTCCTGATGATAATCCCCCTGCGTGATTTCCTTAAGCTTCATGGCTTCTGCCAGGCGTTTGACCGATACACTAAGACTATTCATATCATATTTCTCCTTATCATTCCCTTTGTCTTATTCCTTCTGTGTCTGTACCATCCGAAAATACTCATACACCTTGAGTGCAGCCCGCCGGTTCATGCCGGGAACCTGAGACAGATCATCGACTGATGCGCTGCGGATGGCTTCCATGTTCTTGAAATGTGCCAGCAATGCGTTACGGCGAGTCACTCCGATTCCTGAAATGTCATCCAGCCCGGACAGATTGGCAGCCTTACTGCGCAGATTCCGATGGTACATGATGGCGAATCGGTGGACTTCTTCCTGTATCCCTGCAACGAAACGATACAGGTCATCCCGGCCAAGATCTCGCATTGATCCTCTGAAATAGATCTCCCTTGTCCGATGACGGTCATCCTTCACCATGCCAGCTACCGGAATCATTGGAAGATCCAGCGCCTTGAGAACATCCTGAACTGCATGGACCTGCCCTTTTCCCCCATCGATCAGGATCAGATCGGGAAAACGGCTGAAATTCGCCTGATTCCCATTTTCAGATCCTCCCTGTTCCTTTAGGCCGCGCTGAAATCGTCTGAACAGGACTTCCTGCATACTCCCGACATCATTAGGCCCTTCGATGGTGCGGATTTTGAAACGTCGGTAGTCACTATTCTTCTTGCGCCCATTCTCATAGACAACCATGGAGCCGACGGCATGGAGACCCGTGAGATTGGAGATATCGTATGATTCAATCCGGGCAGGGGGCTGAGGGAGTTCCAGTAGGGTCTGAAGCTCTGATATATGCCTTTTACCGGCTTCATCATCGCGGATCAGTTTTTCCTGGAATTTATCCAGATATTCAACTGCATTGGTTCCCACTAGCTCCACAAGCTTCTTCTTCTCACCTTTTTCAGGGACAATCAGCCGAACCTTTGATCCTTTAAGGGTTCTGAGCCAGGATTCCAGCAGTTCCTGGTCTTCCAACGGTTCCGGCAGCAATATCTCGCCTGGAATCAGAGCAGTACCGGAATAGAACTGCTGAATGAAAGTCCCAATGAGTTCTCCCGGCAGTATATCCGATGAATCCTCTATCAGATATTGCTCCCTTCCAATCAGGTGTCCGCCGCGGATGAAAAAGATCATCATGCAGGTCCGGGTATCGGCTTGAGCAAAATGAATCACATCCTGATCCCCCTCAGAAGAGGACACCATTTTCTGTCTTTCTTTAAGCGACACCAAGGCCTGGATATTATCTCTGATTTCTGCAGCACGCTCAAAATCAGTGGTCTGGGCTGCAGCCTGCATCTGCTGTTCCAGCGTTTTAACAAGCTCGTCGGTTTTGCCGCTGAGAAACCTGAGGATCCCTTCAACATGGGTCCGGTATTCCTCCTTGTGCACATCCCCTTTACACGGCCCCAGACATTGATGTATATGGTAGTTCAGACATGGTCTTTCCGACACACGCCTCATATCGCGATTGCATTTCCTTATGGGAAACAGCTTTTGGATGATTTCAATGGTGCGGTTGACCGTATCGGCGCTGGTGTAGGGTCCGAAATAACGGGCCTTGTCCTTCAAAACCTGACGGGTCTTCATCACACGGGGAAAATCCTCCTGGACAGTCACTTTAATGTATGGATAAGCCTTGTCATCCTTGAGGAGAACATTGAATCGGGGTTTGTGACGTTTGATCAGATTGGATTCCAGGATCAGCGCTTCCATCTCGGAGTCTGTAAGGATATATTCAAACTCCTTCACATTGGTCACCATGGTCTGAATCCTGAGGGGATGCTTCCCAACGTTTTGGAAATACGAAGAAACCCTCTTTTTCAAGGATTTAGATTTGCCGATGTACAGGATCTGTCCATCCCCATCCTTCATGATATAGATACCCGGGTGGTCTGGCACCGTTTTCAATTGTTCCTTTACATCAAACATGGCTTCACCATTTTCAACCCGTATTTTCGCATTCACTACGCAGTGCCTTATCAGACCATTTTAACATAGGTGTTTCGTATTGTCTTTGTCATCGCTGTTGCAAACGGATTCGCTTAATGTTAATCTATGGTTAGATATTCTGTGAGGGAGTAGTTTGCACGGTTTTTCCGTGTGGCAAATCAACATGCTGGCCTTAAAGGCCTGGTTTGCCTTAATGAACAAGACTCATGGGTGGTTTCATACACCCATGGGTCATTTTTTTGAGCCGAAAGGAGAAAGAGAATGGAATTTTGGGAGTTGTCAGCAATTGCAGTGGGGCTTTCGATGGATGCGTTTGCCGTTTCCATTTGCAAAGGTCTTTCAATGAAGAAGAGGAATTACACCCGGGCTCTGATCACAGGTGCGTTTTTCGGTGGATTCCAAGCGGCAATGCCGTTGATCGGTTATCTGTTGGGAGTGCAGTTCAAGAATTACATAACATCTTTTGATCACTGGATTGCATTTGTGCTTCTCGCAATCATCGGAGCCAAGATGCTGATCGATTCCCGAGAAATGTGCCATATCCCCGATGACACATTCTGTCTGAAAAACCTGACAGTTATGGCTGTAGCAACCAGCATAGATGCCTTAGCAGTCGGCGTGTCATTTGCATTCCTGAAAGTGGATATACTTCCTGCAGTCACGATGATTGGGGTTACAACTTTTTTCCTTTCATTCCTTGGCGTGGGAATTGGAAACATTTTCGGCTTCAGATTCAAATCAAGAGCTGAAGCAGCCGGTGGAATTATCCTGATTGCAATGGGCTTCAAAATTCTTTTGTCGCATCTTGGCGTCGCGGGATTCTGAACCTTGCATCGGATAAGTGTTGTACAGGATGGTGATCCTGTTGTACCATGAGCATAGTAAGTTGTAAAGGAGGAATGGATCGTGAAACGAATTGCAGTCATTGGCGCAATCTTAGACAAACCCAGTGAAGCCAATCACAAATTCAATGATACGCTGAGTGAGTTCAAGCATATCATTCGGGGTCGGATGGGCATTCCCTTTCATGAGGAAGACATCTCCGTTGTCTCAATCACTGTGCTTGGAACTCTGGACGAAATCAATAGCCTGACCGGCAAGCTTGGAAACATTCCCAGCATTACCGTCAAAACATCGATTTCAAAAAAAGAACTGGAATAGACTTGACATAACGCTAATTTATGATAACATTTTAACAAGCGTTCCATCTTGAAACCTGATTGCATATGCTTTTGAGTTTCGAGAACCTAACATGCTATACCCGAACCTAATGAAAAAGATGTAAATCTGATTCGAAAGGCAAGCGGCCATAAAGACGAACCGTTATGGAATTTATAATAACGGCTGATGCTTATGACTCCGGACTGCCTTTCACTATTCGCCAAACGAATAGACTGAACGGCAGTTTTTTATTCACTAATACATTGAAAAGGCGGGCCTATGATTTATAAGCTGATTGATGCGCTCGACAAGAATGGCGATCTCCCGGAAAATGACCTGCTTGCAATCCTTGATCAGATTGATAGCACCAGTTATGAGTATCTCCGGGAAAAAGCGGACAGAAAGCGCAAGCTCCATTACGACGACAGGGTATTTATGCGCGGACTCATTGAATTTACCAACTTTTGTGCTCAGGACTGCTCTTATTGCGGCATACGTGCCTCCAACATCAAGGCTGACCGATACCGCTTGACTCAGGAAGATATTCTTTCGTGCTGTGCCGAGGGCTATCGCCTGGGTTATCGGACTTATGTGCTTCAGGGCGGCGAAGATCCATGGTTTACCGATGAAAAGCTGTGCGCAATCATTGAAGAAATAAAAACGCGGTTTCCGGATACAGCAATTACCCTCTCTGTGGGTGAACGGTCCAGAGAAAGCTATCAGCGACTGTTTGATGCCGGAGCTGACCGATACCTGCTTCGTCATGAAACCGCTTCAAAAAGACTCTATGAACGGCTCCATCCCGGAATGAGTTTTACAAACCGGATGGAATGCCTGAAAAACCTCAAGGAAATCGGCTTTCAAGTGGGTGCAGGTTTTATGGTGGGATTACCGGACCAGACTAATTCCGATCTTGTGATGGATCTGAAGTTCCTTCACGATTTCAATCCGCACATGATCGGCATCGGCCCTTTCATCCCCCACTCGGATACCCCATTGGGTGGAAGCGACGGAGGCACAGTCGAAAAAACACTTGTGATGGTGGCCCTGACTCGCCTGATGGTTCCGGGAGCATTGATGCCTGCAACCACGGCCATGGGTACACTGGATTCACTCGGTCGTGAAAAAGCAATTAAGGCTGGAGCCAATGTTGTGATGCCAAACCTCTCGCCAACAGATGTGCGGACAAAATACGAAATTTATGAAAACAAGATCTGCACGGGGGATGAAGCCGCTCATTGCAGAGTCTGTATAGAAAAAAGGATTCAGGGCGCCGGCTATACTGTAGATATGTCGAGAGGAGACCATCATGAACACAAATAGCAATCTTAACGAGACTGATTTCATCGATCATGGATATGTGGAACAGCTTCTAATGCAAAACGACAATGCTTCCCCTGATGAGATCCGAGTGATTCTTGAAAAAGCAAAAGCCTTGAAAGGACTCACTCATGATGAAGTCGCCAAATTGATTCATGTGGAAGATCCCCAACTGATGAAGGAGATATTCGATGTTGCCGGCGCAATTAAGCAGATAATCTACGGTAAGCGGGTCGTAATGTTCGCCCCTCTCTATATCAGCAACTTTTGCGTGAACAACTGCACTTACTGCGGATATCAGAACCATAACAAATTTGCCCGCAGGAAGCTCAATAAGGCTGAAATTGAACAGGAAGTCAAGCTGCTGGAAAAAATGGGCCATAAGCGTATTGCCCTTGAAGTTGGCGAAGACCCCGTCAACACGCCGATTGAATTTGTACTTGAGGCTATCGACACCATCTATAATACAGAGAACGAAAACGGCAATATCCGACGGATCAATGTGAATATCGCTGCGACCAGCGTAAAGGAATACGAACAGCTGAAGGCAGCCAACATCGGCACGTACATCCTTTTCCAAGAAACCTACCATAAGCCTACCTACCAGGCTGTGCATCCTAAAAGCCTAAAGGGCAACTATACCTATCACCTGAACGCTTTCGACCGTGCCATGACAGGCGGAATTGACGATGTGGGCGGCGGTGTGCTGTTCGGCCTCTATGATTACAAATTCGAGGTACTTTCCCTGATGCTGCATAACGAGCATCTTGAGAATACCTTTGGCGTGGGCTTCCACACTATTTCCGTACCCCGTCTTAAAAAAGCCGAAGGGATGACACTGGACCAGTTCAAGAACATCCTTACCGATGATCAGTTCAAGAAAATTGTAGCCGTCATCCGTTTGGCGGTACCATTCACCGGCATCCTCCTTTCCACCCGTGAAACCGAGGAAATGCGTGAGGAAGTCATCAATTACGGCGTTTCACAGGTGAGCGCAGGCTCACAAACCGGCGTGGGCGGCTACAGCGAACACGAGGAAGGCCAGAGCATAAGCCAGTTTGAAGGCGGAGACCACCGTTCCCCGATGGAAATCGTGAAAAGCCTTCTGAAAGCCGATTTCATACCAAGCTATTGCACAGCATGCTACCGCTCAGGCAGAACCGGAGACCGCTTCATGCAGCTTGCCAAATCCGGTCAGATCGGCAACGTATGCCAGCCCAATGCCCTGATGACGCTGATGGAATTCGTTATTGATTATGGAGATGAAGAACTGAATGTCCTGGGGAGAAAGACGATATATGACGCCGTTGAGAAGATTCCACGGGATGATATACGCAAATTGACACAGGAGAATCTCAAGAAAATTGAAGGCGGTGCTCGGGATCTGTTCCTGTAGTTGACTAATGTCTCAAATTCAACCAATTAAGAATGCAATAGGATTTGTCTCCCTCCGGGAGGGGGATGTCACGGAGTGACAGGGGGAGTCTGCGTGATTTGAATGTCACTGCTCGCAGACTCCTTCCGGCAGCTAGCTGCCACCTTCCTCCCGGAGGAAGGCAAAGCCAAAATGACATGGAGATTCATATGGAAACCAAACAGAAGGTGACTACTCCCATAGAACAATCCAACCTCAACAGCACGCCCAGTGCCAACCGCACCCACATTGCCATTTACGGCAACCGCAACGCTGGAAAATCCTCATTGCTAAATGCTATAGTCGGCCAGGATATAGCGATCGTCTCGGATGTGAAAGGCACAACCACGGATCCTGTTTCAAAATCCATGGAGCTGCTTCCTTTCGGCCCTGTTGTCTTCATTGATACAGCCGGCCTGGATGATGACAGCGTACTGGGGATGCTCCGCGTGGATAAAACAAAAAAAATTCTTCAGCGGACTGATTTTGCTCTTCTCATCCATGCCATCGACGATTTCGATGAAGCGGCACATGCTGAAGTGCTGAGCCATTTCAAAAAGTTCCACATCCCTCACCTGCTTGTCTTCAATAAAACCGACCTTGCTGATGATGAATCCCTTTCAGCATTCAAATCACTCCACCCAGAAGCTGTTTTCGTTTCAACCAGAGACATGAAAAGTATACATCACTTGAAAACCACTCTGATCAAACGGCTGGAGACAGCTGAACAGGATCCCCCGATCATCGGCGATTTTGTTCCTTACGGCGGCACTGTCGTCATGGTGGTCCCCATTGATTCCGAGGCACCGAAGGGGAGGATCATCCTGCCTCAGGTGCAGCTGATCCGAGACTGTCTGGATCATGGAATCAAGGCCTGCGTGGTTAGGGATACGGAGCTGGAAGAAACGTTGAAGGAATTGAAACGGGTTGATCTGGTGGTGACAGATTCTCAGGCTTTCGACCGCGTCAGCAAAATGGTACCCGCTCATATTCCACTCACATCTTTCTCGATAGTTTTTGCCCGTTACAAAGGTGATCTCAAGGTATTTATTGAAGGGACCCAGTCCATACGGAATCTGAAGAACGGCGCGAGGATCCTTATCTCGGAAAGCTGTACCCATAACCACAGTCATGAGGACATCGGTCGCGAGAAAATCCCGAAACTGCTGGATAAAAAAGAAGGGAAGAATTTCAACTATGTTTTCCGCATGGGACACGATTTCCCGGAGGATATCGGAACATTCGACCTCATCATCCACTGCGGATCTTGCATGCTCACTAAAAAGACCATGCTGAACCGGATTCAACTTGCCCAGGAGTCAAGCGTCCCCATCACCAACTATGGTGTGGTACTGGCGTATGTGACAGATATTCTGGACCGGACGACGCAGATTGAAGGACTCTAAAAATTGACCTCCGTTTTATTGGAAAGGCAATGAATAACAGTTAAAGGGAGAGATTGCCACGTCGCTATGCTCCTCGCAATGACATGCATACCTTGCAACTACAAGGTTGAAGTCTGTCATTGCGAGCATAGCGCGGCAATCTCTCCCTTTTCTCTTGATTATTGACTTTTTCAGTGCCCTCGTTTATTAACGGACATTCCTATTCAACTTGCTTTTGTCTGGCTTTTTCCTCAAGATACACATCGGATACGCGAATCACGCGTTTGGCCGCTTTTATAAATAATGCAATCACGTAAATCGCAGCCCCGAATATCAACAACATGATTCCTAAATTAATCAATTGAAATAAAAAAGTCCAATTCATTTTGCCTCCTATTGTACATTCACAATACGCTGTGTGTCATTCCAAACCACGGTCTTCCCAAACGCCTCGTAGATGAACCGCACTGGAACATAGGTCCGTCCTTCACGAATCTGCGCAGTTGTATCCATCTGGACTGAAGTCCCGTTGACAGACAGTTCACGCTGACCGATCCTGCAGGTGAGAGAAATTCCATTACCAGAGGCTGTGATGACCTGTGAGTCAGCATCATAGCCTACAGTGGCCCCGATGGCTTCCAGGCACTTACGTAACGGCACCATGAATCGATTCTGTTCATCGATATAGGGCACCCCATCTCCCGAATCAGTATGGAACACCAGAGGTGTGCCGGAAACAACAAGCTGCATGCCTGCATTAGGCACCGGCGGGTTTTCTCCATCACTTTGCACCACGTCATGAATCGCCGAGATCAGACTGGTACTGTCCATCGTGTCCTCGTTGATGTCAAAAATCATCACCCCACCTGCTTTGAGAAGAGCCAGACGGGTTTTCTCCTGTATTGTGTCTATGCCATTGTAATACACAGGGGTTTTTCCCCAGCTGCCCACAACAATCTCTGCTCTATCCAGATTGGCATTAACGGCGTTGTCTTTGACTAAATCCCTGTACTGCACCCAACCGGGTGCGCCGTAGAAAGGCACTCCGATGATGATCTTTTCACGGGGGACACCTCGGGATGCCCAGTACTGGATAGAAGTATCGGCAAACCATACGGGGCTGTGACCAGGTCCGGTAGGATCCGCGTCATATGCCATGATATTGATGAAATCAAAATTTGTCAGACATTCATCCGTGACAAAAGACGATGCCAATGGTGCGCCTGTGGCAGACCATGCACCGTTAAGCGCAGCACTCAGGAGCATGTTTTCAGCATTCAGAGCCAATCGCAGATCCCGGACAAGCGCTTCGTAAGGTCCTGAAGCAGTGGGAAATTCCCAATCAAGATCCAAACCGTCGAGGTCATAATCCTTCAGGAACTGGACCGTATTCCTGACAAACTCTTTTCGGCTGACCACATTCCCTGCCATCTTCACAAAATTCCCTTGAAGTGGGACATTCCTGTATGACCATCCGCCAACGGCGATGGATACCTTGACACCTTCGGCATGAGCAGCGGTCACCAGGGCTTTTAACTTTTCCGGCTTCTCAATCCCGATCAGGCTGCCATCATCCCCTGGAATCAGAAAAGCATAGATCACATGGGTGAGCTTATCATATTGGATGTTTTCCACAGGATCATTGAATATTTCTGAGCAGTACCCTACGACCTTAAAGGAATCGGGGCTGGACTGCTGCGAGAATACGGGCAGGGAACCGCTAAACATAAAGGATAAAACCATTGACAATGCTAGGATTTTCCTTTGAAACATTATAAGACCTCCGTCCTTTTTCTTTCACCATTTTTTCACAAAAACCCATTAATATCAAATTCCTATCGCCTTTTTTACCGGCGTATTACAAACAAACACGATGCATGATTAATGTTGTTTAAGGACTCATAGTGTGGGTATTTTCATAGTATGACATTTGAGGAGGCAAACTTATGAAACATCGTATTGAAATGGAACCTGAACAGAATCAAGGACATCAGCACCCCCAAAAGAAGGACGCCCCTCCAAAAATGGCGGCCCCTAAGGCTAAGGTTGCCAAAGTATCTGCTAAGGCTCATAGAAAAACTTCACCGAAATAGTCAAAAAGAGGCTGTCAAATGACAGCCTCTTTTTCTTTGTATCGTTTTCGGATCATTGCTTTTCGTAGTAATCCTGAACCTCTGTTTCCTGAAACCCGAGCCGCTTATAAAGGTTATAAGCTGTTGTGTTTTCGCTGTTCACATCCAAACTGGCTGTCAGCTCCCTCTCAGCGATCATAAGAAGTATCTGAGTCAGAAAATCAGCGCCATATCCTTTCCCCTGCTCATGGTGGTCGATAGCCAAACCATTCATCATGGCGGTTTGATCCTGTATCATTAGGGATATGATCCCCACCATATGTTCTTCAAAGAAGGCAGCATAGGTTTCACGTTCTTTTGATTTCAGACCATTCATCAGCATGGTCCTCGTCACATCCAAGGGTTCATCGAATGCCGAGGCACTGATCTGAGCCATATCATCCAATTCAGCTATCCCGGTTCTAGTGATGCGAAGCCGGGAATCTATCTTCTTGATCGTACCATGCTTTGGAAACACCATGCTATACTCCGTCTGTACCAGCGAATATCCTTTCTTTCGCATCACAGCCTGCCCGGATTCAGACTTTCTATCCAGTGCGAACAGAATCCGTTCAATCCCGAAAAAACCGGTTTCTTTAAGCGCTGCATCAACCAGACTATTGAAGACGCCTTTTTTTCGGTAATCCGGATGGACGCATCCGGTGAACTCAGTCTCAGTACGCAGGGGACCAAACAGCGACATAACACCGATCAGGGTTTCTCCGGAATAGGCCATGAACCAGCTGTTCATCCTCTGATGGTGATTCAAGGTCTTATCGATCTGAATGACCACAGGTACCTTGTCCGTCTCATAGCAGATGTCCAGCAAATCATTCAAATCGCTGCATTCCTTTTCAGATAATCGGACTCTTTCTCGTATCAAGCTGATTCTCCTTTTGTCCAAATGATCACTTCAGTATCCTCTTCAGAAACTGGCCGGTGTAGCTTCTTTTATTTGCAGCTACTTCTTCCGGAGTCCCCTCGGCAATGACTGTCCCACCCTCATCGCCTCCTTCAGGCCCCAGGTCGATCAAGTGGTCGGCGCATTTTATCACCTCAAGATTGTGTTCGATGACCACCACTGTATTTCCGCCCTCCACAAGCCGCAGCAGAACTTCAACAAGGGTATGGACATCCGCTATGTGGAGCCCGGTTGTTGGTTCATCCAGTATATACAGGGTTTTTCCAGTACTTCGTTTCGAAAGCTCAGTTGCCAATTTGATCCGCTGGGCTTCTCCACCTGAAAGCTGTGTACTTGGCTGGCCCAGTCGGATGTATCCCAGACCTACCTCATTGAGAGTCTGTATCTTCCTGATTATGCTTGGAATGTTTGCGAAGAAGCCCATAGCCTCCTCGACTGTCATATCAAGTACTTCAGAGATGGTCTTCCCTTTATATTTCACTTCCAGGGTCTCTCTGTTATATCTTTTTCCTTTACAGACATCGCACTGTACATACACATCCGGCAGGAAGTGCATTTCGATTTTAAGAATGCCGTCCCCTTTACATGCTTCACAGCGTCCACCCTTCACATTGAAGCTGAAGCGTCCTTTGCTGTATCCACGGACCTTCGCTTCCTGAACGGTCGAGAAGAGATCGCGGATCGGGTCGAATACACCTGTATAGGTTGCAGGATTAGAACGGGGCGTTCTCCCGATGGCGCTCTGGTCGATATCAATCACCTTGTCTATAAGATCAAGGCCTTCAATACTAACGTGTTTACCGGGCCGATCCTTTGCCCTGTGAATTTTCGAAGCTGCGGCCTTGTGAAGGATATGATTGACAAGTGTGCTTTTTCCCGAACCGGAAACGCCGGTGACACAGGAGAAAATTCCCAGTGGAAAAGCGACATCAATATCCTTTAGATTGTTTTGAGAAGCCCCTCTGACAACAATGCTCTTACCTGTAGAGGCTCGCCGCTGCTTTGGAACTTCAATTTCCTTTGCGCCGCTGAGGTACTGACCTGTCAATGATTCCGGTGAATCCAGAATGTCCTGAAGAGACCCCTGGGCAATAATCAACCCCCCATGCTCCCCGGCACCCGGTCCCATGTCAATGATATGATCAGCAGTACGGATCGTGTCATCATCATGCTCGACAACAATCAGGGTATTACCCATATTCGTCAGATTTCTCAGGGTTTTCAGCAGTTTTTCATTATCCTTTTGGTGCAAACCTATGCTTGGTTCATCAAGGATATATAGGACACCCACCAAACCTGAACCGATCTGCGTCGCAAGGCGTATCCGTTGCGATTCCCCGCCGGAAAGTGTGCCTGCAGCCCTGGAAAGCGTCAGATAGGTGAGCCCGACGTTGGTCAGGAATTCCAGTCGTGCATTGATTTCTTTTACAATCTGTTCAGCAATTGTCGTACGTGTAAGGTCCTGTTTCAGATTTTTAAAGAAGATGACAGCTTCTTTTACTGACAGATCCGAAAAATCGGAGATGTTCATGCCCCCTACCGTCACAGCAAGTGTTGTCGGCTTCAGCCTCTTCCCATTGCAGCTTTCGCATGGAGTGAGACTCATTGACTCCTCAATCTTATCCCGGATATAGTCAGACTGGGTATCCATATATCGACGTTCCAGATTGGTAATTACCCCTTCATAGGGCGCTTTGTAATTCCGGGTGCCTCCATACTTGCTCTCGAATGTGAAGGCTACTTCCTTTTTTCCTGTGCCATAGAGCAGTGCATCAATCAGATCAGGCGGATAGTTTTTTATGGGTACATTTGTTTTCTGTCCATAGGCCCTGACGACTGCTTCCACCATCTGCTGGTAATAGGTTCCTTCCACACTGTTGGCATAGGGCGCCACAGCACCTTCTTCTACCGTCAGATCCCTATTTGGCAGAACCAGCTCCGGATCCACCTTTTGCAGGAATCCGATTCCTTTGCAGGATTCACAGGCCCCATAAGGACTGTTGAAAGAGAACATCCGTGGTTCCATTTCTTCAATACCCACACCATGCTCCGGGCAGGCGAATTTCGTGTTGAACGTGAGATCCTCCCCGTCCAGCACATGAACCAGAATCAGCCCTTCCGTCAGATGCAATGCGGTTTCAATTGAATCCGTAAGGCGTTTCTCCACGCCGGGTCGGATGACCAGTCGATCGATAACCACTTCAATGGTATGCTTTCGTGTTTTCTCGAGCTCAATGTCTTCTGACAATTCCCGTATTTCACCATCGATGCGGACACGTACGAAGCCTTCCTTTCGGAGGCGCTCAAGATCTTTCTTGAATTCTCCCTTCTTCCCTCGGAAAATCGGGGCATGCACCTGTATCTTGGTTCCTTCAGGCAGCTCCATTACACGGTCTACAATCTGATCGATTGTCTGCTGGCTGATTTCCAGGCCGCATATCGGGCAATGGGGTATTCCAACCCTGGCATAAAGCAACCTCAGGTAATCATATATCTCCGTAACAGTCCCGACAGTGGAACGGGGGTTACGGCTTGTGGTCTTCTGATCAATGGATATGGCCGGTGACAGGCCGTCTATGGATTCAACGTTCGGTTTCTCGATTTGGCCCAGAAACTGACGGGCATACGCTGAAAGGCTTTCCACATAACGCCGCCGCCCTTCTGCATAGATGGTGTCAAAAGCCAATGACGACTTCCCCGATCCACTGAGCCCCGTAATCACCACAAGCTCATTCCGCGGAATCCTGACAGTTATATTTTTTAGATTATGCTCTTTTGCACCCTTTACTTCTATATATTCCTTCATAAGTTTCCCCTCAATAATATACATTTGGAGCCAACGATAATTTGGAACCATCGATAATTACGGAACCACCGAATACACCGAAACCACCGAAAGGGACTTGGTAAAATTTGCTATGATGATACGATCATTCCTTTCCGGTGTCTTCGGTGTATTCGGTGTATTCGGTGGTTCCATTCAATTTTTTTACCTCATGTCTGCCGGAAGCAGTTTCGCGAGGGTCTTCATTCTGTCGCGCAGTTCAGCGGCCCGTTCGAACTGGAGGTGTTTTGCAGCTTCTATCATGTCAAATTCCAGCTGGCTCAGGGTTGATTTCAGGGATTCAATCGTATCAAAGGAGCGGAGATCAGCCAGGTAGGATTCATCTTCATCCGCTGCTTTAGTTGCTTCAATCACACTGCGTATTCCCTTGATGATGGTTTGGGGTTCTATGCCGTTTTCCAGATTGTATTGCCGCTGAACCTCCCGGCGTCGGTCGGTTTCTGCGATGGCTTTCTGCATGGAGGGTGTTATTTTATCTGCATACATGATGACAAGGCCTTCCGTATTCCGGGCGGCCCGGCCAATCGTTTGAACCAAGGCAGTTTCCGAGCGGAGAAAGCCTTCCTTATCTGCATCGAGAATGGCAACCAAAGAAACCTCCGGAAGATCCAAGCCTTCACGGAGCAGGTTGATTCCCACCAGTACATCGAACTCCCCGATACGAAGATCCCTGAGAATCCGCATTCTTTCCAGAGTCTCGACCTCGGAGTGCATCCATCGTACCCTTATATTCACGTCTTTCAGGTAATTTGTCAGATCTTCAGCCATTTTTTTAGTGAGAGTCGTAACCAGTATTCGGTGCCCCTTCGCTGTACGTTTATTGATTTCACCTATCAGGTCATCGATTTGCCCCTTAACCGGTCTGAGGCTGATTTCCGGATCCAGAAGCCCGGTAGGGCGTATGATCTGCTCCACCACCTCCTGACAATGCTCTCTCTCATAAGGACCGGGAGTCGCACTGACGTAAATCGCCTGCTTCACCAGGGATTCGAATTCCGTGAAGTTCAGGGGGCGATTGTCCAGGGCAGAGGGCAGACGGAAACCGTAGCCAACAAGTGTTTCCTTACGTGATCGGTCACCGCCGTACATACCGCGTATCTGCGGCAGGGATGCGTGTGATTCGTCCACTACCACAAGAAAATCATCAGGAAAAAAATCGATCAGAGTGAAGGGTCGACTTCCCGGCGGACGTCCGCTGAGTACTCTGGCATAGTTTTCAATGCCCTGACAGAAACCAACTTCCCGCAGCATTTCCATATCATATCGTGTGCGCTGTTCAATTCGCTGAGCTTCAATGAATTTACCCTGATCAAGAAAGAATTTCACCTGATCCTGCATTTCCGACTCAATTGTTCCGATTGAGCGCTCAATCAGTTCTTTATTGGTGACGTAGTGGGTATTCGGAAATAAAAAAACATGGTCTCTTCTTCCGAGTACTTCTCCTGTCAAAACATCAATCTCTGTCAGACGCTCGATTTCATCCCCGAACAGTTCAATCCGGATGGCGCGCTCTGAAGTGGATGCAGGAAAAACCTCCACCACGTCTCCACGAACCCGGAAGGTTCCCCGTACGAAACTGATGTCATTGCGTCCATATTGAATCCCCACCAGTTTCTGTAGAATTTCCTCTCGGCTCATTATCATTCCAGGCCGCAGAGACAGACTCAGATCCCTGTAAAGCTCCGGATCCCCTAATCCGTAAATGCAGGAAACACTGGCGACAATCAGGACGTCGCGACGTTCAAAAAGAGCAGCTGTTGCACTATGTCGGAGCTTGTCTATTTCATCATTTATTGCTGAATCCTTTTCGATATAGGTATCCGAGGACGGTACGTAGGCCTCAGGCTGATAGTAGTCGTAGTAACTGACGAAGTATTCAACTGCATTGTCAGGGAAAAATTCTTTGAATTCGCTGCATAGCTGTGCCGCAAGGGTTTTATTATGAGCAATCACCAGGGTAGGCCTCTGCACCTGCTCAACCAGATTGGCGATGGTAAAGGTTTTTCCAGAGCCGGTTACACCAAGCAGTGTCTGATGCCGCTTACCGGCCAGGAGCCCCTCCCTCAGCTTATCTATTGCCTGGGGCTGATCCCCGGTGGGTTTGAAATCCGAACGGATTTTGAATTCCGCCATGAAGCACCTCCTCGCAAACATATGTTCGTATAAATTATATCCTTATCGTTTATAACCGTCAATAGCCCTTTGTCTAACTGTTGATACCCATTATCAATATAGAAACGCAAGGGATTTCTTAATATTGACGATTCATTGCCGCAATCCGCGTATTATTGAATAAAATACATGCATTCAATAAATTACAGCATATGGAGGATTCATGAAAATATCAAATTACCAGCCATGTCAACCTGAATCCTGGCAAGGACGGATTGACAGTGAAACGGATTATGATGCTTTCCGCTGGCATCAATGGATTAAAATGATCGACCTTCAGACAGCATCAATGCCTCTTCCTAAAGGGTCCCTTGGTATCGTATTCATCGGTTTCTGCTGTGACGAAGGGGTTCAACGGAACGGCGGTCGGGTTGGAGCCGCAAATGGACCTTACAGTATCCGCAGGGAGCTTGCTAATCTACCATGTTGGTTCTCCCAGGACGTGAAGCTTTTTGATGGCGGGAATATCTCATGTAAAGAATCATCACTTGAAGAGGGACAATCCGCTTTGTCAGATGCGGTTTCCAAAATTCTTGAGCTCGGGTTGTTCCCTATCGTTCTGGGAGGCGGCCATGAAATCGCACTGGGCCATTATAACGGCATAAAAAAACATTTGATGGAAGAGAACTCCCGCCCGCAAATCGGCATAATTAATTTTGATGCTCACTTGGATCTGCGCCCCTTCGACAAAGGCGGCAGTTCAGGCACCATGTTCAAGCAAATCGCCGAGGAATGCATAACGGATGATCAGAAGTACTCCTATCTATGCATCGGGGCCCAGAAATACGCCAATACGGTAGCCCTGTTCAAGACTGCTGATGAACTGGGTGCTGAATATATCCTCTCTAAGGATCTGTCTGAGGAAATTCCATGGACAGCCATAGAAAGCATTGAAGATCATATCAAACGAAATGACCATCTGTATGTCACCATATGTGCAGATGTATTCTCATCAGCTTACGCCCCGGGAGTAAGCGCTACTCAGCCTCTGGGTCTGGAGCCGGAGCTGGTGTTAAAGCTGATGAACCTGATTTTTCGGTCCGGGAAGGTAATAGGATTTGACATCGCAGAGGTAGCACCCCGGTTCGACCAGGACAATACGACTGCCAATCTCGCTAAGGTATTGATTTTTTCAGCGGTCAATGCATTGGCTCATTTGAAGCAGTAAAACAGGTGATCTGCACTGAACGGCCGCCCCGGAAAACCGGAGCGGCCGTTCAGTCTGTTGCCTTCTGATTACCTTCGTGAAGCGGCAGGTACAGCATGATGGTCGTACCTGCTCCTTCGGTGCTTCTGATCATCAGTTTTTTTCCTGTTTTGATCAATAGCCTCTGATTAATATTGGCAATACCGACGCCAGCTTCGGTACAATCCCGCTCCATGATCTGTTGGATCATCGTCTTCGACATCCCCACACCATTATCGTTGACAGTCACTTTTATGAAAAAGTTGCAGCGTTTGATCCTAAGGCGCACCGTACCTCCGTTGATTTTTTTTGACACCCCGTGCCTGATAGCGTTTTCAACAAGGGGCTGCAGAATCAGAGACATGATATTCTCTTCAAGGAGAGTAGGATCCACATCAAATACAGTTTTGAGCCGTTCACCATATCGTACTTTTTCAATATCCGAATACACCTTCACAAGCTCAAGCTCATTTTGAAGAGGTACCGTTTCTTCTTGACTGTTGTAATCGAATACAATCCTCAGATATTGACTGAAGCGTGTAAGTAATGCCCCTGCCTTTGCACCATCAGTGTAGCACAGGGATATGATGGCATTCAGTGCATTATACAGGAAGTGGGGCTTGATCTGAGACTGAAGGACTGACATCTGCTTTTTTGCAATCAGGGCTGCTGATACTTCCTCTTTTGCCCTGCTTACAGCCTCATCAGCATTCTTGCGGTCTGTAATATCACTCACTGCAACCCTTGATGCCGGAAGCCCGTCTGAACCGCTCACAATGACACCCCACATCTGTGCCCAGAACAATGTTCCATCGTTTTTCACAAGACGCAGTTCGAATTTCTGCGGTTCACCTGTCTCAATGAGCTGTTTACGATGAATGTAGTAGATATCCTGATCTTCCCTGAAAATAAACCTGGATATCTGCTGCCCTGCCATCGCATCTCTGGGAACTCCGAACATGGTATCAGCAGTCTGGTTCGTCTCCAGGATAAGACCGTCTTGAGCAAGTGTCGCATACCCCACCGGTGCCAAATCGAAAAGGTCATAATACCTCGCCCGTTCCGCTGCCAGTTCCGACTGAACACGGCGCAATTCCTCATTCTGCATTTCCAGCTCAATCTGGTGCACCTGCAGCTCAAAAAGAGTTCGCTGGATTTCTTCAGGTGACATGAGCACTTGATTTCCAAAGGATAAGTCTTCTCTTTCCCTAGCCGCCCGTTCCATTGCTTGGCGTCGTATCATCTGCCTGAGACTTTCTGGGGGGGTGGATTCGCTGAGGTCTTCAGGGGTGTTATTCATCTCATACCTCCATCGTTCGACCCATCATCAGGATTTCATCCTTTCCGTTGTCGAAATCGCATACATCTGGCCCGCATCATTAACAAGGGCAGTAACTGTCAGCACAACATCCACTATCGAGCCATCCTTGGCTATCCGCTGAGTCGGGTAGGGCTCCAAAACGTTTGAAATAGCAAGGTGATGAAGTCTTTCCGTTTCCTTTGACCTTAAACTTTCAGGTATCCTGTCCCGGGTATTCATCTCCAGTGCCTCAGCTTCGCTCCAGCCGTATAATCTGGCCGCTCCTGGATTCCATACCAGGATACGTCCCTCCATATCCTGCATGGTGATGGCATCATTTGAATCGAGAACCACGACAGCCAAACGGAGAAGCTCATTGGCCTTTTGCAGCGATTTCTTTGTGTTAACGATTTCGGTGATATCAACAAATGAAATGACAGCCCCTTCAATCACATTATCCAGGGTGCGGTATGGCTGAATCCTGAGAGTATACCACAATCCTTCAGTCGTCTCAACTTCAATCGCTTTGGGCATCAACGTGTCCAGAACGGATTTCACATCAGCCGGCAAATCAGTGTAGCCCACCAGATTTGAGAGAATATGCCCCACGGGCCTTCCGATATCTGATTGAATCAGATTGGTGATATGTGTTGCTGATGGGGTGTACCGCAGGATGCAAAGATCATGATCGACAAAAACAGTGGCGATGCCCGTTCCCGCCAACAGGTTGTTCATGTCATTATTCGCATGTGCCAGGTCTATCAGCTTCGATTGAAGCTCGCCATTGACTGTTGTCAGCTCCTCATTGACCGACTGCAATTCTTCCTTGGAAGTTTCAAGCTCCTCGTTTGTGGATTGAAGCTCTTCATTAAGCGACTGCATCTCTTCATTCGAGGATTTAAGTTCCTCATTGGATGTTTCCAGTTCCTCTTTAGCTGCCTGGAAGTATTCATCCTTCGTCAGCAGCTCCTGTTTAAGTGCTTCAATACGCGCATCCGAATCCGGGTTCCCGTATCCCGGTTCTTCGATGATTTCCCTGTCTATCGTGCGATGCTCTTGGTTTTCCTCCATGACAACCAGATAAAGATAAGGTTCCTGCTGTGAAACGAAGCCTGTCTCGACCGGACAGACAGTCAGGTTGACCGTGATGTAATGTCCGTTGGTCTTTACCCACAATCCATGGCGTGTCACAATCTCTTTTTTCCCACTGGCATGATGCAGGGCCATATACAGTTCCTGCTTCAACCCCTCACGAGCCATTGTCAGAATATTGATGACGCCGACCTCCCCTAGCGGAGGTTCCAGATACAACCCAGTTTTTCCGTGGAGGTAAAGGATGTCACCCCGGTTGTTAACGAGAACAGCAACAGCACCGACCTGTTTCAGCAGCTCCCGCTCCGTTAGCTCGCGAAGGGGTATTTTCTCTATAATCGTTGACTTTTCAGCAGCCGGAGGACGTACTGAATCCTTGACTGTCAGCAGCGGAAGTAATTGGGTCAGTCCGGTGCGGCCTGATTCCTGAGAGCTCTCTCTTCGTTGATAGAGTTTGGATTTGCTGTCCAACGTGACAAATAACGAGTGAAACTCGCCTACTGTTTCAGATGTGCCCAGGAAAAGCATTCCTTTAGGGTTCAGTGCATAGTGGAAAAGTGGAATGAGTTTTTTCTGGAGATCTCCACTCATATAAATCATCAGATTCCTGCAGCTGATCAGGTCCAGCTTGGAGAATGGCGGATCCTTGATCACATTCTGAATAGAAAATACAACCATTTCGCGGATGTTTTTCCTTATTCGGTACATGCCGCCATCGGACTCAGCAGTGAAGTAGCGGATAAGACGTTCGGGTGATATGTCGTCGACGATACTGGCAGGGTAGACACCGCTTCGTGCTTTTGAGATGGCCTGACTGTCGATATCCGTTGCAAATACCTGCACGGTATAGCTGTTTTTCAGCTGTTCCAGTTGTTCCTGCAGAAGGATTGCAATCGAATAAGCCTCTTCGCCAGTAGAGCAGCCCGGTACCCATACCCGGACCTGAGCACCCGGCGCCTTATTGGCAATAAGCCTGGTGATCACTTTTTCCTCAAACGCCCTGAAAGCTTCAGCATCTCGGAAGAAACGGGTCACACCGATCAACAGGTCTCGAAAAAGTGCATCCACCTCAACAGGTGTTTGAAGCAGATATTTCACATAGGCCTCCATCGTATCGATCTGATGGACAGCCATGCGCCGTTCGATACGACGGTTGATGGAGCTGGGCTTATACTGCGAAAAATCATGTCCGGTGTGACTGCGCAAAAGAATGAAAATCTTTTTCAAAATGTTATCCTCATTGAGTTCAGAAATGGACACTGCTCTTGGTATCTTCCCGAATGCATGGGCAACATAGGCGATAAGATTTGCAGGCATCTCCGCCGGCGGCAGCTGATAATCTACCAGACCGGTTGCTATTGCACTGTTTGGCATGCCATCATATTCGGATGAATCGATACTCTGCACCATGACCATGCCGCCCTCGTCCTTGATGGCACGCACACCCATAGTGCCGTCGCTGCCCGTGCCGGAGAGGACTACGCCGATCGCACGTTCATGCTGATCCTGAGCCATAGAGCGGAAAAAGAAATCGATGGGATAACGGTGTCCTCTGGGGGCCGAAGGCTCTAAAAGCTGAAGGGCGCCGTTCAGAAATGCCAGATCCCGGCCTGGAGGAATGATATAGACACAGTTGGGCTGCACTACCATTCCATCCTCGACCTCAAGGACCTGCATTGCCGTGCAGCGCTGGATAAGCTCAGTCAGCATGCTTTTATGATCCGGAGCAAGGTGCTGAACAACCACAAAAGCCATGCCTGGAAACTCATCGACCGGCATAGCGGAAAAGAAGGCTTCAAACGCTGCCAATCCGCCGGCTGAAGCACCCATACCGACGACAGGGAATCCCCTTTGCACATTATCAGCTTCATCATTTTCTCCGATGAACAGACCCTTATCATCGGATTTGGTTGATTTCGCGTTAACTTTGTTTCCTGTCGTCATGTTGCCTCCTGTTAACAGCCTGGTATCACATCATTTTGAAAATCCATTCTCTTTCCAAGAGGCCATAGACCCGCATTGAAACCGGCATACCTTGAATCAATGCGCTTTCCCTCAGTGTACCTTCATGGGCAAACCCCAAGTCCTCGTAGAGGCGTATGGCACGGCTATTGGTGTCTACCACATCCAGCCAGAGCCGTCTGGCCTTCAGTTCAGTAAACACTTTGCGGATGATTGCCTCCATCGCCTCTCTGCCGAACCCCTGTCCTTTCGGGCCAATGACGATTCGCATCAGTTCTACGACGCCGAAAGGATTCTGAAGGCCTTTCATGATGCAGTAGCCCATTGTTTCGCCTGTGTCGTTTTCTAATATCCAGTGTCCGGTATCAGGATCCTGAAAAGCCGACCGATGTTGCGTCTCCGTCCACTGGTACACCCAGGGACAGCTTTCCGGAGCTGATTCCATCGATTTGACATCAGGAATGTCTTTTTCAACGGTCGAACGGATTCTCATCTTCTAATCCTCCTAATATTGCATCGTTAATTAAAATGCCGACTTTTTTCCTCTAAAAACTTTTTAAGGGATAATATTGCATTTAAAACATCGTTATGCTATTATGAATACGAACATACGTTCTATAACCTGATGACAAAGGAGACTCTCATGGCCGAAATCAAGTACGAGATCACTCAGGAACTTGGCACACTTTCTGTGTCTGCAAAAGGATGGCGAAAAGAACTGAATCTGGTAAGCTGGAATGATCGCTCCCCGAAATATGATCTTAGAGAATGGTCCCCGGACCGAAAGCTTATGGGTAAGGGGATCACCCTGTCAGCAGAGGAATTCAGTGCGCTGAGCAGCTTGATTATTAAAAAACAGTGATAATCTTTCATCAAACGACCCCGCCAATTCTTCTGCGGGGTCGTTTGTCTTCGTCACGGCGATTTTCTTTCTACCCGTTTGATCAACCTTTCAAGTCGGTTTGGCAGTCCATGCTGATGGGGCTTTTTTCCAGGTAAAGAATAGTGCTTGTGCCTGTAGCCTGGAATTATGGATTTTGCAGCATCGTTTCCGCTTTCGGCTATCGGCTCATCATGCTCCGTTTCAATCTCATCAAACCACTCTGCTTCTTCTGTCGGTTCTTCAGCTATGTCCGGTTCTGATTCATAGGCAAAATCATCTTCAGTGTCGTCAACCGAGTCAATTTCAAAGTCCCCTTTGGACATCGTTGGCGGTCGCTTTTTTTCGGGAGCTTTTTCTTTGACTTTCAGTATCCGATCCACTCTGAACGTATGCTCTTCGCCAATCAGATAGCAATACGCCCGGAGGAGCCAATAGGAATCGGATTCCCAGAGCTCCATAGGGATTATTGTTCTTCGGGTTATTTCTCCGGAACCTGGAGCACAGTAGCTGATCCGGAGATTCCGCTGCTTCAGCAATGCCCTTTTTATCCGTTTCAAATGCTTCTTCTGCTTTTTCCCTGCCTTATCCAGCAGCTCCAGATTCGAATCCCATTTCCTTAGATTGATCCACTCCGGGTTGGATTCCGTTTCATGAATGATTGTCTTGATTTCCTGAAGAATCGGTCCGAGAGTTTCACGAAGACTCTCCTCCTCATCGTACGTTCGGGTCAATATCTGGTTTAGTTTTATCAGGTCTCTAACTTTCAGAGTAATTGGGATATCCAGATCCATCAATGGGTTTTGATCTTCCAAAGTTAAATTCATAGGGCCCTCCGCTTCGGATAGGGTAAGGAATCTACCCCTTCAATGCCATGACGATATCTTCGATGACGGAATTCGCATCATCATAAAGAACCTGGCAGGTGCCAACCATCTTATGCCCTCCACCGCCGTGCTTAAGCATCAATTTACCGATGTCCACGCTGCATGTGCGATTGAGGATACTATACCCGCAAGCAACTGAAACATTCTGTTTCTGCTTCCCATCAACTATCCATACCGAGACGTCCTGCTCCGGAAAAAGACTATAGATCATGAAACGGTTCCCAGTGTAGATCGGTGAAACATCACGCAAATCCGTGACAATTACATTATCTTCAGTTTTAGAATGATTCCTGACCATTTCAGTGAAGTGACGGGTCTGGTCGTTGAACATCTCCACTCTTTCCTTCACATCATGAATCTCCAGAATATCATCTATACTCATATTTCTGCAGTGGTTTATCAGTTCTTCCATCAACTGATAGTTGCTGATTCTGAAATCCCTGAATCGACCAAGCCCCGTCCTGGGGTCCGATATGAAGCCGAGGAGCAGCCATCCCTTCGGATTGAGAATCTCATCCTTTGTCAGATTTCCTGAATCCACCTTATCGACGGCTTCTATCATTTCCTTGTAAAGTGTGAATCGCTCATCTCCGCCGTAGTACTCATAAATGATCCTGGCAGCGGAGGGTGCCGGTCTGCTTTCCCCTTCAACATTCAGGGACCTGCCCAATCGGTCTTCCTCAGAAGAGTGATGGTCAAACCACATCCCGCATCCAGGAACATATGGAACGTTTGCCAGAACATCTTCAGCCGTAGGCTCGAATAGTCCATCCTGCAAATCCTTCGGATGTACAAACACCCAAGAATCTATTATACCGGCTTCCTTCAGGAGCATGCCGCAGATCAGGCCATCAAAATCAGAACGGGTTACCAAACGCATAGCCACCAACCTCCCCAATTCAAGTTATCCGTAGTAATTCAACACGGGTTCTGCATTTCCTGCCGATAGCGTCAAATTTGTCAGTGCCGAATCTCTTATGAATCAATCTGATCATTTGTTCTGTTTACTGATTGCAGCATGGCGAATTCCTGATCTTCCTGGATTTCCACCTTATAATCACTTCCCTGTGATTCTATCATCTCTATTAATCCATCAATCAGGGATTTCGCGGACTCACTGTCGAAACTTGATGGAATCACCAGATCAAAACTCACTTTCTTGCATTCTTTTGTATAGATTATCCTGAAATCATGCATGCTCAATCCCGGATCCATCTCCTGAAGCATATCTTCAACTGTTTTCTTTATACCCATTGCTTCCTGATTCTCACAGTCAACGGGATCCATATGTACAACCAGATCGATCCCCATCGCCATTCCAATTTCTTTTTCCATCGTGTCGATCATTTCGTGAGCATCAATCATTCCCAGTGACACCGGCACCTCCACATGAAGGGAAACGACAGACCTTCCATGACCATAGTTATGCACGATAAGATCGTGGTGACCGAGAACCCCTTTATATGAGGATACCCTGTTCTCAAGCTCTTCCACGAAACTGTCATCCGGCGCTTCTCCAAGCAATGGACTCAGGGTCTGCATCACAAGGTTCCAGCCGTTCCAGATGATCAGCAGTGCCACTGCCAGTCCCACAAAGCCGTCAAATGCAAATGGGATATACGGACCCAGAACCAGTGCTGCAACTACAATACCGGTTGTTGCAACATCGCCTATGCTGTCCAGTGCTGTCGCTTCCATGACCTTGCTGCCGATAGTCCTTCCTATTGTCCGATAAAAAAGAGCCAGCCATATTTTGATAATGACTGTGACTGTAAGAATCAGGACTGTTATACTGTCATATTCAAGGGGAACGGTGTTCATGATCCGTTCCACAGCACTCCTGACAAATTGAACGCCAACCATTATAACCAGGACAGAAACCACCAGGGCAGTGATATATTCGCTTCGGCCATGACCAAAAGGATGCTCCTTATCAGCAGGCTTAGTAGAAGACCAGAATCCTATCAGCGTCATCACTGAAGATACAGAATCAGTGAGATTATTGAAAGCATCAGCCATAATGGCGATACTGTGGGTAGCGAATCCCATGGATAGCTTAACTGTAAAAAGAATAAGATTGGCACCTACACCTGTCATACCTGCCAGATAGCCATAATTCTGACGGACTGATGGCTTCTGGGTATTGTTAAAATCCTTCACAAACAATCGAATCATCGTTTTAGTCATCAGCGGCCTCCTTCCGGCAGTTCATGGTCATAATATACCCGACAGGGCATATTGAAAACACTCTAAGGTGAGAATATCAGCAACTCAAAAAATAAGCAATCCCGATCAATCGATCGGGATTGCTTCTGGTGCGAGAGAAGGGACTCGAACCCTAACGTCCGTTAGAACACACGGGCCTGAACCGTGCCTGTCTGCCAATTCCAGCACTCTCGCAAATCTATAAGCCAGCTCCGTGGAGCGTGGTTTCACATGGTGCGGATGGAGGGATTTGAACCCTCACGAGAATTTCCCGCCACCCCCTCAAGATGGTGCGTCTGCCGATTCCGCCACATCCGCATATGGCATTCTTATCACCTTATAACCCTTGAAAACACTTTGTCAGAAGCATTTGTGAGGCGGGTTGTTTTGGCAACAAGTTTATTATACGGGCTGGGGCTCAGGATGTCAACGTAGTTTTATTCTTTTTTTTAGATGCTTCTGGTTTTAACCCATCAAACAACCTAGTTCTGCGTCTTTCCATACAGTTCCTGATAGTTGGCGTATTGCTTCATAACCCGATCAACATAGGCTTCAGTTTCAGGAAATGGAATGGTTTTAAGGTTCTTACCATCTGTGCTGTACAAGGGATCCTGAAGCCATTTAGCCACATTCCCGCTTCCTCCGTTGTAGGCTGCAAGTGCGATAGCCGTATTTCCATCATACTGGCTGAGCAGACGGGAAAGGTACCAGCAGCCAAGGCGTATGTTGATTTCCGGTATGAACAGCTGCTCTGATTCGAATGTCGTCATGCCTGTTTCGTCAGAACCCCAAAGGGCGGTTTCGTCCATAAGCTGCATAAGCCCTTTAGCACCTTTATTGGACTCCGCTTCGGGATCGAATTTGCTTTCAACATTGATGACTGCAGCAACTAAAAGAGGATCCAAGCGGTATTCATCAGCATAATTCCGTACGATTTGTTCATATTTGAATGGATGAGTGATTTTGAGCCAGACATCCCGGCCCTGAGCCGCCACAAGCACTGCTATCAAAACCAGAAGCAAAGCCACCATTCTTCGGTGCTTCCTGCTTCTGTCAGACTGACTTTTCATATTTTCACCTGTTCATTCCAAAGTTTTTTTATTCGGTTCTGAAGATCTTCCATAGAACCATTATTATCGATGCAGACATCAGCGACCTTCATCTTCTCATCCAGCGGCAGTTGGACACTGATGATTTTTTCAGCGTCTGCCCTGCTCATGTTTTCCCGCCTGAGAAGGCGCTCTATCTGTGTTTCCGGCTGCACGCAAATCAGCCAGGTCTCATCAACCAGAGATCCCAGCTTCAATTCGATAAGCAGAGCCGCATCCAATATCAGTATGTCCTCACACATGGATTCCTTTTGAATTCGGGTATGAATCGCTTCTATGATCCGTGGATGTGTGATCCCATTGAGCGTCCTGAGAGCATCCGGGTCATTGAATACGATTCGTGACAATTCTCCCCGCTTCAGGGAGCCATCTGAACTGATGACTCCTTCTCCAAAAAAGGCCACGATCTCTGCCAGTGCGTCACTGCCCGGTGCGACTACATCCCTCGCAATACGGTCGGCGTCAATGATATGGGCCCCCAATCCCTTAAGTATATTGGAGACCGTGCTTTTTCCGGAGGCGATCCCTCCAGTTAGGCCGATTATTTTCACATTTCCACCCTTATCAGACACCATGCTTCACTTGGTATCGTACCAGTTTTTGCCGCTTTTCATATCCACACGCAGCGGCACTGAGAGTACCGCCGCTTCTTCCATAGCTTCCCGCAGAATCCCTTCCACCTGAACCTGTTCAGAAACGGGCGCATCAATAATCAGCTCATCGTGAACCTGAAGTATGAGACGGCTGGCGAGTCCATGTTTTTTCAGTTCCCGGTAGACTCTGACCATGGCCAGCTTGATGATGTCCGCCGCAGTCCCCTGGATGGGAGTATTCATAGCAGTCCGTTCACCGAAGGAACGGAGATTGAAGTTGGATGAGCTGATTTCAGGTATGAACCGTCGCCGATTGAACATTGTCTGTACATATCCCGTATCGCGGCATTGGACTATCATGTCATCCATGAACTTTTTGACGCCTGCATATCTGATAAAATACTGTTCGATATATTCCTGGGCTGTTTTTCTGGAAATACCCAGGTTTTCTGCAAGTCCGAAATCACTCATACCGTAGACGATGCCGAAATTTACCACCTTGGCCCTTCCTCTCTCAACGGAAGTCACCTGCTCAAGGGGAATACTGAAGACTCTGGCTGCCGTAGCGGCATGAATATCCAGATTATCAACAAAGGCCTGGACCATGCCTGGATCCTGCGACATATGCGCAAGGACACGGAGCTCTATCTGTGAGTAATCCGCATCAACCAACACGTGATCCTCCGCTCTGGGGATGAATACCCGTCTGATCCTTCGTCCTTCCTCGATGCGCATGGGGATGTTCTGCAGGTTAGGCTCCGTGCTGCTGAGGCGCCCTGTGATGGCAACAGTCTGGTTCAGGCTGGAATGTATGCGTCCTGTATCGGGGTTGATGACGGCAAAAAGTCCCTCCACATAAGTGGATTTCAGTTTGCTGTAGATTCGGAATTCAAGGATTTTTTCAACAATAGGATGTTCGAAGCGCAGTTTGTCCAGGACATCCTGGCCTGTGCTGTAGCCGGTTTTTGTCTTTTTCCCTGTCGCGAGTTTAAGTTTCTCAAAAAGGATGACTCCCAGCTGCTTCGGAGAGTTTATATTGAAGGTTTCACCGGCATCCGCGTAGATGGACTCCGTCAGAGCGGCAAGCTTGCCCTCTAGCTCGTCTCCGATGACCCGCAGGGCCTGTTGGTCTACTGCAAAGCCTTCATACTCCATATCGGCCAGCACAGCCACCAGAGGCATTTCCATGTCATTGAAAAGCGGCAGCAGCTCCGCTTTCAGAAGCGCCTTCTCCATGACTGGAACAAGCTCGGCCAATCCTTCCATCAGCGCTGGTCCGATATCCTTTACAACTGCCGGAATCTCCTGTCCCAGAAGATCATCTGAAAGCTCTGCGGTTTTCAAGAGACCATAATCTCTCAGGGGTCTATCCAGATATTCAAGCGTAAGAACATCCGGATCCTGGTTCTTACGCTGAGGCTCCAGCAGGTAGGCCGCCAGCATGGTGTCAAACACCGGATAATCGATCAGGATATCATAGTTGCGAAGAATCAGGATCACCTTTTTCACGTTGTGTCCCATTACTGCGGCATCAGGGCTTTCGAGGAATGCTTTCAGCGGCTTCTTTGACTGAAGCAGCAGCGATTCAGGAATCACCACCGTCTGTTCTCCAGGCAGGAGGCCCAACAGGTAGCGGCATCGGTTGCGCCGTACATTACCCTCATCACCCAGAACATGGAGAATCAGGCTGCTAGCGGAATGTCCGCGGGCACACCAGGACTCCACCTCAGCTTCGGTTGTCAGAACAATGCATGAGGACTGCCTTTCAGGGGCCTCCTCCGTCTGAAGCTTCGAAAACAGAGTACTCAGGCCGTATTTCCGGTAAAATCCCAGAAGGGATTGATTATCCGGTGCTCCGGGTTTCAGTTCCTCCATGTCAAGCACCAGAGGGACATGGGTCTCAATTGTTCCCAATCTTTTACTCATGACGGCGCTTTCACTGTGATTCTGAATCAGCTCGCGGATTCGAATCGGCTCGACTGCCTCAGTATTCTCCAGAATACCTTCCAGAGTCTCAAATTTCTTAAGAAGTTTGCTTGCTGTGACCTTGCCGATTCCCGGAATCCCTGGAATATTGTCTGACACGTCACCGGTAAGACCCTTATGATCCGGGACCTGCTCAGGATTGATCCCGTATTCCTCTAGAACAGCGGCCTTATCATATAGCCGGTTCCCTTTGGTTCCGTGATAAATGATCCGGGTCCGTTCGGTCGCAAGCTGCAGTGCATCTCTGTCACCGGTTGCCACAAATACCTCGGCACCCTGTTCATCCCCTAAGCGGGCAACGGTTCCGATAAGATCGTCCGCTTCGAAGCCTTCCCATTCCAGCCTGTAAATCCCCATATAATCCAGAAGTTCCTTGATGATGGGCATCTGAACCTGCAGTTCATCCGGCATGCCTTTACGGGTGCCCTTATAAGCTGAGAATGATTTATGCCGGAATGTAGGCGCTCTCATGTCAAAGGCTACAGTGATATGAGTAGGGGCGTAATCGTTCAGCAGTTTCTGAAACATCTGCACAAATCCATATAGGGCGTTGGTCGGTGTACCTTCCTTGTTTGTCAGCCCCGGAACAGCAAAAAAAGCCCGGTTGATCAGGCTGTTACCATCTATGATCAATATTCGGTCCATACCGGAATCACCTCAGTTGAAGAATAGTTTACCTTATTATTTTATCAGAAAAGGAGGAATAGGGATAGGGGAGGGTGATGTAGCATCTCAACCGTCCTCCGGGAGGAAGGTGGCGGCACCGCCGACGGAAGGAGACGCAGAGCGGTAAAATAAAAAGCATCAACCGTTTTATGGGTTGATGCTCTTCGTTATGAAGTGAACCTTTGCTTCGGGTGGAGTTTCTACTCCATCCGAAGCTTAGTTGAACGGATCCAGGGCCTTTACAGTTCTCCACTCGCCGCTTATAGAAGCGGGAGTCTTAGAACTGTTAGGCATCGGATAAACGTCTTAATAATCATACTCCACAGTCACCTGGGATTTGATCTCCATTTCTCCAGGCAGAATAGGTGTTGTAGGGCCGCTGTCCATTGCCTTGCTTTCCATCGCACCGCCTGAGTACAGAACAGGTCCATCAAACTGCGGCATTTCAGTCACACGCCATGGTTTGCCCGGTTTGACTCCAAAGGTGTCCATGATCACAGAAGCCTTGGTTTGAGCCTGCTTCATGGCAGCCTGCAAAGCCTTCTGATATGAAGCATCCTTATCTTTTACCGTGAATCGGACACCGTTTGAGACATTGCCTCCCTCAGCCACGCAGATGTCGATGATCGTACCGGTCTGGTCAAGCTTGGTGATGGTCACTTCCACCATGTTATTGACATGATAGCTTTCGACCTGATCGGCGGGGGCTTTGCTGTAGTCAATGCCTTTCCACATGGAATAATTGGTGGTCTTGATGTCCTTATCGGTAATGCCGTTGGCTTTCAGGGCACTGATGAGCTTATCCATTGCGGCCTTGTTCATTTCCTGCGCTTTCTTGGCATCAACATCGATGGTTTCCACTCCGACTGATAGATACCCGATGTCAGGCTTCACTGTGATGGCACCTTCTCCGGTTACGGTAACACTCTTGCCCT
>CAZEHS010000001.1:39006-107512 GCA_964511875.1 uncultured Peptostreptococcaceae bacterium
CTCCACTTCCGCTCCCGAATCTCCTGAGAACAGATCCAGACTATCCACCAGAGCAATTCCTGCCAGAACAACGAAGGCGATTCCGATTCCAATCAGTGATTTTTTGCTGAATATGCTGTTCATGATCATTTCCTCCTGATCCATCCTAACCTTTTCATTGGGAACCAAATACCCATCAGCAGCACACCGCCTATCAACAGCCATGGCACTGCAGATACTGCCCATACAGCCAGGTTCTCGATTCCGGCTATGACACTGTTCACCGAAGCAATGAAGGCTTCACGGATTCGTGTCATCAGGGATTTGTCCAGGCCGGATACCTGTGTTTCAAGGCTTCTTACTTCCGTGATATTGATTGTGATACGGGACAGGCTTACAAGTGCATCCCACTGCTGCAGTGTTCCCTTAAGCTGGTTGATTTCGCCTCGAACCCTTGATAACTCAGCCTCAACAGCCATGACGTCCTGAACCGTCTTAGCGGTTTCCATGATTTCCCTTAGCTTTGCTTCACGGACCTCCAGATTCACGGCCTGATTATATGTGTCACGGTATTGAGTGGAGATATCCTCTGCTGAAAGCGTCTTCTCTGAAACCTTGCCATATGTCCCCAGGGTTTTGAAGAAATCATCGAATCGTTCGACAGGTATCCTGATTGTAATGCTTCCGTTTTTAAGGACGGTCTCTTCCGCCATAGGATTATACTGATTGCCTGTGTAGAGGTTCTCCACATAGCCCCCCATCCTGTTGGCATAAGCAGTCAGGGCATCCACAGTCTTATCATAGTTCAGGGTGCTTAGGTTCGCCGATCCATTCCGGATAACTTTCCGATCTTGAATCGTCCCCCCAGTGGGACTTGGAACAGGAGCCGGGGCTTCCACCGCCGCACTTCCTTCGCCGGCGCCGAAAGTCTGTGCGCTGTCAGGCGCCTGAGGTGCGACGGGCGCTCCATCCCGTTCTACAGACTTCATTTGCGGTGCTGCGGAATCCTGCATTGTTGAAGAGGGCGCTGTCACGTTGAACAGCTCCGGCAATACACCATTTTTGTTGAGATTCAGGGATCCTACGGCGACCATGCCGATGACCAGGACCGCCGCGGCGGCACTGTAAGCTTTAAAATGCTTTTTAAAATGCAGAATCATCCTTGCCGCTTTCTTCTCCATTGGTTTATCTTGGACAGCGTCCATCAGTTTCTGATGAAGCTCATCCTTGAATCCTTCCGGCAGTTCCTCTGTCGGCAGTCCGCTGAGGAGCTGCATCAGATTGCTCATTTCTACCCACTCCCTGTGGCATTCCGGACACGTTGCCAGATGAGCTTCCACCTCTAGCCGTTCTTCCGGAGAGAGCAGGTTCTCCAGATAGTCCTGGATTTTTGCAGTATCGAATTTGCAGGTCATAAGCTCCCTCCTTCCGACAGCAGTTTCAGAGTCAGGCTTTCCTTAAGCAGGTGCCTCCCCCGATTGATGCGGGATTTCACAGTTCCGACAGGGCACCCGAGCAGTACGCCGATATCCTCGTACGAATACCCCTGTACATCCCTCAGGATAACCGCAGTGCGGTTCTGCTCCGGAAGTGCCCGGATTGCCTCGTTAATTGTTTGCCGGGTCGTGACGCTCTCAAGAACCACCTCCGGCGCAAAGGTCTCATCAGCCAGTTCGATGGCTTCAAAACCCGAATCGCTCTGTCTGCCCTGTTCCAGGGAGACGGTATTTCCACGTCGTTTTCTCAATTCATCCTTGCATGTGTTCACCAGTATTCGGTAGAGCCATGTTGAAAAACCGGAATCCCCCCTGAAGGACTGAATAGACTTGAAGGCCTTGATCAGTGCTTCCTGGGTGACATCTTTTGCGTCCTCCTCATGATGCATCATGCGAAGCGCTACATTGTAAGCGGTTTTCTGATACCGCCCAATCAGCTTTTCAAAGCTCTCGACATCCCCTTCCCGACTTCTGGCCAGCCAAAGTTTTTCCGAGTCCGTCACGGTTTCACTCCTTTCATCGGGTATATCCATTAGACGCACCCTGTGTTATTTATGTTCCATTGATTAACTATAAAATAATTCAGACATTAGAAACCACCGAATTCACCGAAACCACCGAAAAGAAATCAGGATCTTTTTCGGTGCTTTCGGTGTATTCGGTGGTTAGATGATTTATATTTCTTTACAGCACCAGATACTGCGCCTTGGCAAAGCAGGTTATTAGCTGAGAATCCACGCTTTCCAGTATTTCCTGTGCATCACCCCAGAATGTCATTTCTTCCTTCACTTCTAATTTTTCTTCAGAAACGCCGTGTCGCGTCAGATCAACTGCGTAGAGAAAACATGTTGTATCCGTATAACGGTCTGTCGCACAGACACCGAGACACTTAAGCTCACGGACGGTGATCTGATATCCGGACTCCTTCTTCAGGGTATCAATCAGCAGTCGTTCAAGATCGTTCTGCTCACCGATCACTGCAATGCCGCAGATATCCATATGATTGTCCCAGCAAGGTACCAACTCTCTTCTCAGCATGTACTGCGGCGTTCCCATTTTCTTTCTGTAAGGCAGGAGCAAAGCCATCATGCCTCCCAGCTGGCTGGCATATACATAGGGGCCATTAGGGGTATTTGCTTCTTTCAGCACCACAGCACCTTGGGTTTTTATCGAATCGGACATAGTAATCCCTCCCTGGTTCGTATGCGCTATTTATAACCGGAATATGTACCCGCCAAACAAAAATCCCCTAAAAATGATCAGGGGATGATTTGTACTGCTTTATCAGGATGGTATGGATGGATTTGAGATTCCAGAACCTCATGGTTCATGTCCATGATCACCGTGGCGTGATGCATGAACCTGTTACGCATGTAATAGCGGATATCCGTCGCCCGGAGAACGATCCTGTCGGGATGGGGTTCCATTGCAATATGAAGATTAGGAGAAAATGCGTTGAAGTACACGCCAGCCTTAGTTTTATTGAAGAGCTTCACGAATTCCGGCTGTACCCGGAGCTTTCTTCGGATGGTGTTTTTACCTGTGACCTGATTATAGTTCCCTACAATTTGATGACTGCGGGCAGTCACGATATAATCCCACTGATAGAATGCCAGCAGGGAAGGCAGCACATCTATCCGTTCGACTGTATAGCCATGGGCATAAATGCCCTCCAGGGAGTCATGAGCCTTCCGCCGCATATAATACCGGAAACCCAGATAGAGCGCAAACAGTGCCGGAATCACAACATGAGTCGTTGTTCCCTGATTGGGAACCAGAATCAGATAGCCTGCCATCAGACTGACTACTGGATCGTACAGCGTAAGGAGACTTGCCTTCCGTTTTTTCATGAACAGCATCGTCCCATAGGAATTGAGGATATCAAACAAGGTGTGTGAAAGCCCGCCTATGAAAGTCCAGAACAGGACCTGAAGAATCTGCATATGAGGAAACACCAAAAATAATCCCCCCGTGACTGCAAGGGACAGGAGAGCAAGGACAGGCACCGAATGGGTGATGCCCCGGTGATGCTTGAGATAAACCATATCATTGGAAAACACGCGAATCACTGCATCTATATCAGGAATCATGGCCCCAAGGGCACAGCCGAGTGAAATGGGGTTGGTCAGGGATACCGCTTCTCCTGAGAACGCCGACAGGGCTAAGCCGATGGTGCCGTGGGTTATCGGGTCCATGGTACCTCCGCTAAGTAACAGTTTAGGATTCCGCTATCGCTTCATCCTCGCAACCCATCAGCAGGCAACGCCTGAATTCTAACTCCGGGTTATGTTAACCATTATATCACTTAATCAGCCCATTAAAAAGGAATCTGACCAATCTTTCCTGCAAGATTGTTTGTAAGTGCAATTATTAAATTAACCCCAGCTTACCGTATCTCCCACTTTCAAAGTCCTGACCATCCCTTCAACCCCTGCTTCCAGAACCGTATAGGCCCCTTTGTGGATCTTTCCGATGCTCCAGGGCTGCAGGTTGAATTCCAAGGCAATCACGACTCCGCTTCGGTCCAGATAAGCGACATCCAGGGGAATTTTCATGAAGGCCATGTGGATGGAGCTGCAGGGGGTGAGGATGAGGCAGTAATCAGGGGGGATATCTGTCTTTCCCATTAGGCCAAGGAAGCGGGAGAGGAAGGAGTCTGCCAGTTCAGCTGATTCAGATATTACCTTTTCATTGTTGAAGATAGTCGACATGAATCCTCCCTTTCGAGGTTAAAGCTGTATACACGAGCTATCTCTATTTGTCAAAAGCCTTCATCATTAGCAGGCCTGCAGGACCTAGAAGAATGATGAAAAGTGACGGAAATATGAAAAAGACTAGTGGAAACAAAATCTTGATTGGCGCTTTCATGGATTTCTCCCGAGCCCTGAATCGTCTTTTTTCTCGCATCTGCGCACTCTGTATTCGAAGGACGTTACCAATGCCAACACCCAATTCGTCAGCCTGAATCATAGCTCCAACCCATATTGTCAAATCCGGTACATCGCATCGGTCCGCTAAGGCTCTCAGCGCCAGCTTACGGAGCTTTCCCATCCGCATTTCCTTCAAAGTTGTACCCAGTTCTCTGGAAAGGATAGTATCAGACTTCTGTACCACCCTTTCAATCGCACCATCGAATGAAAGACCTGCCTCTACGCTCACAGTGATGATATCCAAAACATCTGGAAGCTGCTTTTCAATGATAGTCTTGCGAATCCGGATTCCACGGATCAAATAAAAAGACATGGCGCCTTGGACAGCGAATACAAGGAGCAGTACCATCGCTAAAGATTTAATCGGTGGAACACCAAGCCTTAGTGTTGAGAGACCTATGGCTATTGGCAGCACTATTCCGGGAATCAGACGCAGGGACATCCACTGCTCCACTGCGCGGGGGCCGCTTTTACCGATCATCCTCAGCTTTTTATCAATATTCTGTCTCACATTTCCGGAGCTTACCCCTGACATAGTGTTATAAATCAGCTCAGATAAGGGAAGAATGACTCGCTCTCCAAAGCTTGGTGCCATTAACTCTTCTCTTTCGACTGGATCCAGGTCGGCAGCTATAGCTTCCAAACGATCTCTGATTCTGTCTTTCTTGCCTGTCACCAACAGCATCAGAGTGAAGAATAAGCCCCAAAGGAGGCATGCAAGTAATAGAAACAGCCACATAACAACCCCTCCTTACACTTCGATTTTGACAATCTTGTTGATGATGAAAATTCCAATCATCATATTTATGATTCCAAAGGCAATCATGATTTGACCGATGGACTCCGTGAACAGAATAGTCACGTAAGGTGGATTGATTGCAAACATAGCAAATCCGAGAAATAATGGAAGTAGTCCAATTACAATGCCTGACATTTTCCCTTGTGCTGTCAGAGCTTTGATCTCCAGCTGAATCGTGACTCTTTCCCTAATCGTTGCGGCAATGGTATCGATGATTTCGGCTAAATTTCCGCCTACTTCCTTTTGAATCAGTATTGCTAAGATAAGCAGTTCCAGATCATCCGAAGGTACTCGAATCAGTAGGTTTGAAAGGGCTTTTTCCACAGATAGACCCAAACTCATTTCTTTCATCAGTTTTGTGAACTCTTTCGCAACGGGGTCCGGCATCTCACGAGCCACTGAATTGACAGCCTGAAGAAAGCTGAAACCTGCCCTCAGGGAGTTTGAAAACAGGGTAAGAGCATCACCCAATTGGCCGCTGAAAAGTTTCAACCGTTTCTTCTTAAGGCTGGATACATAAACGTCTGCAGCAAACCAGATTACCAAAGGAATCAGGATTCCCCACATCATAGACTTGAACAGCAGGAAGCAGAATGCACCCGCCATGGCTCCAAAAAGTCCTCGTCCCATATTGAATTCATAGCCTGTGAGAGGGATATCCGCACGAACAAGATCTATTCGGGTGCGCTCCATGAAATTTCGCCCGATTTTCAGACGTTCTGCGTGGGCTCCCATCAGGCTGATAATACCTTTGCGATCACGTTTTTCTTCCGGTACATCCGGCTCCTGATAGGCACTCATCCATGCCTCAAGCCTGTCGGTGGGCTTTTTTTGAGGCTTTGCAAAGCTGAGCATGCTGATTATGCTTAAAACAACTATCAGTAATAGGGCCACGCCGATCAGCATTCCCATATTGAATCCCCCTCAACTGAAAAGTGACATAGGAATGTCAATTCCATGATTTTTCAGTTTTTCAATAAAACGCGGCTTTACACCGGTGAAAACAAATTGTCCGACGACTTTCCCTTTCTGATCCAATCCAGTCTGTTCAAATCTGAATACATCCTGAAGGATGATGACATCCCCCTCCATACCATGTACTTCAGTGATATGAGTGATTTTTCGTGAACCATCCTGCAGACGGGACTGCTGAATGATGATATCCAAAGCTGATGCTACCTGGTCCCTTATGGCTTTTACAGGAAGCTGCATGCCGCTCATCAACACCATGGTTTCCAAACGTGCGAGCATATCCCGGGGCGTGTTGGCATGTCCGGTTGTCAAGGACCCATCATGGCCGGTATTCATGGCCTGAAGCATATCCAGAGCTTCACCAGAACGAACCTCTCCAACAATGATCCTGTCTGGACGCATTCGAAGGCTGTTGCGAACCAGATCACGGATTGATACTTCTCCTTTGCCTTCTATATTGCTTGGCCTGGTTTCAAGACGAACCACATGATCCTGAAACAGTTTCAGCTCGGCAGCATCCTCAATTGTAACAATTCGCTCATTGTTGGGAATAAACGAGGAAAGAACATTCAGTGTGGTGGTTTTTCCACTGCCGGTTCCCCCAGAAACAACCACGTTCATCCTTCCCTCTATACAATATCGGATCACTTCAGCCATCTTGGCTGTCATGGTACCGTACCGGACCAAATCCTCTACACGCATGGGATTCTCGGAGAATTTCCGGATGGTCAGAGTGGGGCCATTAAGCGCCAGAGGCGGTATGATGGCATTGACACGAGAACCATTCGGAAGGCGGGCATCAACCATGGGAGAGCTTTCATCTATCCGCCGGCCGATAGGAGCCACGATTTTCTTGATGACATGGAGGATGTGGTTATCATCCTTAAATTGCGTATCTGTTCTATATAAGAGGCCACTGCGCTCCACATAGATCTGATTTGGACCATTAACCATGATTTCGTTCACTTCCGGATCATTGATCAGAGATGTGATAGGGCCGAATCCGGTGATCTCATCCATCAGTTCCACAAGAATCTTGTCCTTCTGCGTGATGGTCAGATTTAGGGCTTCTTTTGCCAGGTGCTTTGCAATGAGCCCCTCAATAGCACTTCGGTGACTGATGAAATCGTTGCTGAGTTCCTCCAGATCAATATCCAGATCCGATATGACACCATTTTGGATCCGAGCCTTCAGTTCCACGAAGGGATCTTCTGCTTTCTTTTTAGTTCCCTGCGGGTTGCTGTCTGAGGTATGCCCGCCTTCCAGTCTTTTCAGAAGTGACATGGTACCCACCGTCCTATTTTGCCAGATTGTCCGCTAAGCCAGTGATTGCCTTTGCAAATTTTGATCCTTTGAACTTTCGTTCAGTCATTATTGGAAGGCCCTGATTGACCGATTCCAGCAGGATTTTGTCTTCTTCCGGGATAGCGGCCGACGGCTTCACACCTAGGGATCTTTCGATATCCTGAAGTGAGATGTCCGGACCGCGGTTGGTCCGGTTCACCACAAGATCCACTTTATCCAGATGGTGAAGGGACCGAAGAACCTCCAGGCCCAGTTTTGTGTTTTTCAGTGACAGCAGATCCATGGTTGTGATGAAATGAATATGGTCGGCCTGATCCAGTACTGAAAGGGTGATTTCGTTGAAGCTGACAGATGTATCCACCAATATATACCGATAGGTTTTCTTCAGGGTTTTAATCAGACTCTGTACATGCTGTTCAGTCACATATTCAGCCATTTCTGGTTTTTTTGGAGCCAGTAGTATATCCACACCATGAACTGTCTCCATGAAACCGCTCAGGAGTTCTGAATCACCTAATGCCGAGTCCTCAACAGCCTCGGATATGGTTCGCAGTGGTTTCGCATTTGTCAAAATTCCCAGATCTCCAAACTGCAGGTCCAGATCAACAAGGACAACTTTCCCCTTGTTCCGAGCGACTAAATCCAACGCCGTATTCAAAGCAATTACAGATTTACCTACACCGCCCTTGGTACTGAAGAAAACATGGACACGGGATTGGCCCTGCAGGCTATTTTGATCCTCTTTGAGACGAATCAGCCTTTTGCGCTCCATTTCGTTCTCATAGGTATTGCAGAGTGTTTCTTCCATCACCTCCAGATTGAAGGGTTTGACCAGGTATTCCCTTGCACCGGACATCATTGCTTTTCGCAGATATTCCGTCTCTCCCTGGACCGACATCATGATGACCATCAGGCTGGGATAAATCCTCGATATTCGCTCTGTTGTCTCGAGTCCGTTCATTCCGGGCATATTGATATCCATCAGTACTAAATCAGGAAGACCGCCCTTCAATACCTCAAGCACTTCAATGCCTGTACGGGCTTCTCCGAATAGGGTCAGTTTGTCACTGAGTTCAATCAATCGCTTGACCAATTCCCGGGTTTCATCACTGTCATCAGCTATCAGAACCTTTATTGGTTCCGTCATTCTCATCACCTGCCTGCTAAGGGAATTTTCAGCTTCTGTCCCGGATTGATTGTCTGGCTGGTCAGCCCATTGATCCGCATGATATCGCCATAATGGCTGGCACTGCCGTTGAAAAATTTACGGCTGAGACTCATCAAGGTATCTCCCGGCTTAACGGTATAGATCGTATAGGAAGGCTTTTTCACAATTTTCGGGGCTTCTTGTTGCGATGGGGCTGTTATCGGCATGACACTGCCAGAATTAGGAGCAGGTGTTGTCACAGGCCCCGCTACTGGGGGTTCTGATTGGTTAGGCAAAGCTGTTGTCAAAGCATTCGTGCTATCTACTGTTCCGTATTCCGGTACAAAATTACGAATATTCATGTCGGGGTCCAGCAGCAGTTCTTTCCAGATCACTCCGTAGCTCGTGTAAGTCGTTATTTCCTCAAAGGGTCGAAGGGCAATTTTCAAAAGTCCTGTCTCTTCTCCCAGGATAAGCTTTTCAACCTCTTTAACCGGTACAGCAACCGTTACAGCATAAAGATCAGAAATCTTCTCAGCAGGTGGAGAGTCTTTTTGGGTTTCTTTTCGCACGGCAAGTACTTCTACGTCCTGGAGCAGTACCTGTGCAATGTCCGAACGGACCACAACGGATTCCTTTTCAATTTCCTTTAGAAACACAAAAACATCCACACGATCCCCGGGCTTGATCAGGTCTGCCACTCCCGAAAATTGTGTCATGGATATGGAAAAAGCACGGAAACCCGGTTGTAGCTTCATGCTCAGCAGCCTGTCAGATTCAGAATATAGCCTTTGCGGAGGGAAGCTCTCCCCCTTCAATATGGAGTCCTTTGCATAACGACCGATGATTTCTTTGGAGTCTGTATACACTCCTACCGGTATTTGCGTTTGAGGAACCATGGTCTTTACAATTAATTTTTCCGTTATAACCGCTCCAGCCGCGATATCTTCTTTAGCAGTCCAAAGAGCCACCTTCTCAACAGGTTTTGTTGTAATGCTATCCTGTGTCTTAAGCCAAAAAAACGCCGCACCGGCAGTGGCCAGTGCCAGAAGCAGCGAAATCATCAGTAGTGTGTTCCTTTTATTCATGGCCATACCTGCTTTCTTTAGGATTGTGGTACCGGAATCATTTTGACACCAAAGACACCATAATCTTGTTGAGTTTCACCAATTTCGCCATTGGTGGTGAATTTGATGAATTTACCAGTGATTTCTGCCTTTCCACTGTTATTCTGGATACTTTCCACAAAAAACTGTGCAAAGCCGATTACTTCTACATCATCCCGACCCGAAACATCCCAGCTTCTAAGAACAGGAATAGTCCATGCCCTTGGTGAATTCCGTTCGAAACTATCATACGTGGCGTATAAATCAGAATCGATGATATCCTCTACAGTGCTGATAGAGCTTGCCATATTGCCTGGCTCCGTTTCAATGATATCCCCCACTCTGATTTCGCCCGAATAACCATTAAGCAGATAATCAGTGAACACTGCTGCTCCGTAGTCGCCTGCAAAGGAAACCGCGCCATAGTTCCCATTCGTCCCATCGCCCCCCTCTTCCTTCAGGACAACTGTTTGCCCGTAAACTATTGGTTGATCGGCAATAGCCAGAGGGCGGATCCCCCCTGAAGCAGAGGTTGCCGCTCCCACCTTGACTGCGGCTTCGGCACCCACGGTAGTGGTATCGATACCTAATACCCTTGCAAAATGATTTGAAACGACTTTGCTTCCGGTTAGAACCATTTGGGTGTTATTTTGAGCAATGCTGATTGTAACCATGTCGGGGTCAATACCATTGGCATTAAGGTACTGAATTGCAACAGTTCTGGCTTTAACAGCATCAGAAGGCAGTTCCTGCCCTCCCGCTAGAGCCGCAGCATCTAGTCCGTTTGCCAAGTTCGTTTTTTCTTGCAATGCGTTCCCGACATCCACTACCAAAGCCGCCGCGGCCAACAGTGCCGTCATCATGAACGCCAATAGAATAGCAGCGGATCCGCGTTTGTTATTCAGATATTTCATGGAGCCTCCTATTCTACCCGCATGACGGTGTCTGCTTCAAGAATCAGAGTAGTCCCGATGATGTCTCCAATCATAGAAGTCATTGGATCAATCGCATAGTTTACTGTCACCTTGACCATACTCCCTCGGGATCTAATACCTGTTGGACTGATTGTTACTGTAATCCGGGCGGTGTCAAAGGATCCCATCACTGAATCCACCATCTCTTCTATCTGTAGGGTTGAGCCCCCAAGAGAACCAGTCCGTGCACCTTCCCGAGATGCATGGTTGACCATCAGCGATGCGTTATAGATACGACCAAACTCCACTACACCAAGGAGAATGAGCATCAGAATCGGCAGAATCAGTGCAAATTCGACAATGGCCTGCCCTCTGCAGTTTTTAATGGATTTTGTCATTGAAATCACCGTCCGGTTCTTCAGACTCTATCAGATAACTTATCCTTATTAATTCTAAAAAAGGACCTTGCGTGGCAAGGTCCAGTCAGATTAAGCCTATTCCTTTCCATCATGAACCAATCATTCATGCTTTTAAGCCATGTAATAGATTGATAATCCTGAGTTAGTTTGCTTCATGGACCAGGTGTGAGGGCTGTTGCAATAGTAGAGAAAATACCATTCAAACCACCTTCCACAAGTGTTAGGCCTCCCATGACCAGTATTGCAATCAATGCGATAATCAGCCCATACTCTACCATGCCTTGTCCGTCTTCATCTTTAACATAAGTTGCCAGGTAAGTTCTCATCATATTCATCATAGTATATCCTCCTCAGGCATGTCCCCCGTTTCAGGTGGGCTTGTATTTGTTTTCATGCTCTCATTATAGCCTTGAAAACAATCCCTGCCTAAAGCACAAAGTCCCGAAAAACGAAGGTTTCAGTCCCGATGTTTCAGGGACTTTAGTCCCTAACCTTGTGGATTACTTTAAGAATGATTCAATATGATGTTTCAGTGCCACCAACGTTGCCTGAACACGGTCATTGACACCCAGTTTCCTGAACACCAATGTTGTATTGTTCTTTACGGTTTTTTCGCTGAGGAACAGATCCTCACCTATCTCGCGGTTGCTTTTACCTTGGGCGATAAGGCTCAGGATTTCCCGCTCCCTGAGGGTCAGCTCTTTCAGAGGATTTTCCAAGGAAGTGCTTTCAGAACGGTCTTTAAAGCTGCGCATCATCAGCTTGACAAGCCGCTGGTCTATGTATGTTTCCCCATCGAATACATCCCTGATAGCCCGGATCAGTTCATGGATATCGGAATCCTTAAGCAGGTATCCTTCAGCGCCATGGTGAATGGCTTCCATCAGAGTATGCTGATCCCCGGCAACAGTGAGAAATATCACTTTGACGGCAGTTCCGCTTTTCCGTAAGGATGCCAACACCTCGATGCCGGATTTTCCGGGCATGTTCACATCCATAACCAAAATGTCCGGGAGGAGGGTATGTACTGAGCCTTCAGCCTCAATACCGTTAACAGCCTCACCTACAATCGAATAGCCTTCCTGAAACTCCAGTATGCGCTTGATTCCTTCTCGAATCAGATTATGGTCATCCGCTATGAGTATCCGAATTGGCGTAGTAATCATCCCTCATCACCTCTTTACTGACTGGCAAACGGATTTGGGTATGGGTTCCCTCGCCCGGTGCACTGTTGATAGTAATCTCGCCATACAGTTGATTCACGCGTTCCATTTGGCCCAACAGCCCATAATGGTTCCCATCCTCCCTGCACCGCTCCAATGTTGATTTGACTTCGAAGCCCTTGCCGTCATCCCGGATATCCATCTGCAGATATTTCGTCCCGAAATTAAGTGTGACATCAACCTTCTTGGCCATTGAGTGCTTCTGGATATTGTTCGTCACTTCCTGTACCAGTCGGAAAAGAGCAAGCTGGATGATTTTTTCCACATCATCTGCTTTATTCGTAGTCTGAATTTCAGTCTGAATTCCTGTTTCATCGGAAAACTCCGAAAGAAACCGCCTGAGGGTAGGCAGCAGACCCAGATCATCCAGGGACATGGGCCGAAGGTCATAGATGATTTTCCGGATATCCTTCAGAGTGTTCCTGACCGTGTCCTTAAGTCCTTCCATCTCGTTGAGACCCATCTCAATATTCCGTTGCATCAGGGTTTTACAAATCTCAGCCTTGAGAACGATATTTGCCATGGACTGAGCCGGACCGTCATGTATATCCCTTGAAATACGCCGCCGTTCTTCTTCCTGAGCCTCCAGTATCTTGATGCCCCAATAAATCCGATCATCGGTATTTCCGCTATCGATCTCGTTAATTCCTCCGGAAAGATACTGCATAGCAACGCCCACTTGATTAATGAGGCGCTCTGCGGATTCCAGAACCGCCTGGGCATTCCGTAGCTGCCGCTCAAGCTGACCCCGCTTCTCTCTTAAATTCTTCTCCTCCATCTGCTTCATGGAATGCTTCAGTCGGATTTCGCTGGCCTTTTCATAGGCTTCCTTAATATCCTTTTCGGCAAAATTCTTAAAATCCTTACTCACATTCACAAGACGCTGCCGAGCGGCCTTATCCATCGCTTCCAGATGATCCGCTTCCTGAATGACAGTCTGGATCCGTGCTGACAGGTCTTTAAGCTCAATTCGAACCCGTTCCACCTCTTCCCGGGCCCCTTCAACTATGCCGAAAATTTCTTTTTTGCTGCTCTCAATCATTTTGATGGTTTTATCCACAATCCGTTTGATATCGCCGGCATCTACAATGGTCGATTTCATATGATCCCCTTCTCTCTTCCAAAGTATACGCACATTATAACTTACTATACCCTTTTCGTATCCCTCCAAATTATAATATGCGAATAAATGGGCTTGAACTCCTACTAATTCTGTGCTATCATTCTATTTGTGCCATCCATGCCGAAGTGGTGGAATTGGCAGACGCGGCGGACTCAAAATCCGTAGTCTTAACGGGCGTGAGGGTTCGAGTCCCTCCTTCGGCACCAAAAAGCAACCCCAAATCTGAAAAGGTTTGGGGTTGTTACTTTTTTGATGCGTTTTGTCTTAGGATGCTTATACCAAATATGCTATGAATACCGTGCCCTCACTTCGTTGGACAGTAAGATTATTTGACAGGCACATCTACCACCGTGATCTGACTCGAAATCATCCCCATCCAACAGGTGTATCCATACGTTCCTGTTTTCTCTGGCGTGAACTCAATAATATTATCTCCGGCTTCCAGTTTCTTTTGAATGTCGAATTCCGGAATGAGGATGGAACCGTTGCAGCCGTTGAGATTTTCACCGTCCGCATGGAGGTTGAAACGTACCGGCACCCCTTTCTGAACCACAATTTCAGGATAAGCACTGCGTTCCACTTCACCCTGTACGATTTGTACTCCGTTTTCGATACTGGCAACAATTCCAGTGGCTTGACTGGATTCAGCTGTCGTCTCAACATTTGAAAGGGCCATGACCGGCAAGCCACCCAAGCTGAACCCTCTCTGCATCATGATGGCGCCTAGAAGGATCACCAGGACCGCACTGAAGCGAAGCATATTGCGGGTGAACCGTTTGCTAAGCAGTGTACTGAGTGCTCCGAAACCGAACATCAGAGGGACTGTACCCAGGCTGAAGAAGAACATCGAGAGTGCACCCGCGGCAGCACTGCCGGTTCCGAGCGCATAAAGCTGCATGGCCTGAAGCGGACCACAGGGCATAAGACCGTTGAGAAGACCCACTACCAAGGGACCGCGCTCGCCGGTTTGACCCATAAGTATATTTCGAATTCCTGAAGGCATCTGGAAATGAAACCGTTTGAGCGCGGGAATCAGGCCCAGCATGTTAATGCCCATTACAACCATGAAGGCCCCTGCCAGTATTGCGATGAGACCACGGGCACCTCCGGAAAAACTCACAACTGAGCCCAGGGCACCTACGACGCCCCCCACGATGGTATAAGAGATCACCCGCCCTCCGTTATAGAGCAGGCTTGGTTTCCATCCCGCAGTAGCTGTTCCATCCTTTTTCGGTACCAGGCACTGGGATAGGTTGATTCCTCCGCACATGGCGATGCAGTGGAGTGAAGTCAGCAGCCCCACCACTAACAACATGCCGTAGCTCATGGAGGACTGGAGCTCAGGTATGAAGTTGAATCCCACCGTTTTGTTGATAATCATATAAAGGGCGGCCAGGAGTACACCAATGCCCGCCAATTGTAACGGATTCAACGCTCCTGTTTTTTTGTCTGATTGGTCATCTGTCAAGACCTCATACCCTGCAGCATGCAATGCCTGCTGTATTTGCATTTCAGTTGCTTTTTCCGAGTCATAGGTAATTTGAACCGAGCTGTTCTTAAAACTGGCTTGGGCTTCTGATACGCCGTCGACCTTCACCAGTGATTTATGAATGATCTTTTCGCACTGACCACAAGTCATTCCCTGGATCTTAATAGTTTTCTTTATTCGCAAGGACATTGCTGTTACCTCCATCAATTTTCATACCATTATTATAACAATGAGATATGGAGATTTAATGGACATAGAAAAATCCCGCTAAAAGACTTAACAGTCTCTCAGCAGGACGGATCAATCATGCGAATCTTCTGAATAAATCGGAATCACCTTAGATTGCTTGAATTGCTTCCCTTGTTCCATTCTGAAGGATTTCAGGCAATGAATCATTGGATGAGACATAGGGTTTGAATCGTTTGAGACGCAGGGCATTGGTGAGGACCGACACGGAGCTCAGTGACATCGCCGCTGCTGCGATGATGGGATTGAGCTTTGGGCCACCGAAGAGGAACAGGATCCCGGCTGCGATTGGAATGCCCGCTACGTTGTAGGCGAAGGCCCAGAAGAGATTCTGCTTGATGTTGCGGATCGTGCTTTTGCTCAGTTGAAGGGCTGTAGGCACGTCCATCAGGTCGCTGCGCATCAGGACGATATCCGCCGATTCCATGGCCACATCGGTTCCTGAACCGATGGCGATGCCGATGTCTGCCTGTGCCAGGGCTGGTGCATCATTGATGCCATCCCCGACCATGGCCACTTTCTTCCCTTCCGCTTGAAGCTTCTTGACTTCGTTTGCCTTATCCTGGGGAAGAACCTCTGCCAATACACGGTCGATTCCTACCAGTTTCGCGATGGCTTCAGCTGTTTTTCGGTTATCTCCGGTGATCATAGCCACTTCAATGCCCATTTCATGGAGCTTGGCGATGGCACGGGCACTGGAGGGCTTGACGATATCAGCTACAGCGATGATTCCTGCAGGCTCTGAATTGATAGCGATGTACATCGGTGTTTTGCCTTCAGATGCCAAACGGTCCGCGTGCTCAAGGAGACCCGTCAGTGGAATTCGCTTGTCATCCATCAGCTTTCGATTTCCCAGCAGCATGGTTTTTTCATTCAAAGTAACCTGAATGCCGTATCCGGGAATGGCCTTAAAGGCTTCCCCTTTTATGAATTCAAGTCCCTCCCGTTCAGCGCCGCGAACGATGGCATCTGCCAGGGGGTGTTCTGATCCTTTTTCTGCCGATGCGGCCAGTTGAAGGAGAAGGTTCTTATCCATACCCGGTGCCACGATGATATCCGTCACTTCCGGACGCCCTTCCGTGATGGTTCCGGTTTTATCAAAGACAATTGTTTTAATCTTATGGGTTGTTTCCAGGGCTTCACCGCCTTTGATAAGCACTCCGTTCTCGGCACCCTTGCCGGTCCCCACCATGATAGCTGTAGGGGTTGCAAGGCCAAGGGCACAGGGGCAGGCGATGACGAGGACCGCAATGAAAATGGAGAGAGCGAATACCGGTGTCTGACCAGAGAAATACCAGGCCAGAGCCGAAATGGTGGCGATTGCGAATACGATGGGCACGAAAATACCGGATACGACATCTGCCAGATGAGCGATCGGGGCCTTGGAGCCCTGAGCGTCCTCTACCAGCTTGATGATTTGAGCCAGGGCAGTATCGCTGCCGACCCGGGTTGCTTTGAAACGCAGGGAGCCATTCTTGTTGATGCTGGCACCGATAATCTTGTCACCAGGTTTCTTATCCACCGGCATGCTTTCGCCTGTCAGCATGGATTCATCCACGGAGGAATAACCTTCCACCACTTCTCCATCCACAGGAATCTTGCTGCCGGGCTTCACGACAATGATGTCGCCAACTTCCACTTCTTCGATGGGAATCTCCATTTCGATTTCGCCGTGAAGGACGATGGCTGTCTTGGGGGATAAGCCCATCAGCTTCTTGATGGCTTCTGATGTCCTCCCTTTGGATACCGCTTCCAAAGCCTTGCCCAGAAGGATTAGTGTGATGATGACCCCTGCCGTCTCGAAATAAAGATCTTCCACATACATAAAATCGCCAATGCTGATCCGGTAGATGGAATACATACTATAGCCAAGAGCTGCCGAGGTTCCCATAGCGATCAGAGAATCCATATTGGGGCTGCGCCGCCATATGGCTGTAAAACCAACCGTATAGAACCGGTAACCCGCTATGACCACAGGGATTACCAGGAAAAGTTCAACCAATGCGTATAGCAGGGGGAAATCCATCGGGGAAAGCACTTCTGGAATTGGCCAGTTCAGCATGGCCCCCATGGCCAGATAGAGCAGCGGCAACGAAAATACCAATGAAACTTTGAATTTCAGCCATAAAGTTTTTATTTCCTTTTCCTTGCGAGCCTTGTCCGCATCAATTTGCTGTGATGTGTCGATTTCACGGGGCTGGTAGCCCGCCTTGACGACAGCTTGCTTGATCTCTGAAATCCGTACCATGCCGGGGTTGTAATTCACATTCATTTTCTCAGTAGCAAAATTGACCGAAACGGATTTAACACCAGGAAGCTTACTGACAGCCCGTTCAATAGCCATGGCACAGGAAGAACAGGTCATGCCGCCAACTGGTATTGCGATAGCCTTGCCTTCCTGTTCTTCCAGAACAGCGTAGCCGGCTTTTTTCACCGCCGCGTTCACTTCATCATGATCCGTTACAGCCTCATCGAAGGAGACCTGAAGCTTTTCAGTGGCATAATTCACACTGGCTTCCGATACCCCCGCGACTTTTCCAACGGCTCGTTCTATTGCTTTCGCGCAGGCTGAGCATGTCATTCCCCAGACTTTAATCTGTTCCGTTTTCATGGTGAATCTCCTTTCATGCTGATCATTTGCGATATACCCCGTGGGGGTATCTTATGAAATGAGTATCTCATAGACTCATGGAGATTTTATGGAGAGACCCTTCCTCTTCAAAATTCAAAAAAAAAAATAGCGCCCTGAACATTGCTGCTCATAAAGCGCATTTTTTCATTCACAGGCTAATATCTATCCAAAATATTTTTAGTCTATCTTCAACAACCTGGCATTTACAGCTACAATAACTGTACTTAGAGACATAAGAACAGCTCCAAGCGCAGGACTGATTACGATTCCCTGGTTGTAGAGAACTCCAGCTGCAAGTGGTATAACAATAATATTATATCCTGTAGCCCATACAAGATTCTGAAGCATCTTTCTGTATGTTGCTCTTGATAGCTTTAAAATATTGACAACATCCAGAGGATTGCTCCTTACCAAAATAATATCAGCTGTCTCAATCGCAACATCTGTCCCAGCACCTATGGCAATTCCAAGATCAGCCATTGCAAGCGACGGTGCATCATTCACACCATCGCCGGTCATACCAACGATTCTGCCTTCAGCCCGCAACTCCTCTATCTTTGATGCTTTTTCCTGAGGAAGCACCTCCGCTATGACTTTATCAATACCCACCCTTTCTCCGACATAGGCAGCAACCCTCTTGTTATCTCCTGTCAGCAGAATGGATTCGACGGCCATACTCCGCAGTGTATCTACTGCTTCTTTGGCTGAATCCCGAATGATATCAGAAAGTGCTAAATAGCCCAACAATTTGGTTTCTTCAAGGACAAAGACCACAGTTTTTCCTTCCTGCGCCAACTTCTCAAAATCCTCATCATCAAAGCTGATTTTTTCTGAGCGCATATACCCAGGACTTACAACTCTAATATCTCTACCGCTGACTTTCGCCATCAGTCCCTTTCCTGTGATATTTTGATAATCAGTTATCTCGAGTCGCTCCAAGTTCTTCTTCTTGCCTTCATTCACTATTCCTTGTGCAATTGGATGCTCCGAATTCAACTCAATAGAATAAGCTAATGTCAACAACTCTTCCTTGGTGACAGACACTTCAAGAATATCAGTAATCCCGAATTCACCTTCTGTCAAAGTACCTGTTTTATCAAAAACAATTGAATTTATTCTTCTAGCATTTTCAAAAGCTGCCCTGTTCCTTATCAGAAGACCACGCTTTGCTCCAATGCTGGTTGAAACTGCAGTTACGAGTGGTGTGGCTAGCCCCAGTGCATGAGGACAGGAAATAATCATTACAGTTACAGCTCTCTCGACAGCGAAATTCAAGTCCTTGCCTATAGCCATCCATACTATAAATGTTATGGTGCCTGCTGTTACTGCAATATAGAAAAGCCACTTCGCTGCAATATCTGCTAACCTCTGAGTATTGGATTTTGATTCCTGAGCTTCTCGAACCATTTTGATGACTTGGGACAGGAAGGTTTTATCACCAACTCGATTAACCTTGAACTTCAAGATTCCTTCTCCGTTGATTGCTCCCCCTATAATCTCATCATCTTTGCCTTTATCGACAGGTACCGATTCTCCTGTAATCATGGATTCATTAATGGATGAAGCCCCATCAAAAATAATACCATCAATAGGCACCTTTTCCCCAGGTTTTACCAGAACCATATCCCCTTCCTTTAAATCTTTTACAGGTATATCCTTGGTTTCTCCATTGTCGCTTATCAGGTGAGCAATCTCAGGCATTAGCTTTACCAATTCTTCTAGGGCTTTAGATGCCCCCATTACTGATTTCATCTCAATCCAATGACCGAGAAGCATTATGACGACCAATGTTGCCAGTTCCCAAAAGAAATCATTTCCTTTAAGAACAAACACGGTAAGGGAACTATAAATATATGCTACCGAGGTTGCCAAAGCGATAAGCATCATCATTGCTGGTGTTTTTTTCTTAAACTCGTCAATGGCACCTGATAAAAATGGCTTACCGCCGTAAAAGAAAAGTACGGTAGATAATGCTAATAAAAGATATGAATCGCCCTCAAACCTCCATTCAACACCCATAAACATCTGAATCATTGGCGACAGCGCAAGTATAGGTACCATAAGAATTAGGGAGAAGAAGAATCTTTTCTTGAAATCCGCGACCATCATTGCATGATGATCATGATGTCCATGTTCTTGACCTTGATGATTGTCATCTTTTTTTTTCATTACTTTCCTCCATATGCACAATTGATAGCTTCGAAACGCTACTAACCTATCTTAGGCATTTGTTCGATCCCGTAACTTTAATGGAGCCACGATAAACTCATGGAGATATTATAGTGATACCCTTTCTCTTGGGGATTCAAGCAAAAAAGCGTCCTGCACACTGCTATAGAACACTTTTTGATGGAATATCGATTACTCTAAACTGACTAGATTATAATAAAAGCAAGAGGAGTTCTGATGGACCTCCTCTTGCTTTTGTATCTAAATCAAATTTTTCCGTTCGCATCGGTATGTCCGTAAGGGGCCAAAAGGCTTATTTCTTCATCCTCAGGTTTAGTATATGACTTCTTATGTAAAAACGCGCACGCCTTCTCTGTTGAGGGCTTCTACTTGTGATACAATGCTGTCCAGATAACTAATCACTTGGGTTGATAGAGCGCAGGCCTTGGCGTACAGTACATCTGCCTGATCCTTCTGTTTGGAGTGAACCACTTCGACAAGCCGGTGGCCGGTACTATGCAGTTCATTATGGACCGCATCGATCGCACGCCAGTCCTTTTCAAGTAAGGGATGCTCTACTATGACTGCATGGTAGAAATGCCCGAACATGCATTTTGCTCCATCGATCTGGATTGGATAGACCTGCATCTCAGTATTGATTCTCCCCAGATTCTCTAGCCAAGTCTTGTGAGCTGTCTTCGCTTTCCGGAGAGCAGTCAGGAACTCTTCGTTGCTGAGTGCATTGACGCTGCCGTTCAACTGTTTCATCATTACCCCGGTAATGCGGGACAGCGTTCCGTCTATTGCTGCAATATCCTGAGCTTTGGTGCTGCTGTAAGTCGCTTGTACATGGATGGTGCGGGTCATTTCACTCAGGCGCTCCGCATCGCGGCTGGATATCTCCATTGCCAGATTAATTTCGTCCACAGCCATCTGAATCCCTTCCATATCCTTGTTGATGATACGGACATCCTGGACAGTTGCTTCAAGTCTATCAACATTGCGCTGTATATTTCTAGAAACCAGATCAATTTCGCTGCTCATCTTTTGCGCGGAATCCATGGTCTGCTCCATGCTGCGCTTTCCCTCGTTGGCAGCTTTACGGATTCCGGTCACAAACGCTTTCATTCCGTCCAAGTTCTTTTGTGTGCTGTCGGAGAGTTTCCGTATTTCCTCGGCAACTACGGAGAATCCTCTTCCGTGTTCCCCTGCCCGGGCGGCTTCGATGGATGCATTCAGAGCCAGCAGATTGGTCTGTTGGGCAATTTGTTCGACCCCAGCGACAATTTCGCTGATCTTAATGCTCATATCTACCAAACTGTCAATTTTAAGGTTCATTTCCTCTGAATTGTGCATCACGTCATTTTTGAGGTCATTAATGCTCCGAACCTGCAGCAGGCCCTCGTGGTTTCCGGTTACCAACAGCTCTGAATCTTCGGCCAGTCGGCTCAAGGTTTCAGAAATCACATTTACAGTTTCATGAACCTGGTTCATGCTGGAAGTAGTCTCCTCTACCACTGCAAGATTTGATTCGCTAACGGTAGCCATTTCAGAAGCGAAGTTCACCAGTTTCCTTGAATCATGTGCTATCTCCACATCGAAGCTACTGAGTTTTGATGTGGTGTCTAACATTTGCCTAGCCGATGCAGCCATCTGCTTTTCAATATCGATAAGTTTCCTTATAAAGCCTAAAAACCTCTGGTTGACTGGATATTTTGCACTCGGCTCAGCGGGATCAGCACCCTGCAAACGAGATTCCACATAGCGAATGATCTGATCGGTTTCGTGAGACGATCGATCTTTGAATTTGAATAGCATTGAGTCCTCCTGAATGTCAGTGATCTTTTCTGGGTTTTCGGGTAAACAGCACGACTTAGAAGTTTTTATACCCATATCATGATATGAATAATCGTTAATCCTATATTGAAACCTATATCTGTACATAGGCTGTTAATTCTGCTCTTCCGCAACCAGGCAAAAGATAATGCATCCCTCAATATTTTGAATGATCGCTATGCCCGGGGAGAAATCAATGATGAGGAGTACGCTTCAAAAAAATCCAAACTTACGAAATCATAAGCAAAACGAGAGGCGTTCCAGATGGTTGGAACGCCTCTCGTTTTGCTATTTACCCTTTGTTTATGCTCCCAATCTCACAGTTCGATCCGCAAAGGCCTCAGCGTCCTCCATACTATGGGTCACGATTATGGTGGTCAGATTCCTGCTTTTGAGAATTTGTCGGAGTTCTGACCGTATTTCGCGTACCAAGGCTTCGTCAAGATTGCTGAAAGGTTCATCCATCAGCAGCATTTTAGGATTGGAAGCCAATGTTCGTGCCACGGCAACCCGTTGCTGCTGGCCGCCGCTAAGTTCATGAGGATATCTGTTTTCCAGCCCTTCCAATCGGGTAAGCCGGATCAGTTCTGGGAGTGATACAGCATCTTTTTTTTTCACAGCGAACCGGATATTCTGCATCACCGTCATAAATGGAAACAGTGAGTAGTCCTGAAACACAAAACCCAATTGCCGTTTCTCTACCGGAATGAATTCATCGTCGTTTTGAAAAATCGTATCCCCCACCTGAATGATTCCTTCAGCCCGGGATTCAAGACCCGAAATGATTCGAAGCAGCGTACTTTTCCCGCAGCCGCTGTTACCGACCACAGCTGTGATTTCTCCAGGTGTCATTTCCAGATCGAGATTATCAAGAATCATCGGCCCGGATTCATGGTATCTGAACCGCAGGTTATGAATGCTCAGCTTCATTTTTCGTTCTCCTTTTCTCCTGATGGTTGATGATTTCCAGTGCGATAACGGCAATCAGGCTGATTCCTACAATTGCCAGGGAGGGGATCGACGCTTCGTGGATTCGTTCATCGCCTGCATAGACATAGACCAGGGTCGCCAGGCTGTCATAGTTGAAGGGCCTGAGCAACAGGGTCAGCGGCAGCTCTTTCAGAACATCGATAAAGACCAGGATGAAACCCGCCAATAAGGAACGCTGGAGCATGGGCAGTTCAACCTTCATCAAGGTCTGCCCCGGGTTGTATCCTAGAACGCCTGCAGCCTCCCGGAACCGACTGCCTATTTTGGTGAAGCCGGATTGCACAGAGCTGTACCCGATAGCCATGTATCTGACGACATAGGCAAAGAGGAGCATCACCAGCCCGGAACTGAGAACCAGCTTTTTAGTTTCCGGATTAAAAACTTGATAAACCGGATACAGCAGCCCATCCAGACTGACAAAGAGGATAAGGGTTCCGACAGCGATAATCGCTCCTGGAACGGAATAACCTACTTGGGTCATCCGATTGATTAACCGCGAAATTCGACTCCCCATAAAACGTGTCCGATGTCCAATCAGAACACTTAGCGTCAGAATAATCAAAGCTGCCAGAGTACTCATGACCACTGTGCTTCCAAAAACGTTGAGAATACTGAACACATCAACCTTCTCCCAAGCTAACGCTGCCCAGAATATCATCTGTCCCACTGGAATGACGAAGGCTATCCCGAAAACGGCTGTTAGAAATCCCACAGCCAGGGTTCTGCCGAATCGACGGAGTTTCACCGGACTCAGCGCTCCGGATTTCCCTGAACCGATAGAATACCCTCTTCTGCCCCTTAGCCACTCCTCTGCGCTCTGGATTATCAGGATCCCCGCTAAAAGTCCCAGGGATAAGCGGCCTGCCAATCCAAGATCCCGCATGCCGAACCAGGCTTTGAAAATCAGGGTACTGACCGTTTGCAGGCCATAATACTTCACAACGCCAAAATCACTGACGGTTTCCATCAGCACCAGGATCATAGCCCCCATCAAAGGTATCCGGATCAAAGGAAGGATTACCTTCACCAGAATGCCGCGGCTGTCATAACCAATTACCCGGGCATTTTCTATGAACTGAGCAGAATGCTGTTTCAAGAATGATTTTACGATGATATACACATACGGATAAAGGGTGATGATAAAAATAAAAACTGCTCCCGGCAAAGACATGATATCCAGCCAGTTTTGAGGAATCTGAAGTCCCCAGCCCCTCGCTGCGGTCTGTACACTCCCTGTATAACTGAGCATTCCCGCGTAAACATAAGCTGCGATGTATGGTGGGATGGCAATGGGAAGCACCAACAGCCATTCGAAGGTATTTCTGAAAGGGAAATCAAAACAGCTGACCAGCCATGCCCCCAGGACACCGATCACTCCAGCACCCAATACTGAAAGAAAGGCCAGCCATAATGTCGTTATGACTGCCTCCCCCAGCAGAAATTTCAGGAGGTGGTCCCAGTTGTCTGTTTCAAGACCCCAGGTGCGAAGCGCCAGCAATAGTACCGGAGATAACAGGATTATGACGGCCAGTCCTGTGACCTGATCCGATAGGGATATATTTTTTTGCTGACGCATCATGACACCTCCATTTGATTACTTCCAGCCAACCTCTCCTAACAGACGGACTGCATCCGTATTGAAATCCCCCAGTGCGTTCAACGGGATTTCCTGCTCTTTGAACGACCCCCACGATTTTAGGAGCTCTGATGGTTCCACCTTGGGATTGACGGGATATTCATAGTTTGCTTCAGCGTATAGCTTCTGCGCTTCTTCGCCAGATAGGTATTCCATTAACATAATTGCAGCGTCCTTGTTCCTAGACACTTTCGTCAGGCCGACACCAGAAATATTCACATGGGTTCCTGAACCGTTTTGGTCAGGGAAGAATACGCCCAGTTCCTCAGCAACCTTTTTTTCTTCAGGGTCCGAAGAATTCAGCATCTGTCCGAAATAGTACGTGTTCATCACTGCGATATCACCCAAACCCGCTGCAATGGCTTTCGCCTGATCCCGGTCTCCACCCTCCGGATCCCTGGCCATATTCTTCACAATTCCCGCTGCCCATGCCTTTGCGGAAGCTTCCCCGTTCAGCTCAAGGAAGGAGGCCAGCAGGGATTGGTTGTAGACATTCTCTGAGGACCGTATCAGGATTTTCTTCTCCCAGCGGGGATCTGTCAGTTCTGCATATGTTGAGAGATCCGCAGGATTCACCCTTTCCTTGGAATAGATAAGGACCCGAGCCCGTTTTGTCATGCCGTACCACTGCCCATCCTGATCCCTGAATTTCTCAGGTATATTAGCATCCAGTGTCTCGCTGGAAGCTGTCTGCAGCAGTTCTGCAGTCTTCGCCAGGTGCAGTCTGCCTGCATCGGCTAACACCAGGAGATCCGCCTCTGAATCAGCTCCTTCAGTTTTCAACCGTTCAATCAACTCATCCGATTTTCCTTTGACGACATTAACCTTAATTCCTGTTTGTTCCGTGAATTTTTGATAGAGAGCATCATCTGATTCATAATGCCGATCCGTGAAGAGATTTACGGATTTCTGGGTTGCCGACGTCGGTGACGATTCGCCTGCAGGCGCTGCTGCACAGCCTGTAAATGCTAAAACCGCTGCCATCGCTAAAGATGTTACTGCCAGTATGCTTCTTTTCATATTCTCCTCCAGTGATATTGATTATCATTTGCTGTTGCTCGTTAAGCATAACGGACTGATACAATTTTGTCAATCGCTAATGATAATTAATCTCATAAAAACCAAACATTCAATACGCTTCGACTCAGAACATATAGGAATCCCGAGTAGGTCAAAAAGTTTAGATGTTATAGGTGATGATCCGGTTTAAAAATACCCGTGTGCGTTCCTTCTTTGGTTTTTCAAATATTTCTTCAGGAGGACCCTCTTCCACAATTACGCCGTTATCCAGAAAAATGACCCGGTGAGCTGCTTCCTTGGCGAACGCCATTTCATGGGTCACGATAAGCATCGTCATTCCTTCATTAGCCAAAGACTTCATGACCTCCAGTACTTCACCCACCAGCTCAGGATCCAGGGCCGATGTCGGCTCATCAAATAGCATGATTTTCGGATCCATAGCCAATGCTCTGGCAATGGCCACCCGCTGCTGCTGGCCTCCGGAAAGCTGGGCTGGATAGACCTCCGCCTTTTCTTCAAGCCCCACCTTACGGAGCAGCTCAAGAGCTTTTATCCGGGTCTGCTCAGGTGGTACCTTCTTGACTGTCTGTGGGGCCAGCATCACATTTTCCAAGGCTGTCATATGAGGAAACAGATTGAACCGCTGAAAAACCATTCCTGTTTCAGCGCAGATTTCCAGGGCTCGCTGAGGTGACTGCCGGTGGATATCCTTCCCATCCCGGCGTTCATCCAGGAGCCGCCCTCCGATGCTGATTTTACCGTCTGTAATCCGTTCCAGATGATTCAAGGACCGAAGCAGGGTACTTTTACCGGATCCACTGGGTCCGATGATGCACACCACTTCCCCCTGATTCACCGTCAGATCGATACCCTTCAGTACCTCAAGTGTTCCAAACTTCTTATGCACATTCTCTAAACGGATCACGGAGTTGCCTTCCTTTCTAATTGCTCACGACGACAGATGTCTGCCTGAACGGGCTTCCAGTTTATCTTGAAAATACGTAAGTACGGAACAGAACAATAGGTACACCACCGCTGCTTCGGTATAAAGCCACAGTGGCTCGTAGGTTCTCGCCGTAATCTGTTGGGCCACCTGGAAAAGCTCCGTCACCGTGATTGCTGCTGCCAGAGATGTATCCTTCACTAAACCGATAAAGGAATTGGAAAGCGGAGGAATGGCTACTCGGAGAGCTTGAGGCAGTATGACGTGCCTAAGTGCCAGACCTCGGGAAAGACCGACGGCCTGAGACGCTTCCCACTGTCCTTTATCAATTGACTGTATTGCCGCCCGGATTGTTTCTGAGTTATACGCCCCAACACTGAGAGTGAAGCCGATGACCGCCGAGACGAAGGCACTCAAGGTCAATCCGATACTGGGAAGTCCATAAAAAATGATGAACAGCTGCACCAGCAGAGGTGTACCGCGGATGACCCAAACATAGATTTCTGCTATACTTTTCAACAATTTATTCGATGAAATCCTGGCCAGTGCTGTAACGAAAGCCAGGAGCAGGCCCAAGGAAAATGAGGTAAGTGCAAGGGGTACTGTGAACATGAGCCCGGCTTTTATCAAGGGAATCAGGGAATCCCAAAGGATTTCCGCAATTCGCATCATTCTGTCATCCATTCAGGCACCTGCCATTCTATTTTGAAACATCTTCCCCGAACCATTTCTGTGAAATCTTCAGGTATGTGCCGTCTGTTTTGATTTCTTCCAGAATCCCGTTAATTGCAGCCACCAATTCAGCATTACCTTTATTTAAAAGGAAACCGGATTGATCGCTTGTATCGGCTTCTGCCACTACTTTGATGGGGGAATCTGGTTGCTGTTTCTTGAAGTCAAGGTATGAGAGGCTGTCATTGATAGTAGCATCGATCCGGTTGGATGTCAGCAAATCGATGGATTGATTGAACCCTTCAACCTGTATGATTTCAGCACCATTGGCCTTTGCAATTTCCGCCAGATTGCTAGTGAGGGTTTGTCCTGCTTTTTTACCTTTCAAGTCAGCAAATCCTTTGATATCGGTATTTGATTCATTCACAATCAGGACCCCGCGGGCTTGGATATACGGTGTAGAGAAATCGTATTTTTCTACACGATCAGGTCGAATGGTTACTTGGTTGGCCACCATATCAAAACGTTTTGAATCAAGACCGGCGAACATGCCATCCCATTTGGTTTCAACGAATTCCGCTTTGACGCCCAGCCGTTTGGCAACTTCCTCTGCCAGTTCTACGTCAAAACCTGTGAGTTTACCGGACTCATCATGGAAGGTAAATGGCGCATAGGTACCCTCCGTACCCACGCGGATCACGCCGTTCTCTTTAATCTCATCCAGTAATGTCACTGCTTTTGCTGCATCGTCCGATTCAGCAGTCTTAGGTGCCGCGCAGCCTGAAAATGCCAGGGCGGAAATAGCAAGAATGATTCCAAATACAAGTCCTTTTCTCATGAGTGGTTCCTCCAGAATTTTTATTTTTTTAATATACTAAACTGATATGTTTTATCATACACTCTCGTCAACGCATCTGTCAACGTAAAATTATAATTAATATCTGTTTTGTATGATTTCAATTATCCCTTTGACACTTGCTACAAGTAAACACTCGGATAGAGTCAAATAAAAGCCGCAACAGCTCTGCTTAACAGAACCGTTGCGGCTTTTCTATTTCAGATAATCTTAATTACTGCAGAATTGAACAAAATGCCGGAACAACTCTGCTGAATGCGAATCCCTTGTCATCCCTTCCGGATGCCACTGCACACCCATCAGTGCTCCATCAGCAGATTCAAATGCCTCCACCACTCCGTCATCTGCAACCGCAGTGATTATTAAGCCATCGCCTAATCTTTTAACAGCCTGATGATGATAACTGTTCACTAAGGTCGTTTGAGACTTTATTACTCGTTCCAAATTGGATCCCTGGGTTATTCTAATCCTATGGGTTCCTTCTTCTCGAATGTCAATATCCTGACGATGGCACAAGGATGCAGCATTCTGAACATGGATATCCTGATAAAGCGATCCACCCAGCGCCGCATTTAAAATCTGCATTCCTCTGCATATTCCAAGTATCGGCTTTTTCTGCTCAATGGCGGCTTTTATCATCGCTGCTTCAAATTGATCATCAGACAATCGGGTTAAGGTTACTTCTTTAATCGGTTGCTCCCCATAAAAAAGCGGAGACACGTCTGCTCCTCCGGGAAGCAGCAATCCATCCAAACGCGCCATGATCCGGTCACACCCACTGCTGTCAATGCCGGAAGGGACCAGAATCACCTCGCCGCCTGCCCGACGAACCGCATCGATGTATGCAGTTTTTATACAATGAGAAATCAGCTGTTTTCCAGGGATATGCATTGCGGTCATTCCAATAAAAGGCTTATCCATTCCGAATTGTCCTCCTGATTTGCATCAGATCTGGCTGATAGGTTGGTTAGATTTCACCCTTATTAATTCGGGCTATCAGATCTTCAACCTTCTGGCGGATCAGCTCACGGGTTTCACGATATCCTTCGATTGGGCCACCGGAAGGGTCATCCAATCCCCAATCTTCCTGGTGGCTATTGGGGATATAAGGGCAAATGACATTACAGCCCATAGTGATGAGAATATCAAGCTCATCCGGAATATCAGTCACCAGCTTCGGCTTAAACCCTGTCATGTCGACACCGGCCTCCTCCATCACTTGAAGCGCCAGGGGTTTTACTTCGGGGTATTTTTCAGTACCGGCAGAATAAGCTTCCAGCACATCCGAACCCAAGTGTTTTGCCCACCCTTCAGCCATCTGTGAGCGACAGGAATTATGAACGCAGACGAACGCGACTTTCTTTTTCATTTCAACCTCCCTGTTTTTCCGGAAACCAGTGCCGGGTATTGTTGGCTATTTTTACAAGCATCAGCATGACCGGCACTTCCGTCAGAACACCTACGACCGTTGCCAAAGCTGCCCCGGACTGTAAACCGAACAGCGAAACAGCCACGGCGACGGCCAGTTCAAAGAAATTACTGGCACCGATCATCCCGGCAGGAGCCGCGATATCATGCTTCAGCTTCCAAGCTCTGGACCAGAGGTATGCAACGAAAAAAATGAATACTGTTTGGATAATCAGTGGGATTGCGATCAATCCGATGTGCAGGGGATTGGACAGGATTGTCTCTCCCTGGAATGAGAAAAGGATCACCAGCGTAAGCAGAAGGCCGATTACCGTGATGTTGCTGAATTTAGGAATGAACTGCTTTTCAAAATATTCCAGTCCCTGATGAGCCACAATGACCCGGCGGGTGATGTATCCTGCTGCCAAGGGGATGACTACGAACAGGAATACCGAAAGGAACAGCGTGTCGTACGGAACCACAACATTGCTGATTCCTAACAGGAATGCCACGATCGGGGTGAATAAAACCAGGATGATCAGATCATTCACGGCTACTTGCACAAGCGTATAGGCGGGATCACCATCGGTCAGATAACTCCATACAAAGACCATGGCAGTACACGGAGCTGCTCCGAGCAAAACCGCACCGGCCAGATATTCCGTTGCCAGACCGGCTTCAATCAGACCAGCGAACACCACTTTCAGGAAAAACCAAGCAATCGCATACATGGTGAAGGGCTTGATCAGCCAGTTTGTCACACAGGTGACCACCAGTCCCTGAGGCTTTTTTGTGGCATTGACGATACTGGAGAAATCCACCTTCAGCATCATGGGGTAGATCATCAGCCAGATCAGGATGGCTACAGGAATTGATACACGGGCATATTCATATTTTGCCAGGGTCTCCGGAAAAGCTGGAAACAGTTGACCAATGGCAACACCGGCGATTATGCACAGGGCGACCCATACGGTGAGGTATTTCTCAAAAACACTCATTTTCTTGATCTTTTCGTTTTTCATATAGTGACTCCTCGTGAATTTGTCGGTTGTCAATTTGTAAATTTCATTGGAATGAGCAGGACGGATGCTGGAGAATGCCTTGCCACGTTGTGGCTGACACTGCCCAGGAAAACCTCCTGAATCCGGCCGCGTCCCTGGCTTCCCATCACCACAAGCTGTACATTCTCTTCACGGATCAGGTTTAGGATTTCACCAGTAGGTGAACCATAGCGCAGGACTGTCTCCACTTCAACATTCGCTATACGCTTAAGCGTTTTCTTCAGGTCATCGAGCCGCTCACCGTCAATCCGGTTGAATTCATCGATGGAATCCTCCAGATAGGGGGCGATCCGCTGTTTATCCTGTACATGAAGCAGAGTCACTTTCTTTACGCCGTCCGTAACCATTTTTTCTAAATACTCAAATGCATGATCCGAACCCTCGGAAAAATCCGTCGGAAACAGAACATGGTTGCCGATGTCACACCCAATCGATTTGATGCAGGACAGCCCGTCTTTATCGCTTTCTGCCAGACGGATAAGCAGGACAGGCTTCTGTGAATTATGGATGATTTCGTAGGCTAAACCTCCGAAGAAAATTTCTTTCGTAAGAGAGTGTTCCTGAGCACCTACGACAATGATTGAAAAATCTTCTTCAACAGCGATATGATGAAGCATCTGCTTGGCTACTCCCGTTACAACCCGACTTTCCACCTTGTATCCCTGGTTTTCCAGTATCGCCTGCTGCTCACGCAGGCTGTTTCCGGGCGTAGCAGTATCATAAGCCAGCGCTAAGGATGCCGCAGCCTGCAAACTGACACATTGCAGCAGTAAACATTCTTCCGTGCCGTACGCCTGTAAGCTTCCAAGGCAACTGATCAAGGCGTTTGATGCATCTGATAAATCTGTTGCGACAATGATTTTTCTGAACATTTAAAATCCTCCTTGATATGGTATCGATGGTGTGATTCCGTCCGAAATCATATTGTTCTTATTCTCGATTCCATAGTGGGATCAAGAATCTTCATGGTCTTACTTGTTTTTCTCCTTTTTTACGGCTGTTTTTTCACTGCAATCGTTTTGTTTTAACACTTCCTTACACAGACACTCCTCAGAATCTGCAGTCAAATGATTGAAATAGCTGATTAATGCCTGTGATGCCTCAGTATTAAGACCGTAATAGCTCCACAGCCCCTCTTTCCTGCATGTTACCAATCCGCTTTCCATCAGGGACTTCATATGATGGGAAAGGGTAGGCTGCGTGAATTCAAAAAATGCTTGAATGTCACAGGCGCAGCGTTCGCCGCAGGAGAGAATCTCGATGATTTTCAATCTGCTTGGATCAGAAAGTGCTTTAAAGATTTTGGCATTCACCTCATATGGGTTCGTCTGGAACACCTCCTAATTACATAGTCATTTGTCTATATAGCAAGGATAGACAATTGTCTATGCAATGTCAAGACGCACTCTTGAGTTTTATGCTTAATGCAGAAAAACTGCACTTTTCGTGCAGTTTCTTATTGGAATTATAAATTCTATTTTGGGATAAGATTACTGATTTTTATCGAACTTCTATCCTTTGTTAGACTCAATCAGGTTCCTGATCGTAGTGACCGCATCCTCAGTACTCATGTTACGGATATCTACAGCAAAGTGATGTTTAGGATCAAATCCTGCATCTTCAAAGGCCGAGCGGTACATTTTTTTCTGCATCCCTGGGTCACAGGCCGCAATAAAAATCTTATCAACTTTGCCTCCATCCAGAAGAATTTTAAGAAAAGTATCACCATCATCCGCACACAGTTGGGGATGGAGAGCAGCAAAATCCACCAGATTTTCCCTACGAACCGCATTCATCACTTCAAATATATCCATGCTTTTAAACGACGGGCAGGTTCCCTGACAAACACAGACCAATAGACCAGTTGCTCCCATGCCATTCACTCCTTTCTCTTGTCTCCAGGGAAGCTGATGGCCCCTGAATCACAAGCACCTTTCTGACAACCGCGGCAAAACTCAATACAGTTTTCAGGATGAACCACTACCGGCTTATCGTTTTCCACTGCAAACACATCATGCATGCAGAAGTTGACACAAGCCAGACACCCTATACATTTGTCATAGTCAATGATCGGATACCAATTTTTTGACACAACCCTCGCTCCTTTCAGCCGTTAAGATAATGGGTTTTCAGTTCATGAATGGATGGCACAACGCCTTCAAACATCAGTTTTCCATTCACCATCAGTGCAGGATATAGCAATACACCATACTTCGCGATTTCCTTGATATCGGAAATTTTCTTGAATTCAACGTCAAGACCCATCTGTTCCAAGGCCTTCATCAGATTGTGTTCAAGGTCGATACATTCCTTGCTGTGAGCTCCCAAAACAATGATGTTCATCATAATTATCACCAGTTCCTTCCTGTATTTGTCATATGCCCTTGAACGCCGGGTTCAATCATAGGGCATGGAAGAGCAGAATCATAGCTTCCATCCCATTAACTGCTGAATTTCAGATTTTTTCATACCTTAATAATACCTTTGTCACAGCATTTATCCACTTCGGCCTGCCTTCTCTGCTTCCGTGAGCAGCATATCGTCCATATCAATATGGGCCTCAAAGTAGATTGTTTTTCGTTGACCATCCAGGAATGGACATGATGGATGTTATTGACCTTTCATTTTGAAGCATTCACGCAACTTCATCCTGTCACATCACTATGATTAGACTTACTCCATGAATAGGTCATCTGCTGCCCCGCCACAAAACCCGCACCGGCGTACCGGCTGGCAGCGGAACCACATCAGCAGTCATCAGCTCAACCGGACCTGATGCCGTGATGAACCGGTAGTACACCTCCAGTCCGCGTCTGAAGGAAGTCTCTATTGGGATGCCTTCCGCATCCGGAATCAGACATAGGTCTTCCGGGCGATAATACAGACCTTCGGTGACTATCGGGTTGCTTTTGGCCCTCAGGGTTCCCAACGCCCAGTGGAGAGAATCCTTGTCATAGAGGCCAGGGAGGATCCCCCAGACCCCCAGCATGCTCGCCGCCTGAAGGGAATGAGGTTCCCGGTACAGCTGCTCCGGGGTTCCGATCTGTAGTATTTGTCCTTCATCCAGAAGGATCATCCGGTCGGAGTAGGACATGGCTTCGCCTGGATCATGGGTTACCATCAGGATCGTAATCTCAAAGGTTTCCCGAATCTTTCTGATCAGCCCTCCCATTGCCGTTCGCAGAGACAGATCCAGACTGGAAAAAGGCTCGTCCATCAGAAGTACCCGGGGTTCGACAGCCAGAGCCCTGCCGATGGCGACTCGCTGCCGCTGGCCGCCGGAAAGCTCCCAGGGCATCCGTTGTTCAAGGCCCCCAAGCTCCAGGGTCTTAACCAGACGACTCAGCTTCGAGGCTGCTTTACCCATAGAAATACCCCTAAGCTCCAAACCGAAGCACAGATTCTTTTCCACTGTCATATGGGGAAATAAGGAGGGCTCCTGGGATATGTACACGATTCCCCGGTGCTCAGGGCGCATGCTGCTTATATCGTTTCCATCCATCAGGGTATGACCGGCATCTGATTCACTTAGCCCGGCAATGATTTTTAAAATCGTAGATTTTCCCGACCCGGAAGGCCCCAGGATGGATACCAGTTCTGGGGTCTCACAGCTGAAACTAATATTTTCAAGGACTGAACGGGCGCCATATGACTTGTTAATTCCTTTAACCTCCAGCATGATGGGTATCCTCCAGGGAACGATGCTCAGATCGGGCAGTCATGGGCCGGGCTAGCCGATAGGACAGATAAAAGACGGCGCCGTTGATGAGTGTGAAAAGTATCATATAGCCGCTGCCCCTGGCCAAATCCCCGTATTCAAGAGCTGGCCCCAGGAGTGCCCCCAGGGTTATGACCCTGCCTCCCCCCACCAGCTGGGTGGAGAAGGTTTCAGTAAATGAAATCAGGAATCCCAGGGTGAAGCTCATGACAACGGGAGGAATATTCATGGGGATCAGCACCCGGGTGACATAGTGATAAGTTGATGCTCCCAGGGTCCGTGCAGCCTCTTCCTGCAGGAAGCCATTCTGTTTCTGATAGATGGCCTGAATCCCAATGGCATATGGCATGGTGAGTGTGCAGTGGCAGAGCACCACAGCCCAGTTAGTCCCATAGATCCCAAGACGGATGGCGCTGAGCTGGGCTCCTGTTACCAGGACAATCCCCGGAAGGATTAATGGAATCACGCAAAGCAGCTTTGCCAGGTCTTCACCTTTAAAACCCGGATACCTTGCGAAAGCACGTCCTGCTGGAAATCCTGCAAAAGCCGTGTAAAGCCCTGTCATCCCTGCCACGAATAGACCGTTGAAAACAGCTTTTCCCAGTAAGGGATCCTTAAACACCGGCATCAGTCCGGAAATGATATTCCAGTGCGTGGGTATGAAATTGGGAAATCGGAGTGATGGATTCTGCCCCGTAATCAGCAACCAGATAAACGGAAGTCCCATCAGAAGCCCATAAATGCTGATCATCCCCTCCTGTACAAAGAGCGGAGGAATGAGAGCAGCCTTCGGCATACGCTCAGACTTGAATATCCTTACAATCCCTCGGTACCCAAAACCCTGTTTAGCAAGGGCTAGGATCCCCATTCCAAAGCTCACGGAAGCTATAAGACCGATCAAAGCCATCATCAGTACCTGGGCCATTCTTTCAGGAATCCGGTTCAGATCCGGATGCAAGAACAGGGAATAGTAATCTGCCGGCATCAGCCTTGGATTCAGGGCTCCCAGCCATACCGGGATTTCAAGACCGCCGAAGATGTATGCGAATATCACGCTGCCGATAATGGCCATAGCCCCTGCCCCTGCCGGTACATAGATGGCCGACCATAGCTTCAGCCCCCCTGCTCCCAGGGTTCTGGCTTCATCCTCTTGGGTATTGCGGACCTTATCGTAATAGGGCCGAAGCACCATGGCGGTAAATGCGCTGCCCTTCCAGATATAAGGCCAAAAGAGCCCCAAACCCATGGGGGTCAGGAGCAGCACGGGGAACTGGTTTGGAGTATGGATCAGGCCCAATGCAGCTGCCAACCGGGCAACGAGCCCCGACTGACCCAAAAAGCCCTGGGTGGCCTGGGCTGCTACCCCATAGGGCAGAATGACGGCCATTACCAGCCACAGGACAGCCCATTTCTTAATCATCGCATTCCGGCAGCTCACTACTCCCCAGGCAATCAGTGAACCGATCACTATGCATAGGAACACGGCAATACATGCAAAAATCAGAGTGTATAACAGATCAGATCGCAGGGTTTCTCTGCCTGCCAGGACGAAATAGGCATCCAGTGACAGGGTCTTAAGCCCCAAGGAGGGCATCCATCCCAGGGATGCCTTAAAGGCTTCAACAAGCCCGATCCCCAGGACTCCTGCCCCCGGCAGAAGTGCCGGTATCAGCAGGAGCCAGGGCTTTACGGGTTTATGTGATTTCATATCAGTTTACAACGGCCTCCATCCACAGGGTTTCCATCCAGTCGATATACTGGGCCCTCAGCTCAGGGAGCCGTTTCATGAAAAGCTCCTCCAGAGGCACCGGAAATACTGTCTTTTCAATGGTGCTGAGCGCTTCCTTCTGGGGTGCTGACAACTTCCCTGCATCGAAGGCAGGCATATCCCCCCAGACTTCGGGCTTGAATTTTTCCAGCTGATTTTCGGGACTTTGGAGGAGATCAATGGTCAGCAGTGCTGCTGCTTTTTCCGGAGCATTGAACGGAACGGCCAGATAATGGGCGTTGCCGATGGTGCCGGTATCAAACACATACCCGTAAGCTGACGTAGGATAGGTCCCAGACGCAACCAGCCCAGCGGTTTTTCCCAGCTCAAAGCCCATGGTGAAATCCACTTCGTTGTTCCTGAAAAGCTCATCAAGCTGGGCCTGGCTGGCGGGGTAGGCTGTACCTTCACGCCAGAGGTAAGGCTTCAATTCTTTGAAATAGGCCGTGACCGGTTCAGCCAGCTTTCTGAATTCAGCCTCCGTCAGATCCCGGTTGAAATCCTTCTGCCCGGTGAGCTCGTAGAGAGCTCCTCTTACAAAGGCGCTTCCCACAAAATCATCAGGGAGTTTAGGATAGGTAAAGCGTCCGGGATGCTCCTTGGCCCATACTAAAAGCTCCTTATAGGATTTCGGAGGCATACTGACCCGACTCCCGTCGGTAGTAATGACCAGCTGTGCCCGTCCCCAAATGGCTTCCATCCCCTCAATGGGGATTCCGGTATCTGTTTTCAGATCCCCGGCATTCAAATCGTATATCTTATTCACATTAGGAAGCAGCTGGTCATACGGCCCCCAGAGTAACCCCCCTTGCTGTGCAGTTCGGAAATTCTCAGCATTGATCCAAAGGAGATCAGCCGTTCCGGCATCCTGTTTGGCATTCTTTTCGTTCAAGAGTTTGTTGAGATATTCCGGCGGATTCATTGGCACGCGAACCAGGGTGATGTCGTATTTTTCCTTCAGCTGCGTTGCAATACCTGTATCCATATAGGTATTAATCATATCGTTTCCGCCCCACATAAGAATGGTGACGGTTTTTCCTTTCCCTGCGGCTTCAACTGCCGTCCAGTCCTTGAAGGTGCCAGGTTCATCCGGTTTTACAGGCGCTTTTGCTGCACAGCCTCCCAGTATAATAACCCAGGCAAGCAGAAGGCTTAGAAGTGATTTCGCGCTGATTTTCATAGTAAATACCCCTTATTCATTAGTTGTAAGAATTGTGATGAAATGCTGTAACCACCGAATACACCGAAATCACCGAAGAGATTTGGGAGAGAGGCGGTTTTCTTCGGTGCTTTCGGTGACTTCGGTGGTTAATGTGATTCATCACTGGTCCTTTAGAAGTGTGTATATCTTTATAAACCGGATAAAGCCTGTGACCAAAATCATCCCATCCAGCAGCCAGATGACCGGCCCCCGCCAGGGAGCCAGAATCACTGCCAGGGTCAGGAACAGGAAGGTTTCTGTCCGTTCAATGAGCCCATCGTCATAATGCATGCTCTTGATTCCCGTATTGGCAAACAGTGAACCGGCTGATAAAAAAGTGGAGAAATTGAAGATCACCATCATCAGAAAGCCGATTACCGGCATTGCCAGACCGGGATCCGCAATCACCATCCCTGCAACGAAAACCGCCTCCACCATGCGGTCCAGAATCATATCCAGTAATGCTCCGGATTTGCTGGATGAATGGGTCAGCCGCGCCAGCTGACCGTCTACGACATCTAAAAGCCCTGAAGCCCACAGAAGACCAAGCCCGATGATTTCAAGTCCCGCTGCCATGGCTACTCCCGCTGCAACCCCTACCACAAAGGATATCATCGTTACCTGATTCGGCAGCAGATGTACGCGATTCGCGAGCTTTGCCAGTCCGTTGGCGGGGGTATTGATCAAATGACGCCCCTTTGTATCCAGCATAAATACCCCTCCCCGTTTCAAATCACCTTTAAGATTCAGTTATTGCGACTACCTGCACTAAGTATAGACCCGAATACTGTTCACATGTATAAGTTACTTCCTACTATTAAGTCTTTCAATAGAGTGCAATTGCCCTATTAGCATAATTAATACGTCGGTTGTTGAAATGAAAATCAGATAAAGCCGTGAATAATGAAGGAATAATTTAATCGAATCCGCCGAAATGAAAAACTGCTCAGGAGAATTCCTCCATCAGCAGTTTTTTTGAGATAGACATCAATGATGATACGGACTGAAACTGGGTATAAGTTGCTTAGAGATGAACGATGCACAAATGACTGATCACATGACAGGGGTGAACATAATGACCGAAATCCGGTTTGAAACTGAAATCTATGAAATAAACGGATGGCGAATACTCCGATTCCCGATACATGCCAGCGAAATGCTTCCATCACGAGGCATGCTGATGATTCAAGGAACCATGAATGGTCTCCGCTTCGAATCCGTATTGGAACCAGACGGTGCGGGAAGTCATTGGTTCAGGGTGAATGATGCCTTATCTGCAGAAGCCCAGGCTTCTGTCGGCGATAAAGTATCCATGGTTGTTGAGGTGATAAAGCTTGTGCAAGAACCTGAAGTGCCATTGGATTTAGAGGACGCACTGGCTGCTGCCGGGCTGCAGGATCGTTGGAACGGAATCACAACCCGGGCACGTTGGGAATGGATTCGCTGGATCCGATCCACCAACATTGCTGCGACACGTCAAAAACGGATCGAGGTCGCCTGTTCAAAGCTGAAGGCAGGAAAAAACAGACCCTGCTGCTTTGACCTGAGTCGATGCACGGAGCAAGCTGTTTCGAAGAGTGGAGTACTGGCGATTCTTCGTTAAGCCCGGACTTTGGAGAATCCCCGGTAGAGGTAAGAACTAGACGGGTTTCATCTTCGACGTATCCTGAGTCTTAAAAGCGCTTTGAATGGCATTGAGCTCTCCGCCGATGAGAATGATCAGCGTACTGATATACAGCCAGAATATCAGGGCGATGAATCCTCCCAGACTGCCGTAAACCCGTGAGTAATTGGAAAAGTTATTCACATAGAGTGAAAACAGCAGAGATGTTATGATCCACCCGAAAGTAGCAAAGACGGTGCCGATCCTGACCCCCCTGAATTTCAGCTTTCTGTTCGGCACATAGGCATAGAGCAGGGAGAATGTGAGGAGCATCGCCACCAGAGGAATGAAGTACCTCAATACGGACCACAGGATATCGAAGAGGGCTGTGGCGCCTAGGTACCCGAAAACAGCATTCCCGATGATTCTGCCGAAAATGATCATGACAAATGAGAAGATGATCATCATTGTGATTCCCAGTGTCGCAATCACAGAAATCGTGATGAGATGGATGAAACTGCGGTTCTCAACAATATCATAGGCCTTGTTTAGCCCTCTGATGATGGCTAATATCCCCTTGGACGATGCCCAAAGGCTGCCGAGTATTCCCACCAATAATAGCGCAGTGCTTTTGGCCTGCACGGTTTCTACCAGCACATTTTTTACCATGGCCCCTGTTTCTGCAGGAAGCAGCAGTGAGATCTCTGTAACGACTATATCGTTTGGAAGTGCGGTAAAGCTGATAAGGTTGATGAGAAACAACAGGAACGGGAAAAAAGCCAGGATGAGATAATAGGTGATTTGCGCGCTCAACCCCGGCAGATCGTCATCCTTGTATCTCCAAAGCAGCTGCTCCCCGTATTTGAACAACGGGCCGCGTTTCAGGTTCTCAACCATGCTCAGTCCTCCATATGAAGCGATCCTTGGACAGCCGCCCGTCAGTGCATCTTGATGTGCACCGGACGCTTCAGTCAACCTATGTATACCCACTTTCAGGGGGATTTATTACTGAAAGTTTGCGTTCCATCCGTTGCTGTGGCGATGGCTCTTTTGTTTTCAAGAAAAGGCATCCCAGCTGTCCATTATTGGTCAGCTGGGATGCCTTTGAATATCTCAGAAACAATACTGTTTTTTTCGTCAGTGATTGCAATCATGGTGATCGCACGGGACCAGATTGTCTGCGACATTACCCTTCAACCACTCAATGGCAACTGTTTCAACATCGCCGGAACACCCTCTTACCACATTGATGTTTTGAGAACTGAGGATATTTACTGCACCTTGGCCCATATTACCGGCAAGCATCCATTCTACGCCCAATTGTGACAGTGTTGATGCGATGTTTGACTTGCAGCCGCACCCCTGTGGGGATTCCAATACGGTTTTTGAGATAATCTCTTTATTCTCATTGACCTCAACGATGGTAAAATAGTCGCAATGGCCGAAATGACTGTCAATCTTGCCGTCTTTTGTCGGTAAAGCAATTTTCATTTTCTGTTCCTCCAGATTCATCCGATGTAATAGTTAGATACTATGATGTGCCGTGGTATTGTCCATTTCATCATACCATAACACAACCCCAAACCTAAAAACGTTTGGGGTTGTTGAGCGTAATCTCATTGATGAAAGCAACAATATCAGACGCTACACGGTCTGGTTCCTCCCAATAGAGCAAATGCCCTGCACTCGCATGCACGATAAGCCTGGAACCTGCAATCGCATCAGTGATCGACTCCTGATCACTCCGAGAAATAATGATATCCTGATCGCCCCAGATGACGAGTGTTTGGGTTCTGATCTTGTTAATATCCCCCGGGAACGTCTCTTCCAGGAGCCCTTTGAATGTTTCACGCCATACATGCGCTGGCACTTTGAGATTCTCCTTTATCATTTTTTCCAGGAATTCCGGCGGAACATTCTTTGATATCAACCCCATTGTAAATCCTCGCACGAATTCAGGATCTACAGGATCTGTTAAATTTGAAAATACAGTATTCCATATATCCTCGACTGCCTTTTTTCCACGAAGAACTGAGGGTGATCCAAGAAGTACAAGCCCTGAGGTGCGTTCTGGATGGTCTATCGCAAACCTCCTCGCTGCAAAGCCTCCGCTTGAAGCCCCTAGGATTATAGCTTTTTCAATATGAAGTGCATTCATGAACATCATCAGATCGGATGCAAAATCAGTGGTCCGGTACCCTGATTCCGGTCGGCTTGCATCACCATGCCCTCTCTGTGACAATGCGAAAGCATGGATGGAATCGGGAATATATGGCAGAACCGGTTCAAAAGCAATGCATGAGTCTGCGATGCCGTGCAGCAGGATTAAAGAATCGTCTGTGGGGTCACCCTGTTCAATATATGAGAGACTCTGTTTGTTGGGAAGAACGACTGATTTGATGGACTGTGCCATGTTTTTCACCTTTTCACTCTGTATTCCATCTTTTCCTTATGATCAGGATATGTGTACCGAGAACAGGGTTAAGATAATCGGCTATTTTGGGAAAACCAGGTTGAAAACAGTTCCCTTATTGACTTCACTCGTTACTTCTATCGATCCCTTATGGGCTTCCACTATGGTTTTCACCAGGGTCAATCCGATGCCGGCTCCGCCGGTGGTCCTATTCCGCGATACGTCAGCCCTGTAAAAACGCTCGAATATATGGGGAAGGTCCTGCGGCGATATTCCCTGTCCTGTATCCGAAACCGTCACACGGGTTTCATGATTGGTTTCTTTGACTGTGATCTCAATGGTCCCCTCTGGAGGCGTGAATTTCAAGGCATTGGACATAAGATTGATGAAAACCTGGCTCAGCTTGTCCCGATCTGCCGTAAAAGTACTGCCGTCACAGTCGATAACCGCTCTGATGTTCTTCTGGTTTAATGTTGCTTCAAAGGTCTGCATCAGACGCTCCAGAAACTCTTTTGCTGGAAATTCCGTCTTATTGAGTATCAGGCTGTCGCTCTCATAATGAGCCAGTTTTTCAAGATCGCTGACCAATCGCGTAATCCGCGTGATTTCCTCATGGCAGCTGCTTAGCCTTTCCATGCTTGGCTCCCATACCCCGTCAATCATTGCCTCTACATGGCTTTGAAGTGTTGCTAACGGGGTTCTGAGCTCATGTGCCACATCACCGCTCAGTCGTTTGCGAAGCTTTTCCTGCTTCTCCAGGGTTTCGGCCAGATCGTTAACCGTTTCTGTCAACTGGCTGATTTCAAGGGTGCTTGAGGTTTCATGACTCCTGTCCCCATATGTGCCTTTCGCTATGGACTGCGCAGTCCGGATCACACGTATGATAGGCATGCTGATACGATTCGAGAGGATAACGCCGAAGGCCATGGCCAGCAGCAATGAAAAGATACCTACACTGATAAAGATCGTGTTGAGTGTGCGCACGAAATGAACGTCAATTTCATTGAAGTATACGGGACCATAATAGGATATTTCAACTGATCCAAGCTTTTCAGCTCCGCTAGTCAGCTGAAAAGTCTCACGGGTGATTCCACCATCTCCCTGGTTTTGGCTCATCATATTTCGCGACATGTCCTGCATCATCTGCTGGCACATGCCGCTATTGTATGAGTAAGCATCCCAGATCATCTTGCCTTCAGCATCTTTTACCTGAATGATGAGCCCCTGCTGCAAGGCGTATATGCCCACATCCTCAACAGACTGGACATCCCAGGTTCCATCCCTCTGAAGCTTTGACCCGATGAGTCCCACAATTTCATTGTTTTTCTTGTCCTGATTCTGCCGCACATATTCCTTGAAGTGCTTCTCAAGCTGAATGTTTGAGAATACGCCGATCAGGATGACGCATATCAGCGCCGTTGCTGCAAAAGAAGCGGTCAGTTTTGTGCGCAGACTGTATTTCATTTCACTCACCGCCGAATCTGTATCCGATGCCGTGGACCGTAACAATGTATTTCGGGTCTTTTGAGTCCGTTTCAATCTTCTGCCTGAGATTCTTGATATGGGAATCCACAGTCCTGTCAAACCCTTCAAAATCTATTCCCAAAGCAGAGACGATCAGTTCTTCCCTGGTAAAAACCTTATGAGGATAGGTTACCAAAGTCATCAGGATCTTGAATTCATTTGGAGTCAGATTCACTAATACCTCATGCTTTCTGACCTCATATTTCAGAGGCTCCACCACCAAATCCCCATTGTTAAAGCTCAACAGATTGGCCAGAGGTGCTGCTTCCTCACCACTGCGGCGCAACAGGGCCTTGACCCGTGCCACCAATTGCCGCACGCTGAAGGGCTTTGTCATATAATCATCAGCTCCGATATCCAGTCCCTTCAGTATGTCTGCTTCCTCCACCTTAGCGGTCAGCATGATGATTGGGATTCTGGATTTCTTACGAACCTGTTTGCAGAATTCTTCACCGGACATATCAGGCAGCATCAGATCCAGAACCATCAGGTTTGGCTGGTGGTTATCAAGAATCTTCTGTGCCTGTGCACAGTCATAGGCCTCAAAAACCTCATACCCTTCTTTTTCAAGGTAGGATTTCACAACCTCGGCGATTTTCACTTCATCATCCACAACCAATATCTTCTGAGGCTTCATCGCCATTGGGTCTCCTGTGTCAACCGTTACTTTTGCATTATAGGACGCTTGTTCAGTACTGATTCTATCCTGTAATTGATTTTAACAGATTCTGAATAACATTTCTCAGAATGTCATCAGGCAGTCCGCTCCCTATTGCTGCGGCTGACAGCATGGCAGACGCAGCCTGTTGCCGCCGACGGGAACCGGAATCGCAGTCGGATCAACTTTGCTGATATCATCCACTACCTGAATCGAGCTGGTGACCATCCCCATCCAGCAGGAATAAGAGATCACACCGGACTTATCAGGTGTGAATTCAATGATGTTGTCTCCGGGTTTCAGTACTGCCTCAAGATCATACTCTGGAATCACTACGGTACCGTTGCAGCTGTTTATATTTTCTTCTTCAGCCCGAATGTTGAACCGGACAGGAATCCCCTTCTGAACGATGATGGGAGCATACGCACTGGGTTTGAGATCTATGGTTACTTCCTGGACATCGCCATTCATTACCGCTGCACTTGCAACCGCTGACCCGTTGCCTGACGTTGCATAGGATACCGGATCCGGAAACAGGAACCACTTTCCTACCATGACAATACCCATTATCAGAACTAAAATCCCACCGATTTTGATTGCTTTGCTCAATGTTTGATTATCGTTATTCATATATGCCTCCACATTTCTGATTTTGTGCTTCCTATGGATTAACCTTATCAGAAAGTTATGGAGATTTTATGAGGATGATATCATCACTCCTGTTTCATTCTTATGCCATATCATATAGAATCATTTCTTAGAGGGTTAAACATCTCGCATCATTCAGGGGGCAGGCATCATGAATGTATTCAATTCCAGTCTGATAAGAAAATTCGCCGTTTACAGCCTGTTGGCCTCTGCGCTCACCGGAATCGGGCTTTCAGTCATCATTTCAAAGCACATCTCCACCTATGCTATCGATGCAAAAATCGATATGGTTGAATTCGCACTGTCCAATGAGGCAATGATGGCTTCGGCGGAGGATGAGCATCCGAGCGCCACTGAGATTCCTTCAGATATCGACACGCTGCTTCATCTGGTCTCCCATCTTAATTCCATCGGCGTATTGGATTACATGATTTGGAATGAGTCAGGAGAACTTATTTCTCATATGCACCCTGAAGAACATAATCCGAAAGCGTTGCCTCCATCACCTCAGACCCATCAGGATGATTCGAAGCTTCCTTCCACGTATGAAATCGTTAAGTCAGACAGTACGGCTTCAAAAAAACTGCTGAAGATCAATACGTTTCATGAAAGCGCAGCTACCCATCAAAAATACATCATTACAGCGATATTTCCGTACGACGGGATTGTTGATCATCAGAATTTGCTTATAAAGAATATCATCATTGCTCTCAGTGCCGGTCTGGTACTTCTTTACATACTGCTGATCCGCGTATTGGAGAACGCCTCAAAAACCCTGGTCAGTCAGAAAGACAACCTGGATTTCACGAACCAGGAGCTTAAAGAGGCATATGAGCATCTCAACATTTCATTCCACGCAAGCGTTCAGGCGTTAGCATTCACTGTCGATGCCCGTGATCAGTATACTGCGGGACACGTCAATCGAGTCATGGATTATTCGAAATCAATCGGTGGTCTATTGGGTTTATGCCATGATGAAATTGAACTGCTCATGTTGGCGGCCCAATTTCATGATATTGGAAAAATCGGAGTTCCGGATACAGTGCTGCTCAAACCCGGACGCCTTACGGATGATGAATATGCCATGATTAAGACACATCCAGATATCGGCGTATCAATCCTGAGAAACATTCCGGACTTTGCCAGCATTCTCCCAGCAGTCAGACATCATCATGAACGCTATGACGGTGGCGGATACCCGACCGGTCTGTCAGGCAATGACATCCCTTTGGAGGCCAGAATAATTGCAGTTGCTGATGCCTACGATGCAATGACTACAAATCGCCCATATCGCCATGCTCTCAGTATCCAGGCAGCTATTGAAGAGCTGGTCAGAAACCGCTGCACCCAATTTGACCCACAAATCACCGACGCATTCATACAGATTCTGACAACGGAATTTGATAGCGACAGTGCTTCCTGATGACTATTCATTTTGCTTTTGAACCACACCATAACGGAAAATCCCCTTCCCAAAGGTGCCGGACTCAATCATGGTCAATCTGTGTTTTTCTATCGCCAGATGTGGTTCACGTATCAGACTGCAGCCATGAGCGATATGCGGCCACAGGATATTTATTCCTTTGAACACTGCAGCCATCACCCTCTGATCGGGCAGTACATGATCCATGAAGATGAATTTCCCCCCCGGTTTCAATACGCGCATTACTTCTGATACCGTTGCATCAAGATCGGACACGGAGCATAAGACCAGTGTTTCAACCACCGTGTCGAAGGAGCTGTCTTTAAAAGGCAGCTCCTCGGCTTTTCCGGTCACAAAGCTGAATTTGAAATCTGTTTGAGCACGATTGGAATTTTGCGGATCCAAATCAAGAGCGGTCAGCGAGTTGATTTTACTCGGAACATAATGATTCAGGTTGGCTCCCGTTCCAAATCCGATTTCAAGCACATTGCCTTCAGCGATAGCCATAAGCTGAGTACGGTGTTTTGCAAGCCACCGTCTTTCCAATGGACCCATTAAGATGTCATAAAGCTGTTCCATTCGAACCCCTCCTTCAAGCAGGGACGGTACTTGATTTGCCCGGTTCTGCCATGGTATAATATAACCGAAAGCAGGTGAGCGTATGGCACGTAGGGCACGTCAAAAGGATGAATACGGTATTTACTACATCCACCAGATCGGCGGAGGGCACAGACAGATATTCGAATCGGATGATGATCGGTCACGTTTTCTCAATATTCTTTCCAAGGCCCATTCCAAATTCAGTTTCAAGCTTTATGCATACTGTCTGATTTCAAGTGATGCATATCATCTGATAATCGATGTAAATGGCGGCGACCTTTCCAAGATCATGAAGAGCATAAATATCTCATACGCCATGTATGCCAAATGTGAAGAGAGGCTGTTCAGAGACCGGTACCGAAGCACCCTGCTTGGATCTGACTCAGAATTGACAGATGCTTTGGCGCTTATCCATGAAAACAGCCAGGATCATGATAATTGGAATAGCTTCTGTGTATCCCAGCATGATTCTGACTTCACCATCGACCCTGTTCTGACAGATGACTGCAAAGACTGCATCCGATCAGTTCCTGAGGCTTCAGTTGAGCTTACTAAGCTGGCTTCTGCAAAGAACAAATCATTGGATGAGATTTTCCATGACAAAGAACTCCGTAATGATCTCATCCGTAAGTTCAGAAGCCATTCAACCCTGTCTCTCAAGGATCTGGGGCAATTGTTCGGGGGACTGTCGGAATCATCTGTCAGCAAGATACTGAATCAGTAAAGCAGTTTAATTCTGCTTCGCCGCTTTCTCAACTTCCGTAAGGAACATTTCGAAGGGCTGATTTCCTAAAAACTCGATGGAGTCATTGATGATGATTTTCGGCACGCTGGAGACACTGAATTTGTCGGAGATTTCTGCAAATGTCTGGGCTTCAATCATTTCGGCATCGATGTTGTCATTCATGAGTGCAAGCTTCTGAGCCTTTTGAACAGCTTCCGGGCAATGTGGACATCCCAGGGTGACAAAGACCTTGATGTTTACAGGTTTGGAAACAGCCTCTGCCCGCGCTTTCAATTCTTCAGGCACTTCACCGCCAGCACCGGACATTTCCAGCAGTGCCGGAATGAACGAATTTATCTCGTGCCCACCGGGAATACCATTGAATTTCAATCCTCTATACTGCTCATTTGAATCCAGAAGCGCGATACTCGGCGTCATCTGAACATTGTAGTCTTTAGCAATATCCGAATGCGTGTCTATATCATATTTTTTAAGATGGATCCTGTCACTTAGCGCTTCGATTTCTTCCATGTATCCTTCTGTTTCAGGGCAAGAATTGCATTCGCCGGCTTTAGTGAACAGTGCTATGGTCACATCTTCTTTCATACCATTAAATACCTCTTGCAGTTGACCCTTGATTTCTTCGTTGAATATGCTCATGGTTTTTCCTCCGTTCATGATTTTAACCTATTCAGGTACTCGTTAGCAGACAGTGCCGCTTTTGCGCCGTCACCGGCAGCTATGACAATTTGCTTGTAAGGAACCTGAGTGACATCCCCGGCAGCAAAAATACCTGCCTCGCTGGTTTCATTCCGTTCGTTGATAAGGATTTCTCCGTGGTCTGAGGTTTTCAGAAGTGACTTGAAGGGTTCGCTGTTCGGCAGGTATCCGATCTCGATGAACAATCCATCTGTCGATATGGTCTCTTCCCCTGCCAAAGTGCGTATCCGAAGCCCATTAACCATCTTTTCACCGACCACTTCAAGAATCTGCGTCTCAAGTCGTACTTCGACATTATCCAAGGCTTCCAATTTATCAATGATAATCCGATCAGCTCTCAGCTGGCTTCTATGGATCAGAGTCACTTTCTGTGCAATTTTTGCGATGTCGAGTGCCGCTTCCACCGCAGAGTTGCCGCCGCCAGCCACTACAACTGTCTTGTCCTTAAATAGCGGCGCATCGCAAATGGCGCAGTATGCAACTCCTCGACCTCCATATTCCTTCTCACCCGGAATACCCAGTTTTCTTGCTTTGCTTCCGCTTGCCACAATCACAGCCCGCGATTTTACTGATTTACCGCTTTCAAGATGCAGCAGCTTCACGCCGTCATCATCGACAGCTAATGACTCAACCCAATCATCTTGTAGTACAGGCACTTCCAGAGTGCCTACATGATCTGTGAATTTTCGGACAAGCTCCTCACCGGTAAGCGAGATATATCCGAGATAATTCTCCACGGATGAGGTATCCGTAACCTGCCCGCCAGGTCTGCCACTTACCAGTGCGGTCTTCCAGCCTTTCCGTACAGCATAAAGGGCTGCATTAAGACCCGCCGGACCACCACCGATGATCAAAACGTCATACATCTGATTAAAATCCAAATTGTGAAGCTTTTTCGCATCCGTCGACTCTCCTAAGTTGAATTTCAAAGTGAAATCCATTGTTTACCTCCATCCGAAGCATCAGGGGGACACTTCTTGAATTCGCTTGTATTAATAATGCAGGGCTTTATCATACCCTGCTTTCATATTCATTATACCCTGTTCAAAAGATTAATTCAAGTACCGTCCCCGCTTTCATTAATTATTCTTTCTTTGCCTAACAATCATCGTGTAGGTGGATCCCATAGGGCACAGGGCAGTACACCATGTTCGGTTGGCAAAAAAAATCTGCAGCAGCAGACTGAGAGCTGCAATCAGTAGGACAACCCTTAAGAGTGACCACCAAATCAGATCAGGCGCACCTTGATTTGAAATGACCGGCCAGGCAATAACTCCCCAGAAGGCTATGAAGGCAATCGTCCTGATTTTTCCAGGGAGCTTCAGGAACCTTCTAGGGTCCTTTGTCGATGTCAGGTCCTGAAGCGCGCCCATCGGGCATAAGCCTGCACAGAATGATTTTCTGCGGGTCAGGGTGGTTAAAACCACTCCCAATATAAAGAATATGAAAATACTCATCCAAAGCTTGAGAATGCACATCATGACGAATATTGTGCCTAGAGCGATGGACTGTGTCCATTTGATCCTCAAATCAGAACCTCCAGATCAGCCATTCATGAATTCCTTGTCCAGTATTGCCGTTATCTGTTCCTTCGTCTGGATACTTGCAGTCGCAGCCACCACTTTACCGCTCTTATAGTAGACCGTGAAGGGCAATCCCCTGAAGTTCCTGCACTGGGGAAGCGTTTTGATGATCTGTGCTTCCGGAGAATCAAATGGCATATCCCTGAAGGCCACATTAGGATACTTCTCTTCCAGATCTTCCATAACGCCATAAACAGGGATGCACATCGGACCCATCCGACCACAGCAAACCATTACATTCTCATTCTCCTGAAGTGTCTGCTCAAGCTCTTTTGCAGTATTGACGTGTTTCAAATTCGTATCAAGCATGGTAACCCTCCTTTTTTTTATCCGATGCCTAACAGTTCTAAGACTCCCGCTTCTAAAGCGGGAGTAGAGAACTGTAGAGGCCCTGGATCCGCTCTACTAAGCTTCAGATGGAGTTGAAACTCCAACTGAAGCCAAGGATCGCTTCATACGAAGCATCTGCCCGCATCCTGCGGGATCAGAAGCCTCACCCTCCGCTGCAGCTCTCATTCTTGCCGGTATGCGACTGACCGGCTGCGCTGAATGTGCTGACGACTTTCCGGACGGCCAGTCCACCGCAATCCGGGCATTTCTGGTTATCATTCCGGTGCTCCATAGGCAGCATCCTATCAAATATATTACCGCACTTCTCACATTTATAATCATAAAATGGCATGGACTCACCTCCTTATCCTGAGATGATTATACCACACCCCACACCCCCTGGGTGGGGGTACTTTGATTTATTTTTAAATAATGATTCCCCTTGCGCACTTCAATGATTTCACTAATATTGAAAATCGTAGACATATCATCTGCAATACGATAAAATTAATGCAAACAAGTCGCATTTGCAAAAGGAGATGTCATGAAATCAACTTTTAATAAAATCCTTCCACTGCTTCTGATTCTCGTCATCCTCGCCGGCTGTTCAACTGCCCCGGCTGTTCCCGCTGAAGAAGCCGACGGCAAACTCAAGGTGATTACGACATTGTTTCCGTTGTATGACTTTTCACGAACAATGCTGGGGGATAAGGGAGATGTTTCCCTTCTGCTGCCGCCGGGCGTTGAATCCCATGCCTACGAGCCGACACCTCAGGATATCGTCCGCATCAACAAGGCCGATGTGTTCATCTATACCGGTGAATTCATGGAACCCTGGGCCCACAAGATCATTGAAGCCGTTGAAAACAAAAACCTAGTCATAATTGACGCCAGTACTAGTATCGAGCTGATGAAGGACGCAGATGACCATGATTCCGATAACGATGGTGTTGATCCCCATATCTGGCTGGATCCCGTCCTGGCATCTCAAATGGCAGTGACCATTTCAGAAGGTCTGATTCAGGCATCCCCAGAACTGAGCGTTCCGATTACAGAAAAACGTGATGCCCTGATTGCCGATCTTGAAGTCCTTGATCAGAAGTTCATCGGAACCTTCAAGAAAACGAAGTACAACAAAATCATATACGGCGGTCACTTTGCCTTCGGCTATTTCGCTAAACGCTACGGCCTGGAGCATATCTCACCATATGAGGGCTTTTCGCCTGATGCCGAGCCCACTCCCGCAAGGATTGCCCAACTCATCGATACCCTGAATACATCGGAATCCAAGTTCATCTATTTTGAAGAACTGATTGATCCGAGGGTATCCAAGGTGATCGCCGATGAAACAGGTGCCGAGATGCTGATGCTTCATGGAGCACACAACCTCTCCAAGGATGAACTGGCCAACAACATAACTTATATCCAGATAATGGAACAAAATCTGGAAAATCTGAAAAAAGGACTTGGATATCGTGAGTGAACTAATTCGAATAGAGAATCTTACAGTCAGATATGGTAAGCATGAAGCATTGACGGGGATTACTTTTACCGTTGAAAAGGGCGATTACATCGGCATTGTCGGACCCAACGGATGTGGAAAGACGACACTGGTTAAAACCCTGCTGGGACTGAATCAGCCGGCCGAGGGCTCTGTAGTCTTCAGTGACCAGGCATTTGGCCATCAGGGATTTTTGGGCTATCTGCCTCAAAAGGCAATGGCTGCCGACCGGGTATTCCCCGCTACGGTTAAGGAAATTATCGCAACGGGCCTGCTTCAAAGGAAAGGGTTTCGTTTCAGACTCAGTTCGGAAGAACAGCATCAGATAGATGCTGTTCTTGAACGCTTGAAAATACAGGATCTTAAAGCGAAGCGCATCGGCAGTCTTTCCGGAGGGCAGATGCAGCGGGTACTTCTCGGCAGAGCCCTTGTGGGCAAGCCGGGACTGCTGATTCTGGATGAGCCTACCAGTGCTCTGGACCCGCAGATCCGTGAAGAATTCTATACGCTGCTTCACTCACTGAACAAGGATGAAGGAGTCACTATCCTCCTGATTTCACACGATATCGGTTCCGTGGGCCGCTATACGAACAAAATGCTCTATCTTGACCGTATCCTTGTATTCTATGGAGGTTATGAGAACTTCTGCGGTTCCCCGGAAATGACCCGGTACTTCGGATACGAAACACAACATCAACTTTGCGGGAGGCACACACATGGACCAAATGATCCAGTCCTTAAGTGAAGCCCTTCATTACGGCTTTATTCAAAAGGCACTTATTGCAGGCTCCATGGTGGCTCTAAGCTGTTCCTTCCTTGGTATTTTCCTTGTTCTGAAGAAATTCTCCATGATTGGTGACGGTCTGGCCCATGTCAGCTTCGCTACGATTGCCATCGCATTGTTTTTCGGCATGGCGCCCTTGACAATGTCCATACCACTGGTAATCCTGGCCTCCTTTGCTATTCTGAAGGTTAATCAGAAAGCCGATATGTACGGTGATGCTGCCATCGGACTGATCTCTTCATTCTCAATCGCTCTCGGGGTATTGATTTCCAGTCTCTCAGCAGGATTCAATGTGGATCTGTTCAGCTATCTGTTCGGCAGCATTCTGGTGATTGAAGCCTTTGATGTGTGGCTTTCTGTTTTACTGTCCTCCTTGATTTTATTCTTAGGGGTTCTGTATTATCCCCGATTTTTTGCACTTACCCATGATGAAGAATACGCAGAGGCCATCGGCCTGAACACCAACAGACTTAATGCCATGATTTCAGTGCTGACTGCCGTTACCATCGTGCTGGGGATCAAGATTGTGGGAACCATGCTGATTTCCAGTCTGGTAATCTTCCCAACCGTCACCGCCCTCCAATTCACCCGAGGATTCAAATCCACCATATTGATATCCGCAGTTGTTTCCGTACTCTCGGTGGTCATCGGGGTATTCGGCTCCTATTTGATGAACGTTCCTACCGGGGCTGCAATTGTTCTTCTGAACGGTGTTTTTTTCGCTCTTGCCATCACCTGGAAGCGCGTCATGTTGAAAGGATGATCCCATGCAATCAAATAACACCAGAACCCTTTTAAAATCAGTTGGATTAAAATCCACACCCCATAGAATTCATGTATATGAGACCCTGAATGCCTCATCTGCCTCAATGACTGCAGAACAGATCTATCTGGGACTGGCTGCAGGAACAAGTTCAATCAATCTATCCACGGTCTACCGGATTTTGGATTCCTTTGTGGAGAAACAGCTTCTGACCCGCAGCTTTCTGCTTGACGGCAGTAAGTCACTTTATGAAATCAACAGCCACGCGCACCGCCATTACCTTATATGCACCGGCTGCCGCCGAAGGGTGGAAATCAACACATGCCCCCTGCATCGGCTTGAGAAGGAAATGGAGCAGGAAACCGGATTCCGGATCGAAGCCCACCGGCTGGAGCTATACGGCATCTGTCCGGAATGCAGTGCATCCCTGAAGCAGCCTGACTTTCCTGCTTCAGCCACAGAAAAAGAGCCTCAGGAATAATTTTCCCGAGGCTCTTTTCCTGTTCAAAGGATATTATTCAGTTACCATTTCAAATCCTTTGTTCGTCCAACCCATCGGCTGGTTCATCTCATTGCCGGCACCGCCATTGACCGATACGGCATCGTAGCCCAATAATCTCATGCCAGCAGTTGTCTGACCTGCTGTCTGTCCAGTATAACAGTATACAACCACTTTCTTGTCCTTAGGCACGTCTGTCAGACCTTCAATCTGGCCTTTACCGAAGGGCACGTTCATTGCGCCTTTGATATGACCCTTAACATAATCTTCTTCCTTGCGAATATCCAACAGGTAGAAGTCTTCGCTTGCATCAATCATTGCCTTCAGATCATCTTCTGTCACTTTGTAGTTTGCGAATTTTGTTTCTTTAATATCAGCCAAACCAGCATAGTAAGCAGCCAAAGCTTCCTGAACAGCTGCGTCCACCGGATATTCATCTGTGCCGAAAGCATTTGCTGTTGTTTCTGTCACAGCTTCAAAACCTTCGACTTTTGAAACACCCATGTTCCAGCCGAGGTGTACACTGCGTGCATTGATGCCAGCCAGGTTCAGAGTCACAACTGTTTGGCCGGCAGTCTGGCCTGTGTAGCAGTAAAGGAAGACTTCCTTGTCCTGAGGAATCTTATTCAGATTCTCAGCAATGGCCGGTCCCCATGGTGCATTGATTGCACCTTTGATGTGTCCGGCCTCATAGTCCTTGGCATTTCGGATATCAAGTACCACAAAATCTCCGCCGGTCTTAACTTTTTCAATGAATTCCTTGTTATCGATCTTGTACGTATTGTCCGGCATTTCGGCAAAATAGGTTTTTACAAGTGCTTCGACATCCACAGCTTCCACAGCCGGCGCTTCCGGTGCAACTTCCATGGTTGGCGGTGCTACCGGTGCTGCCTGTGTGCATCCTGTAAATGCGAATACCATTACAACCGCCAGAATCAAAGCCAAATACTTTCTGTTCATCATCATTTCCCCCATGTATTTGATTGTCGTTCCACCAAGCCTCATCACTAAATCTCTATTGAGGCATAAGTCCGAATCATGATGCATCCTGCACTGTTGGTGCAATAACGCCTGCAGGCTTCCCTGCCTGAGGCAGTCCGGCCTCCGACCACTCCGACCAGGCGCCGTCGTAAACCTTGACGTTGGTGAATCCGGCTTCATTCAGCAGCAGAGCCGTCATCGTTGCGCGGAAAGAGGTCTTGCAATAAAGAACGATTTCATCTTCCCGATTCAGACCCAGGTCCTTGTAGTTCAGATAAATATCCTGGGAAGAACGGAAGGTGCCGTCCTTATAGAGATTTTTCATATGCGGATACAGAACAGCATTTGGAATTGCTCCTTCATCGAACTCAACCTGAGTTCTGACATCCACCAGTTTTGCTTGTGACGTGCCTTCTGCTATGGCTTTCACTTCCTCCAGCGAGGCGATCATCTGTGGATCCATTTCTTTCGCTGTATACTGAACCGGAGTTATTGCAGACGCTTCGGCAGTCAACGGCAAGCCGCTGGCAACCACAGCCGTTTCGCCGTTATTGATGACAAATGCCTTCTCATGCCCGTAGGTCTTAAGCACCCACCAAAGTCGGGAAGCATTGACACTGCCGTTACTATCGTAAATATAAAGTTTTGTGGTGTTGCTGATCCCGTTCTGTCCCAGAATTTTTTCAACCTGGGCCTTCGGTGCGATCATACCGGGTACAGGCGTCCCTACTGTAAGCTCTGAAGGGGGCAGATTAACAGCTCCCTGCAGGTGTCCTTTCCCATAGTCCTCAGGACTTCGGGCATCTATGACCAGCACGTCAGGTTCAGTGATCAATGCCTTGAGATTCTCGGCCTCGGTCACATTGAGTCCCTGATCATATGATGTGTTCATGCATCCTGCCAACGAAAGGACCAGTGATGCGATAAGCATACAAACCGTCACTTTCCGTTTCGACCATGCCATGGTATTACCTCCTGCTGGTAAGTGATCGATTGTTAAATAATATACAATCTTGGGAACAGTATACTCACGCCCAATCACTTGACTTCTCAAGTATACGTGATAAACGATGTACGACGTCATAAGAATTACTTATGCACTATTCAATCCGTTAATAGCGGTGCCGGGGGCAAAACAGCAGTTCATTTGGGTGTGCTATAATTGTTTTCATAACCGGCGACGCTGCTTAAGTCTGATCCCAGAGGCCTTCAAATGAAAAAAAACTGCTTGGAACCCCTTTGTTTCACAGTGTATGCAGTGATCTTTTTCCTCTGGAATCTGGCCACGCTCACGCGCTTTCCCTTTGTCCACTCCGATGAAGCCTGGCTTGCCGGATTATCGACAGCCTACCTCCGAAACGGCAGCCCTTTTGTAACGGAGCCCTTCTTCGACTTATTCCCCCGACAGCCCCATATGATTAAAAGTCTCTTCCACGGGCTTCAGGCTGTCTTTATCGCGGCCTTCGGCCAGGGAATATTCAGCGTCCGCCTCCTGAGCCTGATAGCAGCCGTTATTGCATTGATACTGATCCATCGGTTGATTCAAAACCGGGTGGCATCGTCACGTGCTGCGCTTCTGATAACCATCCTCTTCTCGTTGAACCTTCAGTTCCTCTATGGGGCACATTTTGCCAGGCAGGAAATCCTTATGGTGTGTATCCTGCTGGCTGCATTGACTCTATACGAAATGACCGATCTGCCGAAAACGCTGAATATCACTCTTTCAGCTGCACTGATCGGACTGTCCATCGGTTTTCACCCCAATGCCTTTATCGTGGCCATGATGCTGGGTACCCTGATGCTTTATGATATATTCAGCCGTGTAATTCGTCCAATCATACTTCTTCGGTATGTGCTGATTATCGGAGGCTTTGCCTTGGTTTACATTGCTCTCAGTCTTGCAGGCAATCCGAACTTTTTTGCAGATTATTGGACCTTTGGAAGTACGCTGTCAGTTGATGATGGTGCTGCAGATCGCCTGACAGGCTTTATAAGCTTCTACATCAAGCTGTTTCACCGGATCAGCGGCACTTATTATCTGCCGGACCTTCGCTTCTTTTTCCCTGTTGCGCTGGGATTGGTGGTGACTGCCACTATATTGATGGTTCGCAGGTCTTATGCAGAATCGGTCGAACAAAAACATCAGCTTGGCCGTTCACTGGCACTACTGGCAGGCTGCAATCTGGCATACCTGATAATCGGCCGATACAATCCAACTGCAATCATATTCGCTGTTCCACCGGTATACCTTCTGCTGGCCAGCCTGGTTGACCGAACCCCAAGGTATCAATGGATTCCTCAGGGTCTTATCATCATTGCGGTACTTCTGTCCTCCGTGCAGGTTGCCGAAGCCATGGTGGATAATGAGGCCAGCGACTACATCAGCTACCAGGAGGAAATCTCAAAATCCCTGCCGCCGGATGCGGTTGTGCTCGGCAACCTGAGCAGCGGCTTTGCTTTCTCGGATGTACGGTTTTATGATATCCGGAATCTGGGTTATCTTGAGGGCATGCCCGTAAGCCGCTATATCAGTGAAAGAGGCATCAATACCCTTATCTATTATGAAGAATACGATTATATCCACCGCAATCCCCAGTGGCAGATCCTCTATGGTGATGACAGCGGGTATTATGATGAGCTGAAGGGACTCATTAAAAAAAATGGTGTGCTGTTGCACCATTTTGACGATGCTGTTTACGGAAACCGCATCGTCCGATACATGGGAGACTATCCCTGGCAGGTATGGATTTACAGATTGAATCCATGATGAATTAAAAATATTTGCCACGGATAACACGGATTTACACGGATGAAGTACCTTTGCTTTCAGTGAGAACATGAAAAGTCTGTTTAGAATACAAAGGGAGAGATTGCCGCGCTATGCTCGCAATGACAAACACGTATGTCATTGCGACGTGGCAATCTCTCCCTTAATCTTTGTTCGTCTGTGTCCAGACCTGTTATCCGTGGCAAACGGTCTATTTTATTCACCAGGCCTTCAGGATCCTGCTGAAAAGCACTTGTTCAACAAGAACCCCCACCAGCACAATCAGCAGTATTCCAGCGTAAATACCCGGCGTATCCATAAAGGCGCGCCTTTCATAGATATACCAGCCGATTCCTCCCATGGCGCTGATGGCACCGAAAACCATCTCAGCGCTGATCAGTGCCCGCCATCCTCGGGACCAGCCTACCTGCAGTCCGGTAAGAAGAGCATGGACGCTGCATGGCATCAGCACATGACGAAACAGCTGAAAATCAGTGGCGCCGTAGTTTTTTGCAACTTCGACCAGCGATTGCTCCACCTGCCTGAATCCCATTTTGATGTTCAGAAACAGTGACCAGACAACAGCATGGACGATTATGACAAATACCGCCTTCAGCCCCACTCCTGCCCATAATACCACCACCGGCAGCAGAGCGATGCCTGGCAGCGGATGCAGGGCTGAAGCCAGAAGTTCCAGCAGACTTTGGCTGATATCGCTGAAATAATCGAGGTATGCCATGACTATCGCCAGGGCCATGCCCATCGCCAGCCCGGCAGTGACCACTGTCAGCGACTGGATCAGCTGTACAAGAAGGGTCCCCTTCATAATACCTGCTATAAGCGACTCTGCCACTACTGAAAAGGCTGGAAACAGGAGGGGATTGATGCCGCCAAAGCGTGCCGTTGCCTCCCAGGCTCCTATGATGACCAGCAGCCAGAAGGCTTTTTGGATTGTCTTGTTTCTCATCATGAGCCGTTACTCCTGCCAGAGGATGGCCTCTGCTTGAATTGTCTGAGTCAGGTATCCTGAATCGGTCATAAAATCAGCGAAACCTGAAATTCCTGAAATCTCTGTCTGATACGTCATTCCCTGACTGCCGAGTTGTTCCCTGACTGCTTCCGGCGTCATTCCATATGCTTGTGCAAGAATATCCGCCGTTTTATCCGGATTTGATGCCATAAAGGCCATTGCATCACCAAGCGCCGCCTGAAATGCAGAGCGGCGTTTCTCATCTCCCAGGAAATCCTGTTGTGCAACGCCTACGATGAATGTGAATGGCCCGCCAAAGGCGTCTTCTCCGGAGAGCAGCTGATGAAGTCCAGGCTCTGAAAGCTCTTGCTGCAGATACGGCGGCGCAGTGAAATGCGCTGTGACCTCTTTGCCTGCAATCAGAGCCTGAAAGCCGTCAGGGTGTTTCATTGCGATCAGTTGATTGTCAAAGGTCTTTGCATCACCGATTTCCCGTTGGGCAGCCATTGCTAACAGGATGTGCTGGATGCTGCCGGGCTGCGGCAAAGCTATTTTCCCCTTCCCTGGTAAATCTCCAAGAGATTTTATTTCAGGATTGTTCGTAACAAGTCCTAGGGGGCTGGAAGAAAGTCCGGTGAAGATTTTCCAGGGCATACCGTTATCAGCACCGATCAGAAACGGGGGAATCGCCATAAAGCCCACGTCCAGATTTCCAGACAGCATCGCTTCCCGGATTGCAGTCGTATTCGCCAACTTAACCCAACTGACTGTAAACTCCTTCCCAAGATGCTCCTCCAGATATCCCTCATGTTTGATGATTTCCAGGGGGGCATAGGCCAGACCATACTGATCGGCAATGGCAAGTGTTTTTCTGCCGGAAGGTGAACAGCCTGCAAGGATCAGGATTATCAATACCACTCCAAGAAACCGCTTCATCGTGTCCTCCAGTTTGTTCCCACCGGTCGATGGAGAATAATGTTTCTTCCCGCTCCATTATGAATCTGAAGAATCCGATAGAGAGAGCAAAGCCGCTCTTCCAGCTGCTCTGGGCTATCTGCCCTGACGATCGCATATCCGGCCCGTGCAGTTGCATCTGTGATTTGCTTAAGGGAGTCTCCGGTCCTGATGTTGAGACCGGCAGCTATGACACCGCCGGCTGACAGTATGCATGAAAGCTCCGGAAGGGAATGCACCATATCGGGCTCAGAAAAGAACAGCTGGACGCTGAGCACCCCGCCCGGAGACAGAGGGTTCACCTTCCGAAGTGCCGTGCAGTCCACAGGCTGGCCGAGAGCTGCCTCAATCTGCATCCGGCACAGATCCACACCAGTCATGACAGGGAGATACTCCGCCTCATAAGCGCCGCCGATCCTGCATGCGATTTCATTGACCTTAATGCCTGAATCCCCAATGAAGAACTGAAAATAAATCGGCCCGTTCTCAATACCGATACTGCTGACTATCTGCTGTGTAAGATCCAAAATTGCCGGTCCGTGATTATTCAGATGCTTTGACGGATATTCATGGGACAGGCAAATCCCTAGACGCTCCTTATCAGGAAACGAAATGCGGTCCGTTATCGCTGCTGCGTAAGCCGTTCCTTTCTCTACCCACCCGCTTACAGTAACCTCTTCGTGAGGATAGTACGACTCCACCATGATGACTGAATCGCGGCTGAATGCTAAGATCCCGTCAATATGTGCTTTGACGGCTTCCGCGCTTTCAAGAAACAGTACGCCCCGCTGTCCCTGAGAATCCACCGGTTTCGCGACAACAGGATATTTCATGGTATTTAGGACTGCATCAGGATCGTTCCTTCCGTAAACCACGAAATCGGTAACGGGAATGCCGGACTTAGCCAGACGGCGCTTCATCACTGCCTTGTGGGTGACGGCCAAGGCTGTTTCGACGCTCAATAACGATGGCAGACCCAGAGCTTCTGATACGCAGGCAGCCGTATGAACAGGCTGGTCAGTGCCCATGGTCATGATTCCGTCAATATCAAAACACCTGGCCTGTTCCATCACCCCCTCCTCATCAAAGGTGCTGGCATAGGCTGCGTGATCCGCTTCCTGGTGCCCGACTGCATGAGGCAGATAATCGCAGGTCACCACTTCGTGACCCATGGCCTTTGCTGTCCTTATGCCTGCAAGCTGCGCACTGGAGGCGCCCAACATCATTAATCGCATGGCAGTGTCTCCTTGATTCGATATTGTTCACCGGTTTGCCTGAAGCTCTTAAGACCCGGTATTTCTGCATAATTCCTGACAATATGCCAGAGCAGCCGGGTCAGAGCTATTCTGCTGTAGTTTGTTGTCTTGGGCTGCTCAGGCATGTAGTCCGCTGAGATATTCAGTATATGCTGGGTGTGCTGCAGTATGCGTGCTGATATGTACGCGTTAAGAACCGGATCCTCAGCCACATAATCCGCGACATCGCGCCGCATTCCTCGAAAGCTTGTGAGCCTCAGCTGCGGAGGCTTGTTGCAGAAGGCTTTGAAAACCCACTCTTTCAGGGCCGTACCCCACTGGCGGTGAAGCGCCGCACCTGGGATGCCGGTTATGATGTATACCGCATCATAACCGGCATCCAATCCCTTCACCAGTCCAAGGATACCCTGGATATCGTATTCCAGATCGTCGTCCATGGTAAGTACATAGGAGTAATGTGCTGCTCTTATTCCAGCTAAAGTGGCATTCTGCTGACCGCAGTTCTCTTCCAGGATAAGACCGCGGATGTGGGGGTTTAGTCCGCATAGGCTGCTGATTACTGCCGCCGTGCTGTCATGGCTTCCATCATCCACAAAAATGATTTCATAGGGTTTCTGAAGCCCGTCAAGTACCGATGCAGCAGCTTCAGCCACTTTCGGAAGGAGCATGCAGCGGTTCAGTGTAGGAACGACAAGGGATATCATGCATCCCCCCTGAAGTATACGTCAATGGCCTCCATGACCGTTTCCTGCTCCTGCAAGGTGATGCCGGGATGAAGCGGGAGACGAAGGAGGCGCTGCCCCAGCCCTGATTCGTTTTGAAAACGATTGTTCTGCCGGATGAATTGTCTGCCCATAAGACTTTCGTGCAGGGGTACGAAGTGTGTCTGTGTCGGGATGCCTAGAGTCAGAAGATGAGTCTTGAGTTTCAGTGCAACTTCAGAATTCCGTAAGATGATATAATAGAGATGTCCATTATGCGTTATCAGGTTTGATACGCTGCTGTAGCTTTCCAATTCTTCAAATTGCTTATTCTGAAAAAAATCAGCATACACGGCAAACAGATTTCGCCGACACTCCAGGATCACATTGCTCTGCTGCAGCTGGCTGTAAAGTAAGGCCATGGTAAGCTCCGAGGGTGAATAACTGGAACCCAGCGAAACCCATTCATACTGACTGGTGCGTCCCGCTTTGAAATCCAGACTGTTCGTTCCCTTAAGCCGAAAGGTCTGTGCGGCTTTCAGGAACTGCGGTGCATTGATCAGCAGGGCACCCCCTTCTCCGGCAATAACATCCTTCGTGCCGTGAAAGCTCAGGCATCCCATATGGCCGATCGTTCCCGCATGGCGGTTTCCGATGCGGGACATGAAGCTCTGGGCGCCGTCCTCAATGACAATCAGTCCCCTGCGCTCCGCGATACTCATAACCGCATCCATATCGCAGCACATCCCGCCGTAATGGACAGCCACGATCGCCTTTGTCCGCTCGGTTATATGAACCTCCAGCCGCTTAGGATCCATTGTCAGATGCTTGGACTCCACCTCGCAGTAAACCACATTCCCACCAGCCAGAAGTACTGCATTTGCTGTGGAAGGATATGTGAAGGACGGCAGGATCACCTCATCGCCCGGTTCCAGATTGAGAACGTGCAGCGCCAGCTCCAGGGCATGGGTGCAGGAGGTCGTCATCAGTACATCAGGGCAGCCGAGCAAAGTCTTGAGCCATTCATGACAGAGCTCCGTATAGTCCCCATCGCCTGCCAATGATTGTTCAAGGGCTTTTTCAAGCTCACCAAGCGCCTGCTCAGGTCGAAACGGTTCCTGAAAACGCATAAAAAATCCTCCCGCAATCATGACTGCCGATTCTAAATCGATATTCTACCACAATTATCTGAAAAGAGGTGTAGATATGTTCGAGGTTGATTGTCTTGGCGATTTCTGCCCGGTTCCTCTGCTCAAGGCGCAAAAAGCATCCGATTCCCTGGCTGTTGGAGACTGCTTCATGCTTATCACAGACCACAGCTGCACCGAGGAAGCCTTAAGGGATCTTTATGTAAACAGCCCTTTTCAGGTAGAGAGTGAAGAGGCCATCAGCGGCGTATGGGAAATCACAATCACGCGCGTCCGTTAACAGAAACTCTTTCGCCCGATGTTCAGCAGGTATTCCCTGGACAGCTGCGCTGTTTCCGGCAAGGTCGATACGTTCCGACTGACCATATAGATGTCATAATTCAAATCCAGATTCGGAACTTCGACCACCTTCATGTTTTTTTTGTAGAGCTCGTGCTTAACGGCTTCGTAAGGTACGAATGCCATCCCATATCCGTTAAGTACCGACGAAATGACGGATGTCATGGAGTCCGCATTGAAAATGACATTCAGGTGCCCACGCTGCATATGCAGCGGCTTTAGTGCAGCATCCAGATGAACGCAGATTTTCTGATCCATCGTGCACATGATCAGCTCCACATCAACCAGGTCTTCAATCCGCAGCATATCTTTCACATGGTAGTCAGCCTTTGCCACCAATACGACCTTCTCCTGACCCAGCTTATGGTATTCCAAAAGAGAATCTGCCTGTCCAACGGCATCGATAAATCCGAAATCGGCCAGACCATCCCGGACGTCTGCGATTATCTCATCAACATTCTTGTCGATGAGCTTATAGCTGAATGCCGGGTATTTCTTTTTGATCCGATAGATCATGCATGGAAGTGAATAGGCCGACAGTGATCGGGTGCCGATGATTGTAACCTGGTTTCGATTGGCATCGAAATCCTTCAAGTCAGCAAGCATCTGATCGTAATTCTTCACGATTTTCTGCGCATACTTGAGAGCGATTTCACCTCGCGGAGTCGGCGAAACACCTTTGTTGCTTCTGAAAAGCATTTCGTAGCCCAAGTCTTCCTCCAGCTTGTGAATCAGCTGGCTCATGGCCGACTGCGATACGTGAACCTTTTGTGCAGCCTTGGAAATGCTCTTTTCTTCTATGATATGCAGAAAGTATCTCAGTGAATCCATGTACATGATCAACACCTCCCAGTTCTCACAATCGCATATTTGAAATAACTATAGCATAATAAAGTCCATAAGTAATACTTATACTGCATAAGCAACATGGTCGTTCATTCAGCATTCAACATGATAAACTATTAACGGGAACAGATACACGCTATGACAAGTGAATTAAAAAAGGAGCGTATCAAATGAGCGAGAACGGAACCCCTACCGGGTCCATCAGAAGATCTTCGGCACGATCAGGCGCACGGGCCAAGCCCGCAAAAAGCCAGTTGCCGCAGGCTCTCCTTGTCTTGGTTGCACTTGCGGCAATCGGCCTGGCTCTTCACAAACTGACCGACGGTGCCGCCTGGTACTTCGTAACCGGTTTGGCCTTCGGTTATATTCTGCAGCGATCGAGATTCTGCTTTACCGCTTCCATGCGGGACCCTTATCTGACGAAGGGAACTTCCCTGACAAGAGCGGTACTTGTGGCTTTTGCCATCACCACCATCGGCTTCACAGCCATCAAATTCGGATATTTCAATGCAGGTCTCCCGATACCAGGAATGAGCTACGTTGTTCCAATCAGTTTTGCAACCATCGCCGGAGCTCTTCTATTCGGCACTGGCATGGTCATCGCCGGCGGCTGCGCCTCCGGGACTCTTATGCGTGTCGGTGAAGGCTTCTACATGAACATGATTTCTTTTGTGTTTTTCATCGTCGGTTCCCTATGGGGCGCTCACGATTTCGGCTGGTGGAAATATCACTTCATATCCAAGGGACCATCAGTCTTCTTACCGGATGTATTCGGCTGGTTTGGCGCCGTTGTGATTCAACTTCTCGTTATCTTCCTGCTCTTTGTTGGTGCAGAGAAGTATCAGCAAGCATTCAGCAAACAGGACAGTCACTGATTTCAAAATCAATCTCACACTATGGAGGCAAATTATGAAAGAAGTAATTTTAGATTGCATGGGCGAGGCTTGCCCTGTACCACTTATCAAGGCACAAAAGAAAATCGATGAACTGGCTGTCGGCGATGTGCTGATCATTCAGATCGATCATAGCTGCGCCATGAAAAACCTGCCCGATTGGGCACGGGACAATGGTCATAACGTCGAGGTTGAAGAAGTTTCAGATGGCGAATGGGAAGTTATTGTCGAGAAAACTGTTTAAGGGCCAGTCGATAATCAGGAGGTCCAACCGTGAGTGAATTAAATGAACGCTTACTGGCAATCACCAGTAACGAAAATTATAAGAAATGGTTGAAAACGGCCTGGCCATATTACACCGGTGCTGTACTGCTGTCACTCTTCCAGATCGTCACCCTTGCAACGACCGGTACTCCATGGGGTGTTTCCGGTACGTTTGCCAACTGGGGGGCATGGATCTACGAATTTCTTGGCGGCAGTGTGGATAAATGGTATTACTTCGCAGGCGAAGGCGCCCAAGCCACCCTGGACAAGGGAGTGCTTAACAACCCTGAATCCTGGCGCAACATAGGTATCATTTTAGGCGCGCTGCTTGCTGTACTGTTGGCATCCCAGTTCAAGATCAAGAAAATCAAATCCAAACGTCAGGTCGTTGCTGCCGTACTGGGCGGCCTGCTGATGGGCTATGGCGCACGAATCGCTTTCGGCTGCAATATAGGAGCACTCTTCGGCGGTATTGCATCACTTTCACTGTCCGGTTGGGTTTTCGGTTTCTTCATGTTTTTCGGAGCCATCCTGGGCAGCAAGCTGCTGGTTAAATTCTTCATGTGATCCAACTAACCCACTGCACATACCAACCCACCCGGGAGGTTAATAAATGGCAAGAGAAAAGGTCGTTGAGAATTATGATGTCATCATTATCGGCGGAGGTGCCGCAGGGCTGACCGCCGGCATATATGCCAGCCGTGCGCGGCTGAAGACACTGCTCCTTGAAAAAGGGCTGGTGGGCGGATTGGCCACCTACACCAATGAGATCGAGAACTATCCCGGCTTCCCTGACAAACCCAAGGGAGAAGGAATCACCAATCTCATGAAGGAACAGGCCAAGAACATGGGCGTTGTCTTCAAGTTGACCGATGTGAAATCTGTTGAGCTGCAGGGTGAAGTGAAACGGGTAGAAACCTTCCGCAACATTTTCACCGCCAAGACAGTCATCCTGGCTACCGGAGGAAGGCCCCGCATAACAAAGGCTGAAAACGAAGAGAAGTTTCTTTTCGATAAAGGAATCTCCTTTTGCGCCACCTGTGATGCCGCCGCCAACACGGACAAGACCGTTGTGGTGATCGGCAGCGGTGATGCCGCCATCGAAGAGGGCATGTTCCTCACCAAATTCGCAAAGAAGGTAATTGTTTCAGTCCTTCATAATGAAGGAAAAATGGACTGCAATGAAATTGCCAAGGAAGCGGCCCTGAAGAACCCCAAGATGGAATTCATCTGGAATTCCACCGTCAAACGGTTTGAAGGCGAAGACCGACTTGAGCGCGTCATCATGCGCGACCTGCGTACGGATGAAGAAATTGCCGTTCCCTGCGACAACTGCTTCGAGTTTATCGGATATATACCGAACACGGAGATATTCAAGGACCAGATCAAATTGACCGGAGCAGGCTACATCATCACCAATGAGAAGATGGACACGAATATTGAAGGCGTCTTCGCTGCCGGCGATGTACGGGATAAGTGGCTCAAGCAGGTAGCTACTGCAGTCGGAGATGGGGCCATAGCGGGCTATGCAGCGGAGAAATACATCGCAGAAAGCGAAGTTTTCAACGATGTCATCCTACAGAAGGAAAAACCCGGCCTGACGTTCATCTACAATGCCGTACACGCCGAAAGCCGGGATTTCCTGATTGAAATCGAGCGGATCGAAGCTCATTTTGAAAGCAAACTTGTAGTCAACCGCGTGGACATCTATAAATCCAGCGGCATTGCCGACCGCCTGAATGTGGCCGAATTCCCTGCAGTAATCCTGACTGTGGATGGAAAGGTTCGCGATCGTTTCATCGGTCACCTGAGCGCTGACCGGATTATCAGCGAACTGGATAGCATCTGCACTGAATGTCAATGATCATGACCCTAACGTAAAGAGCGACACTGCCATAGGCGGTGTCGCTCTTTACGTGGCAGTTTCAGCACGATTAAGCTGCTTTGTTCTTCTGATAAGTCGTTATCAGGCCTGTCGCATGTCCCATCGGACATACCTGACACCAACTGCGGGGCTGATAGATGATCCCTATCAGGGTTCCTACTGCAAGAGATACTACCATGAAGCGTAGCAAAGCCATTCCGATCACAAAAATAGAGCTGTGGTGGTGATAAAGGGAAAAGGTAAGCATTGCCACCATGGCTCCCAACAATGTGTTCTTGAATGCAGCAGTCCTCATGAAACCCGGCAGGTTATTCCTGAAGCTCAGCTTGGACAGGAACTTGCCGAAAAGAGAGCCCCTGGGGCAGTAATGAGAACAGTGGATCTTGCCGTGCCCCCTTAAAGCATGAATCATGGGGATTGTCATGCAAAGGATCGCTCCCAGCCCAAAACGCAAATCCAGAACCGATAGGATCAGGAAGGCAATCATGATGATCCATGACCATTCCATATGTGATTTCTTTTTCATTAATTCCCTCCAAATTTGTATTACCCCTCCCCCTATAGGGGGGGTTCTTGTATACTATATAACATGTCTCCAATAGCGTCAACCCTAGATACTCCTGAGAATGAATTTGAAGCGAATGACATACTTCTTTCACATCTGCGACAAACTTTCGTCACATTTCTTTCCTATACTGAATACAAGCTTAATAATAAGCATACACAAAAAAGGAGCGTGGAATTGATGAAACGATTTCAAAAAATGATTGGATTGGCAGCAGCAATAGGGATTCTCAGTATTTCAGGGGCCGTCTATGCAGATATTCTGAAAACACCGGCATCCTTGGCAGCAGAGCTTACAGGCAAAACAGTGACTGAGGTCACCGAAGCAAGGCTTGAAGGTAAAACCTATGGAACTCAGGCTAAGGACGCCGGGCAGCTGGAAGAATTCCAGAATCAGATGATTGAGATCAAAGCAGATCTTCTCGAGCAGCGTGTGAAGGATGGCGTGATGACACAGGAAAGAGCTGACGAAATCCTGGCAGCCATCAAAGCAAACCAAGCCAACTGTGACGGGACAGGATCAGCTCAAATCGGCAGGAAACTTGGTGCAGGATTTGGCGGCGGCATGGGTCAGGGCGCTGGAATGGGACAAGGAATGGGCCTTAGGGACGGAAGCCATGGCGGCATGGGTTTTGGCAGAAATGTAACTGAGTAAAAATCCTGATCAATGTTAAAAGCAGCTGAATGACCCAGAATCGATGGGCCATTCAGCTGCTTTTCATTTTCATTAGCGGTTCAAATGTGTCTCACTGCAGTAACCATATAGAAATCTTCCCCTAAGGGTATCGGTGATTGAGGATTCCAACCGGCTTCTGTCAGCATCACGCTCAATTTCTCAGGCGAAATCCGTTTATGAAGAGGCGGTCCTTGAGGCTGGTCTATGACACTCCACTCGATGATACTGATTTTACCGCCTGGAATCACTGCTTCTGAGGCCAAACGAAAAAAACGGACCAGATCCGGCAGTTCATGAGCAACATGACACAGTAAGGCCTGATGAACCGGTTCGTCTTCCCATTTCAATTCCATCAGGTCCTGCCTGATGATGATAAGAGGTTCAGGGTGATCAGAAAGATTCATCAGCATCCGATCAATCAGGGCTTGCGATCGCTCGACTGCATAGACTCTTCCCTGTTTACCGACTATGTTCAGCGCAGGTATGACAAAAACCCCTGTTCCACTGCCAAAATCTGCGAAGCTGTCACCGGATTTCAATCCCAGGTCAAGCAGTGTCTTCTCCGGATTGAGATTTTTCAATCTGTCAGGCCGCTCCAGCTTTGCCCATGATTCTTCCTTAAAGATTCCATCGTGCATATGTCTTCCTCCTTGTCATCCCTCATGGGGAAACCCGATTGTGAACTCTGTCCCTTCACCTGATACGCTGGTCACTGTAACAACTCCACTGTGCAGGTCAATCAGCCGTTTTGCAATGGAAAGCCCCAACCCTGTCCCGCTGCTTTCCCTGGATGTATCGCTCTGGTAGAACCGATCCCAGATGTAAGGCAGCTCCTCCGGAGAGATTCCATAGCCCTGATCCTGAATCGTGACCTTCACCTGATCCTGCAGGACCACAGAGACGGTAATGCAGGTTTGGTCAGGGGAATATTTGATGGCGTTATCCAGGAATATGACGAACAATTGCCTAAGCCGGTCATAATCCCCCTTGATAGGCGGGATATCCATACTGGAATTCAATTGGATCCGTATGTTTTTTTTGTCTGCCAGCTCCTGAATTCCCTTCACCGTATCCGACAGCAGACTGGGCAGATGAACCTGCTCCAAATGGACACTGATGGTTTCCGACTGCAGCCTGGACAGATCGAGCAAATCTCCTACCAGCCGCTCCAAGGCACGGGTTTCTGCAAGAAGCCTCCCTATATAGCGTGAAACATCTTCCGGTTCAGAAATGGTCCCGTCGTCCAGTGCTTCCAGAGATCCTTTTATGACTGTCAGGGGCGTTCGGAATTCATGAGACACATTTGCCACGAAATCCCGCCTCAGCTGTTCCAGCTTCTCGCTTTCGCTGACGTCCTGCACCAGTTCCACTGCCCCATTCCCTTTTCCCTTGTTGTCTATTATGGGTGACAGGGTTAATTTCAGATGCTTTC
>CAZEHS010000001.1:107522-149333 GCA_964511875.1 uncultured Peptostreptococcaceae bacterium
CTTTCCTTTGAATAAGCGGAGAAGTCTTGATGGGGTTTTTTCAAGCATCACCTTATCCAGTTCCTGCACAAGTCCTAATTCCGCAAAATCAGCCGAAACAGAATCCAAGGGATATGGATTTCCTGTACCCATGATTTCTCCGAGATTGGAATTCGCATTCAGAGGGATCGAGTCAGGTCCAAATGATATGATCCCCTCAGAAATGCTGGAGATTATATCACCGAGTTTCCCTTTCTCCTGATAGAGCAGATCCATTGTCTTGCTCAGTTCAGAGGCGAGCAGATCCAGCGAACTGCCTAACTGCCCCAATTCATCCTGACGGTCGATATGTGCGCGGGTTTCATAATTCCCCTCAACCATGGCTAATGCAACACGGTTCATCTGTTTCAACGGTTTTGTGAATCGCATGGAATAAGTGATCCCCAGACCTGACGCTACAATCAGAGCCGCTGCAAGACTGATCATCAGGATTGCAGATGCTTTATCCATGGTTTCTGAGATACCCATGACTGGGGCATGAAGAAGAATCATTCCCACAACCTGACGGCTATCATCGATGATGGGTGTTCCCACAGTAAGGGTAGCTTCACTGTATAGACTGCTGAAGCTTTCACTTACGGAGTCCTTACCGGCCAGTACCTGGCGAATCACTTCAGACGCTTCCAAAGGCAGAGGCTCAGTACTCAGGCTATGGGGCTGGATTCCGGCTCCCATTCCCATTCCAATCAGCTCCCAGGGCTTCCCTTGTGAATCCAGTATCCATACATCAGAATCGGTCATGGTATTGAGAAATCGCACGAAGCCTCCCATTCCACGGATTCCGCCTCCAGCTGCAGAGGCTTCAGTCATGATGCCGGCAATGCTGTGAGCCCTATCCATCATCATCTTTTCACGGCTGTCAAATGCATACTGCCGGAACATCTGTATGAAGAATACACCTACTGTCAGCATTGAAATCAGAACAATGATGACGAAGCCTGCGGTAAGTTGAAACGCGATCTTTTTCCTAATCATGCTTCACCTCCAGGCGATACCCCACTCCCCAGACGGTTTTGATATCCCATTCAGAATCATCAGGCAAGGAAAGCTTGGCACGAAGGCGCTTCACATGGGTGTCGACCGTCCGTGCATCCCCGAAAAAGTCATAACCCCATATGCTGCTCAGAAGATTCTCTCTGGAGAATACTTTGCCGGGATTGGTTGCGAGAAGCCAGATAATCTCGATTTCCCGTTTGGTAAGATTGATCGGCCGCCCTTCCAAAGTCACTGTATAGTTCGATATGTTGATTTCCAATCCATGAAGCTTCAGCACTTTGTTTTTCTCGTCCTCTGCAAGGTCAAGACGTCTCAGGACTGCACGTATTCTGGCCATCACTTCTCCGGGGCTGAAAGGCTTGACGATATAGTCGTCTGCACCGATATCCAGACCCATGATCCGGTCTGCATCCTCCCCGCGAGCAGTAATCATGATGATGGGCACATTGGAGGTTCTCCGGATTTCCCGGCACACTTCATACCCGTCCTTCCGAGGCATCAGGACATCCAGCAGGAGCAGCACCGGTGCGTATTCTTCGAACTTCTCCAGCGCATCCTCGCCATCCTTGGCTGTGATTGGAGTATAACCCTCCTTTGCACAATAAGCAGTGAGAATATCCCGGATTCCTTCATTGTCATCAGCAATCAATATGTTCTTATTCATAGGTCCTCCGATTCTGGATGCAAAACTTGAGACCAGCTGCGATGTTATCATCTGACGATGCTTCATTATATCACCCTGAGTACGTGCATTTGTGTCGAAAGTATGACATTCAGCGACCGCACGTTCATATCTTCAGACTATGCACCTTCTGGGCGACAAAAAGCAGCATGGCGATTGCCATGCTGCTTTGTCGTGATACCATTTAAATGGAATATCAGGGTGCGATCACTGTGCTTGCATCCAAGGTCACTGCTGTCTGTGCCAATAACCTGCCGATGAACGATGCATTAGTTCCCAATGTGATATTCGTCATACTGATTACGATTCCCTCAAAATGCGAACCTGTTCCAATTGATGTGGTTCCAGCTGTCTGCCAGAAGACATTCTTGGCCTGAGCTCCGCCCGTCAAAATTATATTCGTATCACTGGCTTGGGTAAGGCCCTGGGCTATCTGGAAAATCCACACATCATCAGGACCCCCGTTCAAAGTGACGTCCGAATTGATCAGAACGCCGGTACCCCACTTATAAACACCCGGTGTCAGTGTTTTTCCGCTAAGGTCTCCGCTGTACAGCTCGGTATAATCGGCTGCCCTGCCTGCTGCATCGGTGTATGCGGTTTCCATGTTGCTTATTGCGGTAGTGAGGCTTGCAGGAGTCGGTTGCGCAAAGTCTGAGGCATAAGCCTTTCCTGTGATCTGGCTGGAAAGTGAAAACAGATTGCTTGCATCCGCAGTGAGTGAAAATCCGGTGATTCCAGTCGAATCAATCGGACTTACTCCGATATCTCCGGTTATAGCTGAATCAGGCACGGAAGATATCCCCGTTTTGGCAAGGATTACAAAATTCCCGGCAGTTCCCAGATCAACCGGATTAACTCCTACAACCACCGGTGGAGTAACCGGCGGTGTCACGGGTGGTGTCACTGCCGGAGTATCGGTTGTCTGGCCGGTTTCATCCACAGTAACGACAGTTGTTGCCTTTTTTGTCGCATCCGCGGCAGAAGCGGATGTAATCACGGCTGTACCTGCTGCAACGGGTGTTACCACACCATCTTTTACCTTAGCCACTTCCATGTCACTTGAAGTCCAAATGATGGTTTTGTCTGCCGCATTCTCAGGCGTGACCGTGGCGGTTATCGTTCCAGTCGCTCCGCCTGCTGTCAACGTCATATCATCATGATTGACATTCACTGCGGTGACAGCTGTTTCGGAAGGTGTGATACCTGCTGTTTCATGATTCAATCCATTATAGACCGCCACCAATGCCTCTGCTCTGGTTATTTTTGATGTGGGCATGAAGCTCCCATCGGGATAACCGATCATGATCCGTGCTTCGAGAGCCGCGATGACCGCCTGTCTGCTCCAATCGGCAATGGACGATGCATCAGTGAAGGCAGGGACGCTTGCCTCTGGAGTCAGTGCTTTTACACGGCTGAGGATCACCGCAGACTCCTGACGGGAAATATTCCCTTCAGGCTGGATGGTGCCGTCCGGATAGCCATCGGCATAACCGGCTGATTTTGCAATGGCGGGTGCATACCAGGCATCACCTTTCACATCTGTGTACTTTACTTCTGTTCCATTATTGATTTTGAATGCGCTGTTAATCAGTGTAAAAAATTCAGCCCGGCCAATTGCCTGATCCGGCTTGAATGACCCATCAGGATAACCGGATGCAATTCCCGAAGCCAGGGCGGACTTGATCGTATCCTTCGCCCAATGTGACGAATAGTCATTCGACTGCAGATCTTCACCGAAAACCGGTAAAAATGACGAGAAGATCATCAGGAAGCACAATACCAATACGAATGGTTTATTATAATGTTTTCTCATGCGACACTCCTTTGTTATTTTGTATGTTACCTGTCAAACCAATCTTATCGAATCGGTCTGACAGAATTCTGACAGTACATGTGTTGATGTGACAGCATGATGAGTGTCTTCAGATTTTTACCGGACCTTGTGACCATCCTTGAATCATGCCGTAAAATTCACCGGCATCAATCGGCTTGATTTTTTTCATAAGCTGAGAACTGACCTTCCTTCATCCATGTTCATGGTGATAGCGTACCCATCTGAATCAGGACTGAATGGTTCAGCTGATCATTGGCAAGATCAATTCTATTCCCATTCATGGTTTTTCCATCCACAGATATGCTGCGTACTCCCATGCTTAGTTTATCAGGGTTGCTGACTTTTATTTCATAGGTTGTATCAAGATGATGATATGTGATTGAGTACTCCGTCCATTTCTTCGGTATGCATGGGTTGATGACCAGACTATCGCCGTTTTTAATGAATCCAAGGATGTTTTCAATGCCAGCCTTCAGCATCCATCCGGCTGATCCCGTATACCAGGTCCATCCCCCTCTTCCGATATGAGGATGCTCTCCATAAACATCTGCCGCCATCACATACGGCTCAACCTTATAAATGGATACCTCCCGATCGGTGCGGGTATGATTGACTGGATTGATCAGACCGAACAGCTCAAAGGCCTTATCACCGTCACCAAGCATGGCAAACGCTGCGATGACCCAGGCAGCTGCATGGGTATACTGTCCTCCGTTTTCACGGACACCCGGAACATATCCCTTGATATAACCCGGCTCCATATCACCATCATAAAAAGGCGGGGTCAGCAGCTTGATGATTCCTTCAGCACGCATCACCAGGTAGTCTTCCATGGAATCCATGGCTTTTTCAGCTCTTTCAGGATTTCCAGCTCCTGATATCACAGCCCATGTCTGAGACAGCGAGTCGATTTTACACTCTCGATTATTCACCGAACCCAAAGGGGTTCCATCATCAAAAAAAGCCCTTTTATACCAGTTACCGTCCCATGCATTGGATTCAATCGACTCTGTTATTTTTTTCCTGATCTCGGCATAGGAGTCAGCACGTGAATCATCACCCATTTCACGGCAGATCGGTATGAATTTCTGCAGGGTTGTGATCAGGAACCATCCCAGCCATACGCTCTCTCCCTTTCCCTCATTACCAACCCGGTTCATTCCGTCGTTCCAGTCTCCTCCGCCAATCAGTGGCAGACCCCGTTCACCAAACTTGAGTCCATTTTGAACAGCGCGTACGCAGTGATCATATAGAGATGAAGCTTCGGCTGAAATCCTTGGTGTACAATATCTTTCATCTTCATGATCCTTTAAAATGTCTTCTTCCAAGAATGGTATTTCAATTTTCAGTATTTCAGTATCCCCTGTTATTCTTATATACTCCGCAGTGACATAGGGAAGCCACAGATAATCATCGGAGATTCGGGTTCTGGTTCCCTTCCCGGACGGTTCATGCCACCAGTGCAGGACATCCCCTTCCAAAAATTGATGCTGAGCATGTTTTAATATCTGATTCTTAGCCATTTGGGGCCATACAGCAGCAAGAGAAAGACTGTCCTGGAGCTGATCACGGAAACCAAATGCGCCTCCTGATTGGTAGAATCCTGATCTGGCCCACATCCTGCAGGATACCACCTGATATAACAGCCATCCGTTAAGCATGATGTTCATGGCAGAATCCGGTGTTTTCACTTGGATGATCTGAAGTTTTTCTTTCCACATTTTTTTTACAGCATTCAGTGAGTCCTTGGCATTTTCCGGATTTTTAAACCTGTCACACAATTCTCGGTACTTCTCAGAATCCTTAGCCATTCCCAGAAGGAATACAATCTCCTTTGTTTCCTGAGGCTTTATGTTAATATTCACCTGCATGGCTGCACATGCATCGCAGCCTGCACCGAGTACGCCGGACAGCTTTTCTTTCTTTAAGGCTTCCGGCGAGTTGGCTTTCCCCTGTCCGAAAAAAGCACTTCTGTCTCCTGTCACAGACCGGTCATTGACAGAAGTCTCCATAAAACAAACCTGATCTGCAAAATCCCTGTTGTACGGGTTTTCGATGAGGAGAGTTCCAAGATCATTCTGGGAGGTTTTCAGATGCATCGCCGTTTCACGGGCATCTACCCCGAGGACCGGTCGTACATAGTATGTCAGGCTTAGATCAATGTCTTCTGCCCTGTCGTTTCTTAAACGGATGATACTTATTTTTACAGTACCTTCTTCCGGTACAAACTGTACTAATTCTTGAGTTATTCCATGGCTGACATGTTCAAATTCAGTATATCCGAACCCATGCCTGATGGTATAAGGTTCACCCTCTCTTATTGGCAGGGGCGTAATGGACCATATTTCTTCCTTATTCTCTTTCAGATAGAATATTTCACCTGGACAGTCACTGACAGGATCATTGGACCATGGAGATATCCGGTTCTCCCGGCTGTTCCCTGACCAAGTGAATCCTCCGCCTGATTCAGAAACGATAAAGCCGAATTCCGGGTTAGCAATTACATTCACCCATGGAGCTGGGGTCACCAGATTCTTTTCGAGAGTGATGATGTATTCTGAACCATTGCTGCTAAAGCCTCCAAGGCCATTAGGGAATAGAAGTCGATTATCAGTTGTCATTGTTTATCACCACTATTTCCATTTTTAGCAGGGCTTTTTCCGGAAGAAACGTATCTCAATTGTTCATCCATGGCACCTCCACCTCCGATTAATATGATCCTGGCAGCAGCACAAAGAAGATTGGTATCCTGGGGTGCCATATTGTTAGCATTTAGAATGAACACATCTCCTTGACGGTTCAATATATCGTGGGTCTGACTTGAATAAACGATATCCGTTATCAGCGAAAACAGTGGATTCGTATAGCTGTTTTCCTCCTGGCTTAAAATCACCAGGTCTACCTTCAGATCTTTCAGTCTCCAGTATTCATGAGCTTTCAGTACCTCATAAAGTATGTCCACTTCCTCAGTCTTACTGAGCATGACCAGGATGATGGATCGATCGCCGGATATACCATAAGGCCACAATGATGACTGACCTCTCTGGTTTTCCTTGATCAGGTGTTCGAATCTGCGCTTAATCGGACTGATGAAAATGATGTCTGAGATCATTTCCTGATACAGCCTCATCTCCTGCGCCTTAATGTTCAGATACTTCGTCTCCACTTGACTTCGTGTAAGTGCCAGCCAGAATGAAGCATCACAGGATTCGATGGTGCTGTATTTCTCTATCAGTTCCATGACGGCGTCCCTGGTGTCGGCCATGGTCGTTACGAACGAAATTCTGGTTTCTTTCCCTGGATCGACTTTAACCCTGGTCCTGAGGCTGAATATCGGATCCAGGACGGGTCCCAAGCTGTTGGTAAGCGGCTTCTCACGCTCTACCATAACCGGATTGCTGACAGTGTGTCCTCTCCCGATGAACTGCATCCGGTCTGTTTCATACTGGATGGCGCCCACTGTTTCTCCATCAATTACCGGGAAGTGAGCACTCCACTTCTCATTATTCCCTTCCCCCCTCAGACGTCGATTTGCCAGAAGTGCATCATATTGAGAGTCGAATTCGGTTTTTACAAAAAGATTGCTGAAGGCCGGATGGGCCAAGTCACTTTCAGGTGATGCCAATACTACTTCACAGTAGCTTGTCACCTCAATTATGCAGGGCTCATTGCCTTTATTCTTAAGCTTCACCCTTCGGATCTCCGTATTGTCACCTGATGCCACAACTATTTCAGTGGAGGTTTCAATCTGACCATCCGTTCTTTTGAATGCCGCCTTATCAGAAGTAAAAACAGCCTCGTATTTCTCGGGAAGAACATTCAGTGGTGCATATGCTGCTGACCAGGTTTGATTCAAATCAACGTTCTTAATATAAAAGAACATCCCGAAATCGCCAGATATCAAATCTTCTCTCCATCTCGACAGTGCGATCGTCTTTGTTCTGCTGTAGCCGGTGCCTTTATCCGTCAGCATTACTGAGTAATTGCCGTTGGACAGGACATGCGTTCTGGGAAGAACCTTATCAGGCTCAGTGAACCTTCTGTATGAGCCCTGATCACGAAAAACCATTCCTTTGGACTGCAAAATTTTCTCTTTGTTTTCCTTTGTGAACACGACATTGAGCGGTACTTTTTCCTGAAGCAGCAGCCTTGCAGCCTTTACGTGAGGATCAGCTGAAAATCGCTTCTGCATCCGGTTGTTATTGATATAATTGTTGAGAGCCATCAGGCTCATCCCCTGATGATGGGCCATATAGCTTTTTATGATCACGCGCTTGGAATGAAAATCAAGGCGTTCCGGAGTATAGTCTGCCGCTTCGTAATAGCCGTATGGACCTTCCAATCCTTCGGCTTTCAGATATTTTATATTCTTAAAAGCATCAACAGGCCTTACCAGAAGAGCTAAGAAAGTGGCATAAGGTGCAGCAACCGCATCTTCGATCAGTCCCCTCTTAAGTCCTAGCCATGGAACTCCAATGGCTTTATATTGGTAATCCAGGTTGATGTCCAGAGAATTGTAAGACGACTCGGACGTCCCCCAGGGCATTCCCCTCTGTTTGCCATACTTCATCTGGCTCTTGATGACAAACGAGTAGGTCTCATCCAGCAATGTATTTTTATAGCTTCTCATTATCAGAAGCGGCATCAGGTACTCGAACATGGTTCCGCTCCACGAAACAAGACCTTTAAAACGATCCACCACTGTAAGCGACCTGCCCAATATGAACCAATGCTTTGGCGGAATTTCTCCTCTTGCTATCGCTATATAACTGGTTTGCCTTGCTTCAGAAGCCATCAGGTCATAATAGGAGTTTGTCAGCTTGTTTTTCTCAATATCGAAACCGATGGAAAACAGATGCCTCCTGCTGTCATACAGGGATGCAAAATGTGTATCCAGCGACAAATCGCTGATTCTCCCGATCAAGGTGTCAAGGCGCTCGATGAACCTCGTCGAGAACCCGCGTGATCTGACCACTGCCGTTCTCAGCTCATTCAGCCATGACAGATCCTCTTTAGATGCGCGCCCGTCTGTTTTCTGGATATCATCCATCAAATCATCAATCTGCTCAAGAATTGCATTGCACTGTTTTTCAATGCTGTTCAGGTTGCAATTCATGTTCAGACTGTTCAGCAGGCTATTTGTCTTATCCGCTATACTGTCATCTGACATGTCTTGTGGAATGGTGCCTATCAACCCAATAAAGGGTGCGAAATCATTGAGCTCGGATTTGAACGCCTTTGCCATCCCTGAAAGCTTTGATTTCCAAGCCTGCTTCTTAACAGCTGCAAAAGCGTCCCCTTCGATCATTTCAGTCAAAGCTGCATCCCATTGGGACAGGCTGATGTGATCTTCCTCCTCCAAGTGATTCAGGCAGGCGAAGTCCAAAGGGAAGTCCTCGCCCTCATCTAGTCCGCTCCGGAGGGTGTCTTTGATTCCTTCGATGAATGCTTTATCCACCAGAGGTCGTGAAGAATACTCCTTCAGGCCCTGAATCAGTGTGGTCAGATAACACACCAGGTTCCCGCTATCCACTGTCGAGACATAGAGAGGCTTTAAGGGCAAAAGACTCCTCGTGTCATACCAGTTGTATAAGTGCCCATTCCATTTTTCCATTTTATCAATCGTAGCTACGGTTTTAGAGATAGAATTAACAGTTTCAAGGATGCCGAGATACCCCATGTCCCTGGCTGTTAAAGAAGCCAAAAGACCTAGCCCGATGTTAGTGGGTGACGTCCTGTAGGCGATTCCTCTTGGAGGATCTTCCTGAAAGTTATCCGGAGGCAGATAATTGTTCCGTGTGTTCGCGAACTCTTCAAAATAGCGCCATGTCTTTCTCGATATCTTCCGGAGTTCCAATAAATCTTCCGCCTCCAACTTCTCCTGTTCCTTGTAATCATCCCTGCTGATGAAATAAGCGATGAAGGGTGCACATCCCCAGATCACCAGAAAAGCCAGTGATAATCCGAGATTCATCGGTTTAAACAAGTATGCCGATGCCACAGCCACGACTCCTACTGCAGAACTTGCTCCCATACTCCCAAGATAGCTTTTCAACGAATTACTCTGGCCTTTTTCAGCATCCGCTGAAGTTACCCATTCGAGCATGTTCTTCTTGGTCACAAGGACCCTGACAAGCGTGACGAGTATGGCGTCCAAAATCACCAATGATTGGTAGGGTAGAAAAATCAAGGACAGCATCAATTGATATGCTGCGGCTTTAAGCCCAAAGAACCCCGAAATATGTCTTTTAATTCTGTCCGGTTTCATACCGCCGGTAAATACATGGCCCCAGAAGTTGATTGCAAGAGGAAGTCCCAATGTGAGAATGCCTAATCCTGACCAAAAATAACCGCTTCCCGGCAGAATACTGAAGCCCAAAAATATCAGCACCATTATTGACGGCGCTACAAGGCTCCTTCGCAGATTATCAGTCATTTTCCAGATGGAGATTTTAGAGAGAGGGTTTTTAATCAGATTCTTATTCTTATCATAGATTTTACGACTCAGCCAGGGCAGCAGCTGCCAATCCCCACGAATCCATCTGTGCAGCCTTGCTATGAACGAATTGTACTTCGAGGGGTATGAATCCACTAATTCCAGATCACTCACAAGAGCAGCCCTGACGTAGGAACCTTCCAGCAAGTCATGGCTGAGAATTGCATTTTCCGGGACTGCATCTTTTAGTATGGTTTGAAAGATCCGAAGATCATAGATCCCCTTTCCGGTAAAAATGCCCTCATCAAAAAGATCCTGATACACGTCGGATATCGCACTGGCATATGGGTCAATGCCTTCCTGACCTGTATAGATCCTTGCAAAAATCGATTTGTTGGAGCTGTCCATATCGAATGAAATCCGGGGCTGCATAAGACCGTAGCCTTCGACAACGATCCCCTTTTCAGGATCGATAACCGGCATATTCAGCGGGTGAGCCATTGTTCCAATCATTTTTTTAGCCATCCCGAGGGGCAGGACGGTGTCAGCATCAAGTGTTATGACATATTTTATATCCGTATCCGGCAGTCTTTTGTTTGAATAAAAAGTAAAGCTCGTTTCATCTGAACCGAGGAGCATCTCGTTGAACTCCATCAAGGCTCCTCTTTTACGTTCCCAGCCGGTCCAGTTGTCATCCACTTCATTGTACTGACTGAGCCGATGATAGAAATAGAATATGTCCTTTTCGTTTTTTGCATACTTGTCATTCAGTGCTTTTACGCCTGAGAAAGCTTCCAGTATGACCTGCTGATCATCCTTGTTCTTGGGGCCCTGCGAATCTTTGAACGCACCGATCAGAGCGAAATACAGGTTTTCTTCGACATTTGCAAGGTAGTGATTTTCCATGTTTTCCAACAATTCCACGACGCGTTTGGGATCAGGAAGCAGGGCAGGTATGACAACCATGGTGCTGATATTCTCCGGAATCCCGTCTTTTAACTCAAGCCGAGGAAAAACAGCCGGCTTTTTTACTTTACATACCAGCCAGTTCACAATCGAAATAGCCATCTCTGAAGCCGGTATGACAACAGCTGCGCCGACAAGCACTGCAAAACCGATATAATTCCCTTCGAGATTCCCCATCGCATAGATGATCGAAGACGTTACCGTCAATAGGATGAAAGAAGCGATGGACACCATATAGATGATTCCTGGACGGCTCTTTATCTTTCGCGCAAATCTTGTAAGGTTCCTAACCTTTCCCTTCTGTCCGCTCTCAAGGCTTTTTAAGCCTTTACCGATCAGATAGTAGCCTACATGAGCTCTTTTTGCACTGATGTTATCCTGCTGCTTCCCATCAGCGTTTTCCATGCAGGACTTTGCAAGTGTGATGGCTTCCCTGGCGATATGGAGCTCTGAAACACCATATGTTTTGGCGAGTTTTTCAATCTCACTTCTGTAATGATTACGGGAGTCAAGATCCATACGGTTGTACGTTCCATCCGGATCCTGTCTCAGTATTTTTTCCACATAGCTTGCGGACTCAAACACATTGACCCAGTCCAAGCTGGAGACGTACTTCATGCTGATTATGCAGTTTCCCATTGACACGGTACTGACGGCCTGAGCATTGTGCTCCTTTTGGGCAAGAATCTCCGTTGTGGTGCCAAATTTGTCAAGTTGTTCATCGATATACCTTAACACGTTGGAATAACTGCGTCCAGACCGCCTTAATCGATAGAACAGGTGCTCAACGAATGATGGGTCCGCTTCATTTATCTCATCAATATTGTTCTTGAATAACCTGATCAGTTTTTCGGAATCAACCGCCTCATCCGACCACCACTTCTCAACTATTTCATCAGCAGCATTCCATTGTTTCTGTGTTTCCTGGATTCTTCCACAAATTGTCCTGAGGTTCTCGATGAGAACCAATCTAAGCATTGTAGGTATTACCCATATCTCCCTGTCAAAAAGTATATTATGAGATTGATATGCTTCCAGATATTTGAGCAGTGTATGCTCCTCAATCTGACCATCGAGTTGGCCCACTACCTCCATGGCAATGGCAAATACTCTTGCGTATCCCTTCAAAGGGCCATTTTTCAAGACCGGAAGATTGTAATAGTCCTTCTTGGCAAGGTCCCTTCGGATCCCCTTCACCTGTTCCTCGATGATATAAAAATTATCAAGCAGCCATTCCGCAGCGGGAGTTACTGTCCTCTTCTGATTGATGTCCTCATTCAGGCTCTTGTACACTGAAAGAATATAACTGTAATTATCATTCATCCGTGCAATCGGCCAGTTCAGGGTATTTCTTTTTGATGAAACAGAATGCCCGATTGAGCTTCTCCTGGCATGGTCCTCTAGCTCCTCAACTGTCAGAGAAGCGTTTTGAATGCTAATGTTCCTGTTCCTGCGAATCCTTACAAAAACAATCCTGAACAGGAATAGTACTGACAGGAAAACAGCGATTTCAATCATGCCGATTATCTGGGCAGAGCTGATTGATTGTGCGATGGTGATATTAGTCAATATAAGCTCCCCCTTTTTATGATTCATTGCATCAATTCTTTGATACCCCAAATATCCTGTAAAATGCAGAAAGGGAGGGGTCCCAGGACCCCTCCCTTTCTGACAGCCTATTTACCTAACCTGATTTCTAGGGGTTTCCAATATTTTTATCAACCGTACAATACCGTATGCTATCAAGGCATATACAATCATTGTAATTATTGTAGTGGGATCCAGAACTGATTTGGTCTCAATGCCGTTATTCACAGCTGATCTGAATATCCCTCGGAATGGGGTCTGAAGTGCTCCTGAAATCGAATAGATTGCCGAAACGAAGGCTCCGCCTGAATTCGCCCCAAGCAATTTGAAAACAAGGCGGAACGCCAACAGTGCTTCAATGACTCCTAATACGTAGTAAATCATTTTTCTGAGCTTTAGATTGCTGTTTCTGGATCTATCCGTTTCACGGTTTTCCATTTTCAGTTTCCTCCGTTTCATCCATAGTATCTTTAAGCGCATCCTGCACTTCATATAATGCGTATATTACAGGTTTTTCGAGCTTTTCCGCTTCCTTGCGGCCGCAGTTGTCGGTCTTTTTGCACATCATTCGTTCCATGTCATCCTTTATCATTAAATATCTCCTTATTTCTTATTCATTCATATCCCCTATCTGCCTTCGAATTTCAATGTCTTCCCTATCCATTATAAAGCGAAGCTCTGACAGGATTCTGACAAGACACCTGATATCAGAACAAAAGCACGCTGCAATTATCTGGCAGCGTGCCCTTTCATTTGAGGGTTCACGTATTGAGCGAATCGTAATGTTTCTGGAAGGTGTTGGTGGGAGCAATATTCAGTTCTTCCCTGAGATATCCGGCATACTCCTCATAAAGTCTCTCGATTCCCTGCCAGTTCTTTTGAATCTTGTAGATATCCATAAGCAGAATGCAGGCTTTCTCTTCATCGGGGAACGCCGTAAGCAGGTTCCGAAGATATCTTACCGATCCTTCGAGCTGGTTATGCTCCATGAAATAAGCTGATAATCTGTAGCAAAGGAGCCTATACATCTGATTGATTGCTTCGCAGGAGGGCGCACTCCATAAATAGGGCCGATTTGCAAAGAGTTCACCCTGATAATTCTTTTCTGCCTTCAGCCAATCATCAATTTCTATGTCAGAATCTCCAGTGGCGCCAATTTTCTCAAGGTCATGGGTCTGGGATTCAAATTCCTTATAGTCCACGGTGCATCCAGTCAAATCCAGTTGATAACCATTCTTGTTGCTTGTGATTTCAAGGGACACACCCTCTTTGATCACAGTTTTTCTCAAACGGTATACCGTGGTATAAAGGTTCATGACTCCCTTCTCAAAGTCTGAATCAGGCCAGAGAACTTCACACAATTCACTTTTGCTGACTGTTTTCTGTGAATGGATGATCAGATACGCTAAAAGCTCCTCAACCTTTGACGTTAGCCATTGGACAGGACGATCGGAGACTGTGCCGTAAACCTCGAAATCTCCTAAGCAGCGGATTCTGCATTGATTTGAAGATTCGGTGATTTCCGCATTAATCGGAGACTCATTCTGATTCATATTTTTAGTCAGCTTTTGAATCACTCGTCTCATCTCTTCAGGATCAATGGGTTTGAGCAGATAATCCAGCGCATTGACACGGAATGCCTCAATAGCATATTGGCTATATGCTGTGACTACCACCGTTTGTGCCTCAGGACAGATTGATATCAATCTGTCAGCTACTTCCAGTCCGTTCATGACCGGCATTTCAATATCTAAAAAAACAACATCCGGCCTTATTCCAGCAGCCTGCTCAATGAAGCTCAGGGGGTCCGTGAACTGACCAACCACCTCTACCTGCCCCTCTTCTTCGATTAATCTCTTAAATAACGAATGATTTGGCAATTCGTCATCAACTGTAACAGCACGCAGCAAACTTTCACCCCCGTAATGACTCCGATTTGTTCTGAATTCCTGTGCTTTCTTCGGGTATCTCCTATCAGTGTAACATAATGTGCTTGCTGGAACGGATGCATCAAGAATGTAATATTGGGATAATTTGAGACTGAAGGTGCTCAGATATTTGACACGAGGGCGCTTTATTTCTACAATGAAAAGTATCAATGCTGAATAATCATGAGAGGAAGTAAATGATGAGCAGATACTGGACTGAACTTGTTAAAAACCTGCATCCTTACATTCCAGGAGAGCAGCCCAAAAACCAGCAATTCATAAAACTGAACACCAATGAGAACCCCTACCCGCCTTCACCTAAAGTGATTGAAGCCATCAACCGCGCTAATGGCGATACACTGAGACTCTACCCTGATCCCAACTGTGATATGCTGCGTGCTGAAATCGCTGTTCATTTCGGCCTGAAGAGTGAACAGGTCTTTGTAGGCAACGGATCTGATGAAGTACTTGCATTCGCTTTCCCCGCTTTTTTCGGTTCTGGAGCACCCATTCTGTTTCCTGACATCACCTACAGCTTCTATCCGGTCTACTCTGAGATGTTCAAGGTCCCTTACGAGCTCGTGGCAGTAGACGATGATTTCATCATTCCTGTCGACATGCTCAAGAGAGACAATGGCGGAATTCTGATACCCAATCCGAATGCGCCGACCGCAAGGCAAATGCCCATCGCTGATATTCGGGATATCCTGACTCACAATATTGATCAGGTCGTTGTCATCGATGAGGCGTATGTCGATTTCGGCGGCGAATCAGCAGTCAGACTTGTGGATGAATTTCCAAACCTGCTCGTTGTCCAAACCCTTTCTAAGTCCAGATCACTGGCAGGGCTTCGCGTCGGATTCGCCCTTGGTCATCCCGAACTGATAGAAGGTCTCAACAGGGTCAAGAACTCGATCAACTCTTACACTCTGGACCGATTGGCCCTTGCCGGAGCAGTTGCAGCAATTAATGATGACCGCTATTTTCAGGAAACGCGGATGAAAATCATCACAACAAGAGAACGTGTGGTTGAACACCTGTCCAATCTGGACTTCAAGGTGATTCCATCAACAGCCAATTTCATATTCATCAGCCACGCCACCATTCAAGCCGCTGTCCTGTATGATTTGTTGAGAAAACGAGGGATCCTGGTCCGCTATTTCAATAAACCGAGAATCGACAACTTCCTGAGGGTCAGCATTGGGTCCGATCCTGAAATGGATGCGTTCCTTGAAGCCATGAAAGAAATCACAGCTTGATATAACAAGTTTAATGGAGGAGGTCATATGGATCAACAGGACGATAAACCCCTGGTTCATGACAGCGATTCACGGCGCTTCGAAAAAGAGATACAAGGTATGGTTCCGGAGCTGAACCGTCCTTTCAAGCTTGAAAACGCAGAGCTTACAAACTCCATACTCAGAACCACCTTTGAGGAATTCATGATACTCTATTCGGTAGATGCCCGCTTTCGTCAGGGGTACTCCGAATCCGAAACGATCGTGAATATCCCGAATCTGTTCGTAAAAGTCATCACAGACAAGCCCTCAAAGAATCATTATCTTGAGATGCTCAACAGGACCGAAGCAATGAAAGTGCTCCGTACCGGCTTCAACAGTCCGCTGTACCAGCGTTCTTTCGGCGATACGGTTGAATTATCGCACTTCTTCAGCCAGAACATCCTTGATCGTGAAGGCATTAAAAAATCACCCGCGTTCTGCCTGTCAGCCTTGAAAGCATCTTACCAGAACATATGGCTGACTAAGCTGGAATTTGTACTCAACAATACGGGCATGCTGTTCACCGAATCATTCACCCTCGAACCAGGAGAAATCATTGAGACCATCATCCGGATGCGTCCGGCTGTCATTGAGCTTTACAACGCATTCGATTTTCAGGGCGCTCTCCCTAAACTTCTTGTGGATGACAGCACGAAGCCCTATGATGCCCGGGAAGCCATGCGAGCCAGCCTGATCCTGATGTTCCTGACGCTCTGCGATGTCGATGTGGTGGTTCTCAACGATTCCCATGGTGCCACTTTTGAGAATTATATTAAAGAGCAGTATTATAGCTGTTACTACCCGGATGCCGTCACTAAAACCGAGCAATCCGCTAAGAAAATCGAGTCGGCACAGTTTCCTTTGATTGCTATCGGGCTCGTTGTGCTTTTCATCCTTATCATTCTCTATAAATTGATTTTCTAGCTAACAAAGGGAACCCTTTCGATGGGTTCCCTTTCAATTCCCATATTCACTTCATCTGAAGCCGTACTGACGGATGAATGCTGAAGTGACCAATTTCTTGACATCGTCCATATCCGCCTTTTTTCCCGTAACCTTCTCCAGGGATGTCACCCCCCTGTCTGCCAGGCCGCATGGGACAATCGCCCTATAATGTCTAAGATCCGGATGAACATTGAACGCAAACCCATGCATTGTCACACCGCGCTTCACAGCAAGACCCAGCGCTACTATTTTTTCTTGGCCTATCCATACACCTGCATTGCATGGATCCCTCATGGCTTTGATTCCCCATACCTCATCGAGCAGACGTATGAATATCTCCTCCAGATTATTGACAAAAATCCGGATACTGCCGCCATGCCGTTCCTTGATATTAAATATAGGATAGCCTACCAGCTGACCAGGACCATGATAGGTGACGTCACCTCCCCGGCTTGAGGCGTGCACCGCAATCCCTTCTTCCTGCAGCTGGTATTGCGTCATAAGTACATTTTCCTCTATGGCATTTCTTCCAAGTGTGATGACCGGAGGGTGCTCAACCAGGATCAGGGTATCTCTTATTTTCCCTGTCTGTACTTTTTCGACCAGTTCCAGCTGAATTTCAAATGCTCTTTCATACTCACAGGATCCCAAATCCAGGATGTTCATAAGCATTCAGTTACCCCCATTCAAATAATCATCATTATTACAGTTCATTGATCCTCTATCCCTATATCATACACGATTCTTAAACCCGCAAGCTCTGTGAATTTGATATAATTAGCGATAAGATTACTGAAGGAGCAACTACATGACCTATATAAAAGATTATCTGCAGCGTAACCTGTTGAATTACCTGATTTTTTTCGGTCTGTTGGTGTCATCATTCCAATTGATGCGTCTACCCGCTGAATTAACCGTCATTCTCAAGGTCCTGCCATATATCCTGCTCATTCTCGGGCTTGTTATGGCTGTACTTTTCAATAAATCAAAGCTTTTTTTCACACTGATTCTGACATTGACCGCTCTGCTCGTCCTCTATACCCGGCAGACTGAAAACCGTTTTTTCGATCTGCTGTTTTTCTGCACCGGAATCCTGGTTCCCCTGAACTCTATTCTTTTCTCAGCAACTCAAGAAAAGGGTATTTTCAGTGCTTCAGGCAAGGCAAAGGTGTTTATGATGAGCCTGCAGACCGGTCTGGTTTTTTACTGCCTTTGGTTCCAGGAAGCCTGGCTGTCCGATCTGAAAGGTTACGGGTTCTTCCCCTCTGGAATACAGCGGAATCTGGTTCCTGATGATTTGGTCGTGATCCTTTTCATCCTGAGCCTTATTGTTTTCATCCTTCAGGATTTTTTCAAACGCGACTCCAACCAGAGTGTTCAATTCTTCTCCCTGTCTTCGCTTTTCATGGCTATCCTCAAACCCAATGATGTGCTGTGGTACAGCCTGTTCCTTTCCGGAAGCGCACTTTATCACCTGCTGACTCTGATTCAGAAATCCTATATAATGGCTTATCTGGATGATCTGACCGGGATTCCCGGCCGTCGTGCCTTGAATGAGGATTTACAGAAGCTTTCCGGTGTATACACCCTTGCAATGATTGATATCGACCACTTCAAACAGTTCAATGACAAATACGGTCATGATGCCGGAGATGAAGCGCTGCGCCATGTGGCACGCATTATGAAACGCGCTGTTCGCGGAGGTCGGATCTATCGATTCGGCGGAGAGGAATTCACAGTCATTTATCCCGGCCGTGATACGGCCCACGCCCTGATCAACCTTGAGGAGATACGGAGGCATGTGGAGACCGAGCCTTTGATAAGCAACACCCAGTCTCATAAGTCATCCGCCGGAAAGAAACTTCCTCTGACAATCAGTCTGGGAATGGCCGAAAACGGGTCAGACACAAGACCTTCTGAGGTCATGAAGCTGTCGGATCAGGCACTGTATCGAGCCAAGGAAAAAGGCCGCAATCGAGTCAGCCAATGAATCAAAATTTCAAAAATCGGTTTGAACTCATGGATGCTGGGTATAATTGAATAAGGTGATCATAGGACTAGCGGAAGAAGGGATGCGTATGCACAAGGATCAGTCCAGGATAGCCTATATCGAACTCAATGCTCATTCATGCTGGGAAATACTTTTTAAACCGAATTGTATTTTGTCTTTGGAAGATGTTGCCGGAGTTTATGAGTATATTCACACCGAAGCTGTAATAAATCCGCTTCTGATGGATTGGAGTATGATACAGGGAGTTGAATTCGAAGCATTGGAGTATATTGCGAACACACAAAGACCTGAGCATCCTTTGGTGATTGTATCTGAATCGGGATCAATCGGCGAAAAATATGGTCACCTTATTGACCAGCTCAGTGCTCAAAACTGTACTCACATCACCTTCAGTACCATGCAGGAGGCTCGAAACTGGCTTACCCACTTCATGCAAAAAGAGACATGACTACCACAGTCATGTCTCTTTGTTTGAAGGTTCATCACGCTTTACCTGTGTCACACCCGGCAGAACCACTTTAAACATGTTGATTTTTCGCAGGTTTATGAACATCACCTTACCATGATTCTTAAGTACTCCCTTGATGCGCGCCAGTCCCATCCCCTGCTTATTGAAACGGTTCTTTTCGTCCAATATCATCAGCTGGTGATATAGCCAGTTGTTGCGTCTATACGGATTGTTCTCTCGTGTGAGATTATCCAGAGGCTCCTTGCCATGGATGCATCCTGGATTGGATATTTCAATCCTCTTGCGCCCCAGATAGACCAGGATTTCCCGGGAATGATCGAAATAATCCCTGTGTACTATGGCATTCGCCAATGCCTCCTCGATGGCTTCAATGGGATAAACGCTACCCTCCAATGCTTTCACTATTATGTCCATGGATCTGTCCATTAATTCAATGACGGTCCCATTGACCCAATGCTCCTGTCGCTCAGCTGTTATCCAGTTCACGATCCGTAATGAGGCATGGGGCATATAACGCTGAAGATCCGGGCAGAAAAGCAGCATCGCTCCTACAGTGGGACAATACATCTCTTCATCACGATCGAAGTACATCAGACCAAGATTGCAGTATTCCCGCATGGAATTGGGATTCTGAACAGGATAGTTGGTACGTTTCAGATATGCTGCTATTCGCTCCCAGTCCAATACCGTTTCGTTGACATTGTATAAGGGAATCTGTTCATTGTGTATGATCCCACCCTGCTGAAGCATGGCTGCGATCTCATCACGCCTTGCAAAATCCGTCGTTGATCCCCTGCGCACATAAAAAGCTCCGGTCTGATACATCTGATGGGGTTTCTTGTTGCTGTAGAAGATCGTGATGACTCCGACGCTCTTATCTTTGATGTGCACCGTTTCATACCGAATGCTGAGAGGCGGCTCGCAGCGGTTACTGACAATCTGTTGGATACGTTCTTCACTGTAGCTTTCAGGGTCGATTCCGATTATTGCCTTGGACCTGTCTTCAACCCCTATCAGGATGTGTCCCCGACCGCCCTGGCTGTTGGCGATGGCTAGCACATCCTTCGCAAGTTCTTTCTTTCCGGATTCAGTGGTCAGGTCCAGCTGAGCCTTGAAATCCAGTTTTGGACCCTCATTTCGTTTCAGGAGTGTCAACAGCTTCTGACTGTCCATCCGATAGCCTCCGTCATTGTTTCTCTTACTTGTTATTATTGGCTATTCACAGCTGAATTCCTTCTCTGGCGGCAGATTCTTTTTGTCCGGCCTGTCTTATTGATGCATCCCTGCTGTCATGATAATATGAAGCTAATATTTGCATATGGTAATAGGGGGACAATCATGGATTTTCGCCATCTCGAAAGTTTTGCCGCGGTAGCCAGAACCCGGAGTTTTTCAAAAGCAGCCGATCTGCTTTTCCTGACACAGCCCACAATCAGTAATCATGTCAATCATCTGGAAGTGCAGGTCAACACGCTTCTGATCAATCGCAGCAGCAAAAGAATCAGTCTCACTCCTGCTGGCGAGCTGCTGCTCCGTCATGTGCTGATCATTCTCAATGAACGGGACCAAGCTCTTTTTGATCTGGAGCAGTATAAAGGGGAGATTACCGGAACCCTGGATATCGCCTCCAGCTCCACGCCTGAACGCTATCTCCTCACCGACCTGCTCTGTTCGTTTTCCGCCCGATATCCCAATGTACGATTCAATCTGATGCGTCTGGATTCCCGCCAGGTACTGGATAGACTTCTCTCAGGTGAAATCGATTTCGGCATCGTCGGAACACGTACCGATTCAAAGAACCAGCTCATCTTCACTGAGATTGGACAGGACGAGGTTGTCCTCATCGGCCCCTCCGAAGGTCTTCTGAGCAAAATCAGTACCATGACTTCAGCCGATATTACAAAACACAGGCTGATACTCAGGGAATCCGGCTCAGGTACCCGCAGCACAGTGGAAAACAGCCTGCAGGAGCTGGGGATCATGCCGGATCAGCTTCAGGTAGCTGCTACCATGGAGAATACCGAAACAATCAAGGATGCTGTAGCCAAGGGGATGGGGCTGGCATTTGTCTCTATCAGGGCAGTCGAACAGGATATCGCTGTCGGTAGGCTTAAACATATCCCGATAACCGACCTGACAGTAAGGCGGAGCTTCTACTTCGTCTATCACAAGCACATGCTCCTATCTCCCCTTTCCGAGAAGTTCAGGCAGTTCATACTTGAGTCCTTCGGCTGATTATTAACAGCAAAAGTCCTGATTTCGTATTGAAATCAGGACTTTTGCTATTTAAGCACATCCGTAAAAAGCCTCAAAGCATTTCTGTAAAGAACCTTTTCAATAAGCTCATCCGTGTAACCGGCTTTAGAGAGTGCGGCCTCCAGCAAAGGCATCCCCTGGCAGCCTTCAATCTCCAACGTATCTGTGATGCCGTCAAAATCCGAACCCATTGCAAGGACTTCCGCTCCGCCAACACGGTAGATATGATCGAAATGGCGAAGCAGGGCATCTAACGTCATATGTGTCGTGCCATCAAGAAACAATGCACAAAAATTCAATCCTATGACCCCACCCATCTCGGCAATCATACGGATCTGATCATCCTTCAGATTCCTGGGATGATTATGAACACTCCTTGCATTCGAATGTGAGGCGATGAATGGCTTTCTCAGAATTTCAGCGACATCGCATAGTCCACGATCAGATAAATGCGATACATCCGGCACAATTCCCAGGTGATCCATCTTTTCAACCATTTTTTTCCCGAACGGTGTCAGGCCCTTGTCCATGTGCAGGAATTCGGCATTCGGGAATCCGATACTGTTTGGAAAATTCCATGTGAGTGTTACGGAGCGGACACCTTTGCTGTAAAGCAGGTCCAGATTCTCCTCAGAGTCGCCTATGACGCCCCCTTCTTCCACACTGTACAGTACCTTGAGCCCCTCTTTTTTCAAATCGGCGGCATTCTGCACCTTGGTAACCCTTGATTGATACGGAGCAAGCTGACTGTCCAGCTCATCAATGAGCTTCAGGCAGCTTTCAAGGGGCTCAGAAACAGAATCCAATTTGACGAATGAGGCAAATACCTGCAGTTCATAGTCATTGGCCAGCAGCCGTTCCAGATCGATATGCCCGTCGTTCCTGAACAAATCTCCCTTGCTTGCTCCATAATACAGCCGGTGAATCGTGTCACAGTGCAGATCTGCAAATGGCATCACTGCACCTATAAGCTTTCGATGAACGCTTTATAGCCAAGGTATGTCATATAGATATCCGCTTTGCTGGTAATCTCCCACGGTCCGTGCATGCTGAGAACGGCCACACCGCAGTCGATGACCTCTACACCGCGGTTCGCCAGGATATAGGCGATTGTTCCGCCGCCCCCCTGATCCACTTTACCAAGTTCACCAACCTGCCACAGGACATTGTTATCATCGAAAACCCGACGGATGGAAGCCACGAATTCTGCATTGGCATCGCTGCACCCCCCTTTGCCCCGTGACCCGGAATATTTCATCAGGACCACCCCATGACCGATATTCGGCGTGTTGCGCTTGTCATATACTTCCGGATAGTTAGGGTCATAAGCAGCAGTAACATCGGCAGAAAGCATTTGAGACCTCATGAGGCTGCGTTTAAGAGCAAGATCGATGTTTGGTTCCTTCTCGAGTGCAAGCAGCTCAGAAAGGATGTATTCAAAATAGTCAGACTCAGATCCGGTATTACCCAGGCTGCCGACTTCTTCCTTATCCATGAACATACCCACCTGTGCATGTTCGGAGGGACCTGATTCCATGATTGCCATAAGAGCCGCATAGGAGCATACCCTGTCATCCTGTCCATAGGCTGCTATCATTGAGCGGTCCAGCCCGGCTTCCCTGGCTTTACCGGCGGGCACGACCTCTATTTCTGCAGAGGTGAAATCGGCTTCCGTGATGCCGTAACGCCCGTGGAGCAGATCAAGAAGCTGAGCCTTTACAGGTTCCTTATCGTACTCACCCGGGATGCTTCCGAAAATAACATTGAGACCCTCACCCGTCAGACCTTCACCAAGCTTCATGTCATTCTGATCCTTAGCCACGTGCGGTAGTAGGTCGCTGATCATGAAGACAGTGTCTTTTTCATCCTCACCGATTGATATGTTGATTGTTTCCCCGGATTTGAGGCAGACCACGCCATGCAGTGCCAACGGCATGGAAACCCATTGGTATTTCCGGATACCGCCGTAATAATGGGTCTTAAGGAGTCCAATCCCCCCATCTTCATAGAGTGGGAAGGGTTTCAGGTCCAGCCTGGGCGAATCGATGTGAGCACCCAGGATTCTCATTCCCTCTGAGAGGTTCCGATGTCCTCCCTTGATCAGGATCACTGATTTGTCACGATTCACCGCATAGACACCCTGCCCTGCCTTGAGCGGCTTATTGTTCTTAATGAATGCATCAATTTCCATATACCCGGCAGCTTGTGCCAACCTGCAGATCTCCCGGGCCGATTCCCTTTCAGTCTTCCCTATGTCCAGAAAAGAACGATATCCGATTGAAAAAGCATGAATATCCTCTTGCTGGTTTGTTTTTTTCCAGACGTTCTCGAATTCATGGGTATGAGCATTGACTTTCTCGGTTTTCTTAGGCACTTTTTTACCTTCCTTTCATATCTGTTAATACCAGTGTATAACTTATCAACGTTCCTGAATCTTAATTTTAGTTAACAACCTGCAAATGAAAAACTCCGTATACACGGAGTCTCAGGTCAGATTTCTTTGATGCTGTGCTTGAACGCAAATATGGCGGCTTGAGTCCGATCAGAAACGCTGATTTTTTTGAACAGGTTGGAAACATGGTTCTTGACTGTTTTTTCGCTTATGAAGAGTCTGTCAGCGATTTCTTTATTGTTCAAGCCTTCTGCTATCAGTGCGATGACTTCAAGCTCTCGGCGGGTCAACTTGTCCCTTTCAGGATCCGGTCCGGCTTCCATCCTGATCAGATTCTCGGCAGATTCATCCGCCATGGATGGATGGATATAACTATTGCCCTCATAGACACTGCGGATAGCTGTTATCAGACTTTCTGTCCCTGTGTCCTTCAGCACATATCCCGATGCACCCAGCCTTACCGTTTCCTGCAAGTACTCACGATCGCTGTGAATCGTCAGCATGATCACTTTTACGGGCAAACCCATCTCCTTGATCCGCTGAAGAGTCTTGATGCCGTTCAGCCCCTTCATATTTATGTCCAGCAGCATCACATCCGGTTTCAACGCCTGTGCCATCCTCAGAGCGGTTTCTCCATCCTCAGCCACACCTGCCACATGAAAATCTTCTTCCATCTCAAGTATCTTTTTCAAACCATCTCGAATCAGTTCATGATCATCAACAATCATCACATTTATTTTTGACGGCATTTTAAGCCTCCTCGTGCGACAGGGGAATAGTCACAAGAATTGTCGTCCCTTTTCCCGGTGCGGTATCCAATATGAAAGTCCCTTTCAGCAGATCCACTCGTTCACGCATGCTGTACAGTCCGTACCCGCGGTCCGGAGCCTGAATCACAGGGAGCATGGAAGGGTCAAAACCAACTCCGTCATCCTTTATCAGGATCTCCGCTTCATCAGCTCCAAGTGATATCCGAATCTGGGCATGATCAGCACATGCATGCTTGCGGATATTGTTCAATGTTTCCTGAACAATTCTGAACAGCGTCACTTCAATCAACTGACTAAGAGGTTCGGCTTTCAGTTGATCATGATCGAATTCCACTTTTATTCCGTTTTCCTTCTCGAAGTCACGAATCAGTTTCTCGACAGTTGGAATCAGCCCTAAATCAGCCAGTGACATGGGGAGCAGATCATAAATGATTTTCCGTATATCTCTCAGGGATTCCCTGACAGTGTCCTTGAGGCTAAGGAGTTCCAGTTTTGTTCCCGGGATATCCTCATCGATGATTTTCTCGCAATATTCAGCTTTCAGGACCACATTGGCCATAACCTGTGCAGGACCGTCGTGAATATCCCTGGATACCCGTTTCCGCTCCGCTTCCTGTGCCTCGATGATGCGAAGTCCCATGTCCTGCTTTTGTCTTAAACCTTCAATCTGCTCTGTGAACCCAGTCCTAAGCAGGTTAATTGCCATCGTTACCTTGGATGTCAGAGACTCTGCCTTCCTGAGCACCTCCAAGGAATCCTTAAGACGGATTTCAAGTCGCGTTCGTTCCTTGAACAGCTCCTTCTCTTCCTGTCTTTTCAGAGAAAGCTTTATCTGAAGATCTTTCGCATAATCATAAGCCTTTTTGATGTCCATTTCTGTAAAATCATTGAAATTTTTACTCACATTCAGAAGCCGTACCCGACTCATCTTTTCCTTGACCTCGAGATCATCCACTTCCTTGATGACCTGTTGCACATGGCTGCTGATTTCTGCCAGTTCCTGATTTAATGACTTGCAATCGGACGAGGCTTTTTCTGAGATATCGAAGATCTCCCGCTTTCCTTCTTCAATCGCAAGAGCCGTCTTCTCAACAACCTCATTCAATTGTTTGATGTTTACATATGTATTCACGGCAGACTCCTGAAGTTCATGATACTTCATTATACCCATTAATTTCATCTTAAGCAAAAAGGCGGTGTCAATTGAGAAGATTCAGACAAAACTATTCTACAGTATTCAAAGCACTACATAAAGGACAGAATATTACATTTTTGCTCCTGATTTCGATTTTTTCAATGAAAATAAAAAACCCTGCTCTGCAGGGTTCAGGAAATTTCGTTTACAGCCTTTTGCTCATCTTCGTTAAGGATTTTCTCAAGATTCAGGAGGATAACAATCTGGTCATCCACCTTGCCGATGCCTGAAATATACTGCCGGTCTGCACCTTTGATGATATCCGGCGCATCTTCAATGTCCGCGTCGTCAATTTTTATGACTTGCGAGGCTTCATCAACTACAAATCCGATATCCTTTCCTTTGATGTTGTTAATGATGATCCGAGTGTCTGAATCGGCTTGCTTGTCTGCGATATTGAACCGTTTTTTCAGGTTCACGACCGGGATGATGTCACCCCTGAGATTGATGATCCCATCAACGAAAGCCGGCGCGTTCGGCACCTTGGTTACTTCACGGAATTCACTGATTCCACCGACATTGAGAATATCCACTGCATACTTCTCATCACCCAATCTGAATATGACGAACTGATTCTCTGCCATGGGAATTCCTCCCTTATTTTTTAACAACCTTTACTGACTCAAGCTGTTGACGGAAATGCTCTCGGAATGCTGCCAGGTATTCTTTTCGCAGAACCTGCTGCTCCTCTTTTTCTTCAGCGGTCAGCCCCTCTGATTTTGATTTCCGGGCCAGCAGATTGATTCGCTCAAGTTTCTCTTTACCAAGCATACCTCTGCATCCTCCTTCTGATTATTAAAAACATTATACCACAGGATTCGGAGGTTCATAATAAGACTATTTCCCAATCATTTTACACTTTTCTTCCATTCCCCCTTGACGCGGGACACTACTGTTAACATAATGAATGTAACGACAAATTCCAGGAGGAAGCCCCTATGAAAGTAATCGGCCTCATTGGCGGTATGAGTTGGGAATCATCTGCGATCTATTATCAGTTGATCAATCGCAGGATTCAGGATCTTCTGGGTGGTGTCCATAATGCCAAAATCATTCTTTATTCCCTAGACTTTGGTGAAATAGAGGCGCTGCAACGGGTAGGCAATTGGAAAGAAATGGGCATCATTCTGGGAGACGTGGCCGAAACCATGGAAAAGGCCGGAGCCGAAATGCTTGTTCTATGCACTAATACCATGCACAAACTCGCTCCAGCCATCGAATCCCGAATTGAAATCCCATTCATACACATTGCGGATGTAACTGGAGATGCCATTGGGGCTAAAGGGCTTAAGACTGTAGGCCTTTTAGGGACACAATTCACAATGGAACAGAAGTTTTACAAGGATCGCCTAAAGAACCGTTATGACCTGAACATCATCACCCCAACACTGAAGGACCGCAAGGAGGTTCATCGTATCATCTATGATGAGCTGGTGAAGGGAATCTTCCTTGAGGAAAGCAGGCAGACTTATATTCAGATCATACAACGTATGATTGAAAAGGGCGCAGAAGGTGTTATTCTGGGCTGTACGGAGATTCCGCTTCTAATCAGTGACGAGGACTGCACCATACCTGTATTCAACACCACTGCACTGCATGCGGAAGCAGCGGCTATGGAAGCGATGAAGCAATTGTAATTAAATATCAAAAAGGGGCAATCTCTAACAGGAATATATTCCTGTTAGAGATTGCCCCTTTGCGCTTTTTGAAGTTTGTCACTTCTTTTCAAGAATTTTTAAACAGAACCTTATTTTGTACGAATTCATATCTTATTGTAAGGAACCGGTGGCCTTTTCAACTGCTTCAACAATGCTGTGGTCTTTGACCAGATCGTATACCGCATTGATATCCACATACATGACACGATCCTCCACCAGACGGGTGACTCGGCTTCTAATCAGCTTATATGCTTCCTTAGTTCCCACACCAAGCTTATCCGGCTCTTTGAAATCGACTCCCTGGGCTCCTGAAAGCAGCTCGATTGCAAGGACATTCCTTACATTGTCCAGGATTTCACGGGCTTTCCGAGCGGCGATTGTCCCCATGGATACATGATCCTCCTGGTTCGCTGACGACGGTATGGAATCTACGCTTGCTGGATGAGCAAGGACTTTATTCTCTGAAACCAAGGCTGCCGCAGCGTATTGTGCGATCATGAAACCGCTGTGCAGTCCTCCCTTTTCTGTAAGGAATGCAGGTAGCCCGCTGAGCTGAGGATTGACAAGGCGTTCGGTACGCCGCTCAGAAACGTTCGCAATTTCTGCCAATGCGATGCCTAAGAAGTCGAATGCCAATGCCATTGGTTGTCCGTGAAAATTGCCGCCTGAGAAAACCACTTTATCATCCGCGAAAACAATGGGATTATCGGTGACTGCGTTGATTTCGATCTCGACCTTCTGAATGCAGTAGTTCAATGCATCCTTGCTGGCACCGTGTATCTGCGGTGTGCAGCGCAGGCTATATGCATCCTGAACCCTCACTTGTCCCTGACGTGTTGTCAGGCCGCTGTTTGCCAGGATTCTAAGAAGGTTTGAAGCCGATGCCATCTGCCCGGGATGAGGACGGACTGCATGAATCCGGGGATCGAAGGCATCAGTGATTCCGTTCAGTGCTTCTGCAGTCAGCGCACATGCTATATCTGAAAGCTTCATGATCTGCATGGCATCATAAACCGCAAGGGCTCCGACTGATGTCATGACCTGAGTCCCGTTGATCAGTCCCAGACCTTCTTTTGAAGTGAGTACGACCAGTGGGATTCCTGCCTTCTCCATTGCCTCGCGGCCTGACATGCGGACGCCTTGGTACTCTGCTTCACCTTCACCGATCATGACAAGCACGACATGAGAAAGCGGTGCTAGATCCCCACTGGCTCCCAATGATCCTTTTTCCGGGACAATTGGTGAAACGCCTTTATTTATCATATCGATCATTGCCTGTACTGTGCTTAATCGAACTCCGCTGTAACCCTGTGCGATATTGTTGATTCGCAGCAGAATGATTCCTGTAACAACTTCTTTATCAAAAGGGTTGCCTACGCCGCATGAGTGGGAGATGATCAGATTTCTTTGGAGTTCTTCGGTATCTTCCTTCGAAATCGCCACATCGCTGAATTTTCCGAATCCTGTCGTGATTCCATAAATGGTTTTCTTGCTTTCAACGAATTCATCAACCAGATCCCGGCTTCTCTTGATCCTATCAACTGCTTCCTGAGTCAATTCTACCTTGAAACCCTTCCGAGCCACATTCACAACATCTTCAATCTGCAATGGCTTTGAACCGATTCTGACAACTGACATGGTGTACCCCTCTCATTTTTGGGACCGGATTCCCGCGGTAATCATAAAGTTCACCCGGGTCCTTTCCAGTTATATTAGTGTAATTATATCACAGGAAAACGTTTAAACAGCTTTATTGCAGTGAAGCAGACCCATATGGACACCTGACTTGAAGCATCCTTTCACGGGGTGTAATGACAACAACAGCATCCGAAGGGGATGCTGCTGCAAGCAGTGCTATTTTGATCTGTCAGTCTGTTGCTTTTTATTGCCTGAGGGCCTTTTGGCACCCTGCGTACGGGTTGTTCCGGCATTTTCAGTACGGTGTGTCTTTACCGGTCTTCCTGCTCCGGCAGGCTTTGGTGAAACGGCCTGTCTTTTGGAAGCTCCCGGTTTTGTCGGAGTTGCGGATGCTGTATTTTTAGAGCCTGTCTTTTGTCCGCTCTTTTCTGAGGAGGAAGCATTTTTCCCCTTTGCTGAACGGGCATCCGATCTGTCGGCATACGTCCTCTTCTTTTTCGCAGGAGTTCCGTCCTTTGAGGGTCTGCCGGGCCCGGTTCCCCGTTCTCCGCGAGGCGGAGGCGCCAGGCAAAGAGGCCCGAAACCGATGAGATCAGTGCGTCCCGCTGTCTCGAGGGCAGCCCGTACAATGTCATGGTTTTTAGGATTCCGGAATTGAAGCAACGCCCGCTGCATCCGCTTCTCTTCAAAATCCTTCGGTACATAGACGGGTTTCATCGTTCGTGGGTCAAGACCCGTATGGAACATGCAGGTTGACAGTGTGCCCGGTGTCGGATAAAAATCCTGAACCTGCTCTGGCTGATACCCCATATCACGCAGATATTCCGCTAGCTCGATTGCGCTTTTAAGCGTACTTCCTGGATGTGAGCTCATAAGGTATGGAACCAGGTACTGTTCTTTTCCGACGGCCTTGCTGATCGCAAAGAATTTCTCCGAAAACTGTTTGAAAAGTTTACCGCATGGTTTGCCCATACTCTGAAGCACCGCATCTGAGATGTGCTCAGGAGCCACTTTCAGCTGTCCGCTGACATGGTGGGTCACCAGCTCCTTCATGAACTCATCCGATGGATCTGCCAGGAGGTAATCGTAACGGATACCTGAACGGATGAAGACTTTCTTAATCTTGGGGACTGCTCTTAGTTTCCTTAACAGCCCCAGGTAGTCGCTGTGATCTATCCTCAGGCTTGGGCAGGGTTTGGGCCACAGACACTGTCTATCCTTACAGGTGCCTACCTTCAACTGCTTGGCGCAGGAAGGGAACCTGAAATTGGCAGTCGGACCGCCAACGTCATGGATGTAACCCTTGAACCCGGGCTGTCCCGTCAGAATCTCAGCTTCTTCCAGCAGGGAGTCATGGCTGCGGGCCTGAATGATCCGCCCCTGATGGAAAGTAAGTGCGCAGAAGGAACAGGCTCCAAAACAACCACGCTCGCTGACCAGGCTGTACTGCACCTCTTCGATGGCTGGCACGCCGCCGGCAGCATCGTAGTCCGGATGCCAGGTCCGAGTATAAGGAAGGGCATAGACCGCGTCCATTTCCTCTGTTGTAAGAGGCATGGCCGGCGGATTCTGAACCAGCCAGCGATCCTTGTGTCTTTGAATGAGCACGCGGCCCCTTATAGGGTCCTGTTCATCATATTGGGTCTTGAACGCTTTAGCATAAGCAACGGTGTCTTCTGCCACCTTCTCATAATCAGGAATCCGGACGCCGTTCTTGAGGACGTCATCATCCTGGGTCACATAACAGGTTCCCTGCAAATGATGGAGGTATCGGATATCAAGCCCTGCACTGAGAAAATCAGCAACCTCGACAATCTGACGCTCCGACATTCCGTATATGAGCAGATCCGCTTCTGAATCCACCAGCATGGAACGGCGGACGTTATTGCTCCAGTAGTCAAAATGAGCAAATCTTCGAAGACTGGCTTCAACGCCTCCGATGATTATAGGAGTCTTCTTATAAGCTTCCCGCAGACGGTTGACGTAAGCCAATGTCGCTCTGTCAGGTCTCAGGCCCATCTTGCCGCCGGGACTGTATGCGTCCTCCTGACGATGTTTTTTTGTAACGGTATAATGATTCACCATGGAATCCAGGTTGCCTGCGCCTACCAGAAAGCCCAGCTTTGGGCGGCCCAGTCTTTTGAAATCTTCAGTCGAATGCCAGTCAGGCTGGGCAATGATTCCTACGCGATAACCGGCATGCTCGAGAACTCTGGATACGATGGCAGTGCCAAAGCTGGGGTGATCCACATAGGCATCACCGGAAACAACGATGAAATCCAGCTGTTCCCAGCCCCGTTCCTGCATATCCTGCTTATTAACAGGTAAAAATTTCTGTCTGTCCACTAATTTACACCTTTTCTTTCCGGATTCAACGACTGCTCTCTCTGAAAATGATGCCATGAGGGAGACGTACGTGTTTCTCTTCAATTTCCTGCCCGTCGATTTTCTTAATGATCATTCGAATTGCAATTGCTCCGATATCGTAAATCGGGTGTTGTATGGTTGTCAGTTTCGGTCGGTACAGAGTTGCAAGGGTCGTATCATAAAAACCTGTGACGGATACTTCCTCAGGAACCTTGATGCCATTATCCACCAGAGCATTGATAGCACCAACCGCCATATCATCGGTGGTAGTGATGATTGCTGTGGGCTTCTTGCCGAGTCTCAGCATTTCTTCAACAGCCTTATATGCATCATTTGCCTGAAAATAACCGCTTCTGACCTGGTCTTCATGGTAGTCCAGACCAGAATCCTCAAGCGCTTTTTTGAACCCTTCCAATTGATCCGGTCCAAATACGTCCACTGTCTCACCATTGCGGATCAGCATGAAATCCTTATGGCCGCGCTCTGCCATATGACACGTCATCTCATAAACAGCTTTGTAATGGTCGATTGCAACTGAAAAAATCCTGTCATTGGTCGCAAAACGATTTACCAGGACCACCGGGAGACTGCATCTCTCAAAGAATGACTGATGCGCTTCATCCCACTTGAAAGACAGGAAGACGATCCCCTCGACCTGTTTTGATTCCAAAAGCTTCAGGTAGCGCAGTTCCTGCTGGACGTCACCGTACGTATTGCAGAGAATGACTTCATAGTCGTATGTCTTTGCAATCTCCTCAAAAGCATTAAGGAGCTCTCCGGTATAGTAGTTTGCAATATCAGGCACTATGATTCCGATCAATCGGCTCTTTTTCATGACCAGACTTCTGGCCACGGGATTCGGAACATATCCGGTTTCCTCGATGATGTCGAACACCCGCTTCTTGATTTCATCGCTCACCGGTTTTGAATCGTTGATAACACGAGAAACCGTTGATATGGATACATTCGCTCGTCTGGCAACATCCTTGATATTAACCGCCATATTCTCACCTCTCCGCTTCATTGAGTATAACAGATATGACACCGCTAAGGGTATTCACATAATTAAATACGTTAAAATCGAATTCACGGCGGGAAATCGGAACCGACATGATCAATACTCCACTGATGCTCCCGCCCTGCATCATCGGAACCGTGATGTATGAAAACCAGTCCGGTACACCTTGGTCATCAGGAAGAGAACTGACATCGGCCCAATCTACGAAATAATGGCCGTAACCCCGATCAATGGCCCCAAAGACAAGTTCCTCAGCGATTTCAGCCGTACGGTCCAACCCGTCGATTGCAGCTGTCCGTGTGAATTTTTCTTTAATGGCACCGTCTGCCATGTAAACCAGAGAGGCTGTCTGAGCTTCACAGATATCCACCAGCTGGCTGAGTATTTCGTATATCTTCGCCTCCCGGCCAATCGGCCGGTTTATCAGACTTATGGTATCCACCATAGCCTGGACCTTCCGAGAATCAGTCGAGATGTTTCCCTCCAGAATACCGGCCAGCTTATCGAAACGCTGTTTTGAAACGCCCATATTGGCTGTCCATACCGTTGTCCGGTTTCGGCCCATATGCTTGGATTCATATAATGCCTGATCAGCCTTCTCGATCAGTTCTTCTTCTACAACCCCGTGAGCCGGAAAACTGGCTGCGCCGAAGCTCATGGTCAGGGGGGACTGATCCCCAAGAATCGGAGTGAGTTCAATGCTTCTCCTGATCTTCTCGCATACCTTGTAGGCATCAATGTCTCCTGTCCCCGGCAATACCAGAATAAACTCTTCGCCTCCGTAACGCCCCACCAGATCACCTTTTCGGATATTGGCCCGGATGATCCTGCCAATTTCCCTCAGCACCTCATCGCCCTTCTGATGCCCGTAAATATCGTTGACATTCTTGAAGTGGTCGATGTCTGCCATGATGATCGCCATTTCCTGATTATTGGCTTTGCTTCGTTCAAATTCTTCTGCCAGCTTACTTTCAATGTGCTTTCTCAAGAATACGGAGGTGAGTTTATCAATCACTGAAGTCCTTTTCAGGTGATAGTTCTCTACCAGGATGCAGAGGTTGCGCATCAGGATCCGACAATTCTGGAAGCTTGTTTCCGTAAAGTTATTGAAGGATTTATCGGACTGCAGGTAGATATATCCGATCACTTTGCCGGCCGGTTCCCTGCTTTCATGCCGCCTACGTGAGTTCGGAACCGGTCCGGAGGATACATGCCTGACCGGAATGACCATAAGCGCTTCTGAAACCTGTCTGTTAGGATTGGCAATCTTGAAATCCGCTCGGTTTTTGATGAGAATGCCTTCCGATTCGAATTCAAGCATCACGGAAAACCTGCTTACGTCCGGGATAGCACTGTCATTATCTGTTGAGATCACTTCATCATTGGCTCCGAAGTCCTTGCTGAAGAAGAAAAATCCGCGATCTGCAAAGGTTATCTGAACCATGTATTTCATGGTAAGCATGATATTCTGATATTCATCATGTCCATAATATTGGATCAGGTTTTCCACATTCTTAAAACGGATTCCGTGTTTCTTCTCGTACATCTTGTAAACGGAGTTGAGGAACCGCTGATTGATCAGAATCCGTTCCTCATCCCTGACTTCGAAGAAATCCAGGATGTTTGTTGGAAGAATGAGTTCCTGAGCCTGATCACTTTTGGATGAGTTCAGAATTCGATTGATCAGTGACTGCAGCTGCCTGTAAAGCGTCGCTTTCATCTCATCCCTGAGAACAAATGATTCCCGGAATTTTTCCGGCACCCTAAGGGCCATCATCCTGAGCGCGTCCATGGCCGAATAGTAATGGACCAATGCCTGATACGGCTCTTTTCCGATATCGAACTGTCTCCCTAGCATCTGATAGACCAACCAGTGCTCGGAGGGGTAATTCCGTATTGAAGGGTTGGTAAGAAGAATCTCATAAAAAGCGATACGGTCATCCTCGAGTACGCCGCCAAGCATTGCCCTGCGGATACTCAGCCGAGGTGTATCGAACACATCAATGAGATCCGCATCCATGAACAGCAGATGCTGAACGTGCATTCGCTTCATTTCATTCATGAATTCCAGAGCCAAATCAAGGATGATATCTCTGATCAGTCTTATTTCAAGGGGGTTCGTTGTTGCTTTGATCAATGCGCCCAAATGTGCCGCAAGGTCAATCGATTCTCCATTGCTATGGTTCAGATGGTCGATTTTCAATTTCAACAGCTTGAACTCGAATTCCATATTGTCCGGGATATGGATCCCATCATCATAAGCCCGCCTGTACCATGATAATGCACCGTCAAAATCGTGCATATCCAGGGAAAAGCGGATATGACACAGGAAATAGAGGGCAGTATTCAAAGCATGACCTCTACGGTTGGCAAATTCATAATCCAGCTTGGACAGGTACCGATACGCTTCATCATACTGACAGCAGCTGAGATAAGTGATGCAGAGATTCGAATAGATATCGAACAGCATCTCGTTGTGCTGCGCTTCCTCGGCCAAACGGCATGCCCGGTGCAGATAATTCAAAGCATTTGTGTGATTGTCTTCCTTCATATACGTTTCGCCAAGGTTGGAGTAAAGCATGTCCAGACCCCAGATCGTATTGGACCGCTCACTGATTGCAATCGCTTTGTTGAAATACTCCCTGCTTTTCTCCAGATCACCGAGATAGTCGAAGTTCAGGATACCCAGGTTATTCAGAGGGCGGGTTCGTTCAATGGGGCTTCCCAGCTTCTCCATAGTGCGGTCACTTTCAATGAGCGCCATGAAAGCATCACTGGTCCTCCCAGAATAGATATCGCAGATCCCTTTTTCATTTAGTAGTCTGCCATAATAGTACGTCAGTCCGTTTTCCCTGGTGTATGCCAGGTATGGGTCAATCAGCCGTTTAATGTCATCGAACTTTCCAAATGCAAGCATTATCCTGCTCTTCACAAGGACTGCTTCGATCTCTCCCTTGAAATACCCTGCTTCCCTGCATTGAAGGATGATGTCGGCCAGCTCATCTTCAGTCGAATTCATCTCTTTCATGGTGACTTTTATACCGCAGGACCGGACCCTGGCATCGATTTCCGTTTCGAGCTGCCTTGATTCACGGGCATAACCCTCTGCCTCCTGATACAGCTGGTGAGCTTTCTCTGTATCATTGATGCGAAGATGGACATCGCCCAGCCTGATCATCAGAGCCGCCATTGCATCGTGGGATTTCAAATCACTTAATAATCTTAGGGCAAGGGAATAGAATTCCAGTGCCTGTCGGTTATGATTCATCTCCTCCATCTGATGAGCCAGATGCTGCGCATGATTTGCCGCTTTTTCAAGTTGTCCGCTGTTTGTCAGATGATAAATCAGCGATTCCGACAGCATCTCATTACCCTGAGCGTTAAGGGTTTCCAGGTAATCAGCAGCAATTCCGTGAAATCTGGTTATCTCTCCCGGCGCCAATAAAGCCTGAACCTTTTTTCTCAGACGCTTATTGAAAAAATCGTATGTGTAACCCCAATCGCCAAGCTTCCGGTTTAGAATCCGCCCTGTAATCAACAGCTCCAGTGCTGAGTCGATGCTGTTCTTATCCATATCAAGCATCTGATTGAATACGCCGCCCGGAGCAGGCGAATCGAATATGGAAATACATTCCATAATCCTCAGGCAATCAAGCCCAAAAAGATCCAGGGTGTTATCCGGTGTCTCATCCAGAACCAGAGAAATCTCCATGTCTTTCACATGTTCTGAAGGATCCGACCAGGTCCGATCCTCCCTTATGAAAAGATATTCGAACATGAACAGCGTCTTCATCGCTTCTTCTATGAGCTTGGGATTTCCTGCTGCATCTCCCATGATTCTTGCCGCCAGGGCAATCGGGCGATGTCCCACACCCTGTACGTATTGGATATACTCTGCAGCCTCAGTGAACCCGAATTTGTTGAGTGCGACGACTTCGCATTGACCAGAGCTGACATATTTTGAAATTGTATTATAATATGAAACGGATTCATCCCTAAGCGAATTTACAAAGAGGAGGGGAATTTTCCGTGGTATCCTGATCAGGTATTCCAGGATCGAGAAATCCTGAGGGCTAATGTTCTGCAATCCGTCGATGAATACCACCATCGGATTGCTTTGGGCATATTCCATAATGAAATTATACACCCGGTTATTAAGACGCATCAGTTCCGGTTCTTCATCCTGCGATTCAGAAGGCAGAACCCTCCAGGTATTCCCGATTTCCGGAATGATCTTGACGATCTCACTGCCGTATTTCTTGATAAGTTCAGGACTCAAATTGACATCCCCTATGATTTCACGCAAGAGGGCTTTGAAAACGAAATGGCCTCTCGTCTGTTTATTCGCAATCGTTATCTTACAGCATTTCGTCCGTTTCATGTACGTATGGAAATGCAGCTCTTGAATCAACCGCGTTTTACCGATTCCAGACTCTCCCTGTATCAATACCTGTCTTACTTCTGAACGCATTTCTATGCATTGATGGATCAGACCGAGAATGCGTTTGAGCTCTCTGTCACGACCCACAAGAGGCGTTGTAAAGATCAGTTTTTCATAATATTCCCGATCGGAGAACTCGAAAGACATCTGGAATACTGTTTTGAACGCATCAACGAATTGCAGGATTGAAGAAAACCTTTCATTGGCGTTCTTGACCGTCATGATATCCACCAATCTGAAAACATCATGCTCATTGGTCCCTTCCAGTATGCTTTCAAACGTACAGTCCTGGAAAGGAAGTCGTTTAAACAGATAATAGACAATGACACCAAGCGAATAAATATCCGCAGTAGGGTTTGAATCATTGTCACGAATGATTTCAGGCGGAAGAAACTGCTCCACTTCATCAGAAAAGGCACCCAACTGCTCGCGATAATGCAGGGTAGTAGAAAAATCAATAAGTTTGACGTTTATTCCATTCTCACTGCGAAGGATATGAAGCGTATTGAAATTCAGATATTTATAGGCATGACCTCTGAAATGGATGTAGCTCAGGGCATAGCAAATCTGTCGGATCACATCCAGGATTTCTGATTCGTTCAGATCCAGGTATGAGACCTGTTCATTCAGTGGGATGTACTCCGACGTGTAGAAATACTGAAGAGTGGGATGTATCCGGTTGTTGACCTTCCTTATGACATCCAGTTCATAAGCCTGTGCGATATTAGGATGTATCAGTGTTGCCAGGTGGATATACCTATAAATCAGATTCTGGACATATTCACTGTTGGTTGCATCCAAAGAAAGAATCCGCAGCTTGATTCTCTGCGCATCCTTCTGCTGATCTTCTGCAATCCAAGTTACTCCGAGCAGATCCGAAGCCATCTTCTCAACCAGCTTGTATCTGCAGTTCAAAACATCCAAAATACACCTCCGGCATCCCCGCATTGTACTGAATTAGCCATTTTATAATGGTTATTTAGAATCATTATATATAACTTTAATCCATTGTACAATAACGCCGACACCGGACTCAAACCATCAAGGGGCATATATTGAAAGGGCCGTCTCATACAGGAAAATGTTCCCGTCTGAGGCGGCTCTTCTAATTCTTGAGATTCACCATCATATACCCTCTGAGTTCCTCGAGCCATGTTACCGGTGGTCTCCCGATCCTTTCGAGGTCAGGCCCCGCACAGGTTTTCAGGAATTCATTCTTTTCATGCTCCGTGTAATGGCTCTTCAAAAAACAGTTGATTATCATGATCCGATGGGTAATCTCTTCGTTGCCCCGAGTCAACTGCCTGTTCAAGTGCTCCGGCAAACGTTCGTGACCTTCATGAAAAAGGTCCTTGATAAAAATCTTCAACTCATCTGTCCAGAAAAAATGTTCCAACCGACATCTCCCTCCATCTACCGCACACGGGTTAAGACTCGGTGATGTTTATACCGCATTGTTTAAATCTTAAACAATTATTTTATGATGCTACTCATAATTTCGTATGGAACCATGAATCTCCACGTCCGCTTCATCTACAATCTGATTTATCCTATCGACAAAAACAATCCTGGGTTTGAAGGTATGAGCATCACTTTCCTCCATCCAGCCGTATGCTATGATGATCACTGTGTCTCCCGGTTGAACCAGACGGGCTGCCGCTCCATTAAGACAGATCATGCCGCTTCCCGAAGGACCTTCTATGGTATAGGTTTCCAGTCTCTCTCCATTATGATTGTTTACGATTTGGACCTTCTCACCAGGAAGGATCCCGGATGCATCCAGAAGAACCTTGTCGACAGTAATGCTTCCTACATAGTTCAGATTAGCCTCGGTGACGGTCGCACGGTGAATCTTGCTCTTATACATGTTAACCAGCATAGGGCACCTCCATGATGAAGTTGTCAATCAGACGGACCTTGCCGATCCTTACCGCAACAGCAACAAGCACTTGCCCTTTCAGCACTTCTATGGGATTCAATGTCAGTGCATCCACGATTGCTATATAGTCGACACTGGCGGACGAAACCGCTTCAAACATTTCCGTCATCAGCTTTTCAAGATCTGAAGCCATCCGTGTCCCATCAGCCACCGCCTTCTGTACAGCCTCCAATGATTGGCTGAGAACCAGAGCATCCTGTCTTTCCTGATGAGATAGGTATGTGTTGCGTGAACTCATTGCGAGTCCGTCAGACTCCCGCACGATCGGGCAGGCAACGATCTCAACCGGAATATTGAGGTCCTTCACAACCTGCCGTATCACAGCCACCTGTTGGGCATCCTTCTGTCCAAAGTAAGCCCTGTCAGGCTGAATGATATTAATGAGTTTTGTAACGATCGTAGCCACTCCCCGGAAATGCCCGGGACGTGATGCCCCGCACAATCCCTGTGTGAGGGTTGCACCGACTTCTATATATGTCTCAAATCCCTCAGGATAAAGGGTTTCAACAGCTGGGAAAAAAGCAGCATCCACTCCGGCACCGGCCATTAACGACTGATCCTTTTCAGGATTACGCGGATAGGAATCAAAATCCTCATTGGGACCGAATTGAGTTGGATTCACAAATATGCTCGTCACAACCAAATCATTTTCCATCCGTGCCTTTTCGATAAGGGCAAGATGCCCCTCGTGAAGAAAACCCATCGTCGGGATGAAACCGATTGATTTATCGGATCGTCTTGCTTCTCTGATCATTCTTCTCAGATCTTCAATTTCTGTGATTATTCGCATGTGGGCTCCTTAAGGTAAGTTAATAAGTACTCAACTCAGGTCGAGCTGGCAGTTGAAGCATGACCGCTCAGTAGAGCTTTCCAAGGATCGTCTCATCCATCTGGAAGGTATGCCTGGCTTCCGGGAATGCTCCGTTTCGCACCTCTTCAGCGTAATTCCGCAATGCACCGACCATGACATCTCCAAGTTCACCATAGCGCTTCACGAATTTCGGCGTGAAGTTGCGGTTAAGTCCCAGCACATCCTGAAGGACCAATACCTGTCCGTCGCAGCCAGCCCCGGCTCCAATACCGATCGTGGGTATCTGAAGCTTCTCAGAAACCAGCTTGGCCAGCGGTGCAGGTATGCATTCAAGTACGATTCCGAATACTCCAAGATCCTGAAGCAGCAACGCTTCTTCAATCAATTCCCGGGCAGCGGATTCTTCTTTACCCTGAACCTTGAAGCCTCCAAAGCGGTGGACCGATTGAGGAGTAAGACCCAGATGCCCGAGAACCGGAATTTGAGCATCCAGTATCGCTTTGATCTGAGGAGCCACATTTTTACCGCCCTCCAGCTTAACAGCGTGCGCGCCTGCCTCCTGTATGAAACGACCGGCATTCCGAACAGCCTCTTCCGAATTGATGTGATACGAAAGGAAGGGCATGTCTGCAATGACCATTGACTGTTCTGCGCCCCGGCTTACTGCCCGAGTATGATGCAGCATATCTTCCATTGTGACCTGTAAAGTGTTCTCGTATCCCAGTATCACCATCCCAAGTGAGTCTCCTACAAGAATGACATCCATGCCGGCTTCGTCCACCAGCATGGCTGAGGTGTAATCATAGGCTGTCATCATGGCAATCCGTTGGCCTTTTGTTTTCATTTCTATGAAATCCGCAGAAGTGATTCGTTTTTTCATATTGAATTTCCTCCTCTTAATGTCGTTTCCATCATATGGGCCGAATCAGCATCAAGCCGGCCGCTTTTTTTTGCGATATCCAGCGCCTCCAAACCCAGAATACGGATCAGCAGCTCCCGCTGGCGCCACCCTTCAGTCTGCAGGCTTTCCAGATGCTTCTGAACCGTTCCCGAATCACCCCGTGAAACAGGTCCAGTCAGGCTGTTTGAAGCACCCAGCGCCTTATAATTATTCAAAGTGCTTTCCATCAGCGGAAACAGCGCTTGAGAAACAACCGCTTCCGGTACTCCTGAATCGATCAGGGCGTACTCGGCGAGCCGATAGAGGGTTGTGACATAATTGGATGCAAGACATGCTCCCAGGTGATAGAGCCCTTTCTTTCCGGGTGTGATCCATGCAATGGGGTTACCGCACAGCTCCAACCAATCTGCCAGGATATCCCGAAACCTGTCTTCTGCTTCTAGAATGAAGGTTGTATGGCTCAGATCATTTCGCCCCCTGTTCGGGTTAGGTATAGTCTGGAGAGGATGGAGGCTAAAACCCATGACGCCCTTTTCGATCAATGGACTCAGGGACTCCAGAGACAGGCTCCCACTGAAATGGCAACACCATTTTCCGATCATGATCACGCCGCAATCCGCCACATTCCCAGCCACTGATTCGATGCTGTCATCTGATACGGCCAGCATCAGTACATCTGCTCTGCATACCAGATCCGCCAGAATCTTATGGTGAGTTATTCCCAGATATGCCGCTGCTTCCTCAGCATTATCATGATTTCTCCCCCACAGCCCTTCGACCGGGTATCCGCAATCCTTAAGATAACCCCCTACTGCCTGAGCCACTCTCCCTGAACCGATCAATCCGATTCTCATAAGCACCTCCAAAAAAAATAAAAAATCCTTCTGTGCATCACAAAAAGATTCCTGAAGCCTCTATATAAAAAGGCTGATCATCATTATGGCCGTCACTGTCCCTGAGGCTCAGAGCGGCATGATCGGAAATTTGCACAGGTAAGACTCCCTTTGGGATGTCTTCCAATTCATATTGTAGCAATCATGACGACTTTTCGCAAGCCTTAGCTGATTATCAACAGGCATTATGACCAGATACTAAACCACGTTGACACGTGGTATTCGAAACGATATACTGATTAAAGGAATGCTGCGCAATCGCCTGTATCCTTCAATGCCAATATTTGCAACCTTCTGTACCCATATAGCCACTGGCTTAAAAGGAGTCGACTCAATGAAACTGCCCCCACTAAAAA
>CAZEHS010000002.1:0-23354 GCA_964511875.1 uncultured Peptostreptococcaceae bacterium
GCTGCCGGTGTACAGCACCGAATAGCTCAATGTCGGGCAGGGCGGAAACACTGCCATCGCTGCTCACAGGAGCTATACTCGGGGCCGGTTTTTCAATCGGCTCAACGAGGTCGCTCTGGGTGATGAGATCACAATCATCGCTGATGGGAAGGAATACAAGTATTCCGTATACAATATCGTTGTTGTAGAACCAACCGATGTCTCAGTTCTAAGGGGAAAGCGCAGTGAACAGGTGATTACACTGATCACCTGCACCCCTATCCGAGTCGCTACTCACCGGCTGATTGTTCAGGCCAGAAGGATCAACTGACTTACTTTTTTCCTTCAAGTTGAGAATCCGGTTTTTTTATTTATTGCATTTCGTAGCGGGGGTTTTCAGTCCTTGAAAACCCCCGCTGCGCATTTAATACTTTAAGCTGTTTAGCGGAAAAACCTAATTTTTGATTAGTATATGCGAATGATAATCATTATTATTAATTCAAATTGTTTGAAATTCAACAATTGTGGTATACATAACCCATAGGGAGAGCGATGCCGCGACGCAGAAACTGAATAAACCGCGTAAGAGCAAACCACCCGAAAGGATGAGACGCAAAGCCAGGGTCTAAAGCTGACGAGCCATGACCGACCGACTGCCGCATAAGAATCTGTGGCGGTATTTTTGTGCTCCTTTTCATAAACCGCTTTTCTTGGCAAGACATCATTGGCGGGAACTCAGAAGATGACAAGAAAGAGGTGAATTGTATGGGAAGGCTCAGAAGCAGAAGGTTTGCAATGCTGCTGATCCTAATGCTGTCACTTACGATTGTTTTATATGGGGCAGCAATAGCGGTATTTGCAGAGGGTCAGAATGGGGAACATGGAAACAGTGAGGAGTGCGGGGATGGAGATGATGCATCCCTTACTGTGAGCAAGGTTTTTGAGGGGGGTATACCATTTGATCTGAATACCGGTAAACCTGCCGAGGTTAGGCTCAGAGTACAGGGACACGGATTCAATCAGGTACTGATGACAACGAACCAGATAGCCGAATTTGAAGGCCTGGTAGAAGGCGAGACGTACACGCTGTCAGAAGAGACCCTCATACCTGGCTATGTCGCCACGACTGAAAGTCAGGACATTGTGCTTGTTGAAGGCAGCAATTCGGCTACGATCACCAATGTGATGCCTTTTAATCCGATCCGGATCACCAAGACAGTAAGTCCTGAAATTGCTAAGGTCGGCGATGAAGTAACCTATACGTTTGTCGTTGAAAACCTGCTGCAAGGCACGCATAAACACGACTCATCGAAGAAAGGCACGGATTTACACAAAGTCAGGATTATTGATGAAGACATAAATTTCGATTCAGGCTTCAGGAGTGATGATGAAGGAGATCTTCATTACGGTGATCCGTGGACAGTCACAGCCACGCATATCATGACGAGTGATGATTTCGGAAGCGCCGGATTCTTCAAGAATACAGCCGTAGTAACCGCTATCATCTGTCCGCTGGAAGAAGTTTCTTATGAAGTCACAGCATCGGATGATGCAGTGGTTACATCGTCAGAACCCGTACCTGAAAAGGGAAGCATCACAGTCACGAAAACCTTCAGTGATCAGAATGGGGCCGAGGTTACCGTGGAGCTGTACGAGATTACAGAAAGCGGGGATGTTCTCGTAGCCAGCCAAATTACTGTGGGTCACGTCACTATATTCACAGACCGCGATATCGGACGCATTTTCAAGATTGTTGAAAATCCTTCGATTTCAGGGTACACTGCAACTTATCCGGATGGTCAGAATGTGGTTTTCGGCGAAGATGAATCGGCTGAACTCAGGATTCTGAACACGCTGATTACAGCAGAACCTCAAAAGGGGAGTCTGGCGGTCAGCAAATCCTATAGTGACGGAAGTGCTGTTGAGGTTGCCGTGGATCTCTATAAAGTTCTGGAGGGCGAAGATGTCCTGATCACATCGCAATCGACGGCAGCTCTTGTCACTACTTTCAGCAACCTGGACATCGGAAGCACCTATAAAATCAGTGAAGGTTCTGTACCTGCCGGATATTCTGTAAGCTATCCGCAAGGACAGACCATTGGAATAACAGGTGTCGAAACGGAAAGTCTCAGTATCCGGAATACCCTCATCACTTCAAGCGGAGGCAGCAGCGGCGGCGGAGGCAGCAGCAGGAGAAGCAGCAGCAACGGCAACAGTACGGCCGACATTGCGCCGGAACCAGTACCGGAAGCGTTGCCGGAAGCAATTTCCGTTCCTGAGGCGGTTGTACAACCGGTTCCGGAACCGGCTCCTGTCATGATTGAAGAGATAGTGCCGCTGGGTGTGGCAGTGCTTCCTAAAACAGGTGAACTGCCTGTAGAACTCTTCTATGGACTTGGAAGCGTACTGACAGCACTTGGTGCTTGCCTGAAACGTAAATAATGTCCAAAGAACCTCGTCGATCAACGGCGAGGTTCTTTTTTCTTTCAAGGGTAAGAAAAAATAAAAAAAATTGAAAAATGGAATAATAACATGATTGAAACAATAACACTAAGGGAATATATCACTTATAAAGGCAATGACTATCATTCTCATAGATATGTAAACCGTTTCGGCGGTTCATATATAAACGATGAATACGACGACCATACAAAACTACACAGGAAAGGGTGAACTTTATGAGAACTAAAATAAAGAAAGCATTAACTTACTTACTGATGGGAATCCTCCTCCTTTCCATCGGCATCCCTGCAAATATCAGTGATTCATTTGCAGATTCAGAATTCCAGGGAAACGATCATGGAGATTGGGATAAAAGTTCATTGTTCTTTATCGGTGAAGACGGATCCTGTGAGCTCATTTCCGCTGAAGTTAAGAACGGAAACGACTCGGAAGGCATGGACGGCACAGCTGTATGGGAGCTGTACTGGATCGAATCAGGAAATCCGAAGGATGGCGTTGTGATATCATCGGGAACCATTCCAGCATTGGGGAGTGGTGAATCCTACACAATGAGCTACAACCCTGAAGACAATCCCAATGGCCCGAACGGTGAGTACATGTTCAAAGCCTATCAAAGACCGGATCATCCGGGAACAGGTGTCTTGTGGAGCGGATCCATCAGTATTGAAGGGTGTTCGATTGAGCCCGAATATGGTTCGTTGAGTGTAAATAAATCCTTCAGCGATCAGAACACTGCTGAAGTGAGTATCTCGCTTTACGAAGTTACAGATGATGGCGACGTGCTAGTTGCCACTAAAGAGACCGTGAATCATTCCGCTTCCTTCGGTGAGCTTGCTCTGGAGAAGGAATACAGGATTGTTGAAGAACCGGTACCGGAGGGTTATACCGCATCCTATCCTGACGGACAGAATCCCGTATTCCACGATCAGGAAAGTTCCCTATCAATTTTGAATACATTGATAGTCAGAGAACCTGACAAAGGCAGCCTGACGGTCAATAAATCCTACAGCAATGAAAACGCAGCTGAAGTAACTGTCGAGCTTTATGAAGTTACTGAAGGAGGAGATATCCTCATAGCCTCCAAGGTTACTGAAGCCCTTTCAGCTTCTTTCACAGATCTCGATTTGGGCAGCACCTACAAGATTGTTGAAACGCCTGTCCCGGATGGCTATACCGCATCTTACCCTAACGGACAGAACCCCGTATTCGATGGTCAGGAAAGCTCGCTTTCAATTTTGAACACATTGATAGTCAGAGAACCTGACAAAGGCAGTCTGACGGTCAGTAAATCCTACAGCAATGAAAACGCAGCTGAAGTCACTGTCGAGCTTTACAAAGTAACCGAAAGCGGAGATATCCTCATAGCTTCCAAGGTCACTGAGGCCCTTTCAGCTTCTTTCGCAGATCTTGATTTGGGCAGCACCTACAAGATTGTTGAAACGCCTGTTCCTTCGGGATACACAGCTTCTTACCCGAATGGTCAGACCATGATGATCTCCGGAGGCAATGCCGGTTCACTCAGCATACTGAACACACTGATTCCGATAATAACTGAAAATCCAGTCATCCCGGAAACACCAACCTCATCCGGCGGCGGTGGCGGGGGCGGTTCCAGCTCAAGAAGGGACAGGCCGGATCCTCCGGCAGTCATCGTTGAAGAGCCAGTGCCGCAAGCCGTACCGGTAGTTTTACCGGAACAGCCCGTTGAAATGCCTGAAGAAGTCGTACCTCTCGGCCTGCCTGTTGTCGTAATCGATGAAATAGTACCCCTTGGTGTAGCCGTATTGCCTAAGACAGGCGAGCTCCCTGTAGAGGTATTCTACGGATTGGGCGGTATGATCACAGCATTAGGCGCATTCTTGAAACGCAGATAGTCTGACTTTAATCTAGATGGAGCCTCGCGAATCGGTGAGGCTCCATCTTTTTTTATTATCGTCAACAATGAAGTGAGTGAACACTCATCTTATTGTTGACATGACGCATTTGTAGGCAGATAATTAAAGTGAGCACTCACTCATATTTCTAAGCATTCTGGGAAGGCTGTTTCAGGGATGTGGGCCAGTGCTCGTTCTTTATAAGAATTTGCAGGGAGGCTGATAAAATGACCAGAACCAAGCGGGAAATAACGGAGGAACGGATTCTTGAGGCGGCGCTGAATCTGTTTTCGGAGAAAGGGTTTGCGGGTGCTTCCACCAGCGAGATAGCCAGGGAGGCCCATGTGGCCGAGGGCACAATCTTTCGCTACTTTCCTCAGAAGAAGGACATACTGCTGAAGGTTGTCATGAAGTTCATCGATATCATCAGTGAACAGATCGTCATGAATCCGCTGGAGAGAATATATGAGGAAAACAAAGGTGCCCCGCCGGAGGTCATGCTGAAGAAAATCATCATGGATCGGGTGGCGCTTTTCAATAAGATGGCGGATCACTTCAAGGTGATTATCATTGAAATGCAGTACCATGAGGAAATCCTGGAGCTGTTCGTGAATAAGATCATCATCAGGGTGATCCGTTACGGGGAAAAGGTCTATTCGGATTTTGTGGTGAATGGCATCTGCAGGAAGGATATCCCCTCCATCACGGCATTCCGTACCATGATAGGCGGGGTCATGCTGATGATGCTCCAGCGCAGGTTTGTTCCCGGTGCCACTCCCGAGGGGCTGGAGCTGGAGGCGGAAATCGATATAATCATTGATATTCTGATGAACGGCATGAAAAATAAAGGAGAATACCTATGAAAACCACCGGTCATGGAAAGAAGCCCATTATTCTGGTATTGTTACTGATTGCAGCTGCGGTGCTGATATTCTATTATTATGGCAGTTCCGGGAAAGCGGATGAATTGGTTTTTACTGGAAGCGTAGAAGCCGATCAGATAGACGTATCACCGGAAATTTCCGGCACGATCCAGACAATAAGCGTGATGGATGGGGAATCTGTGAAGAAAGGGCAGATCCTGCTGACGATGGATACATCGGATTTTGCAATCAAGCTGGAAATGGCCCGTAAAGGGCTTGAAATGGCAAAGCTGAAGGAGTCGGACATTAAGGACGGAAACAGTGCGAATCAGGTCCGTCAGGCCAGAGCCAACCGAGACAGCATCAGTGAGCAGATCAGCGGATCAGCCAAGGAGCTGGAGTACCTGAAAAAGGATTACACCACGATGAAAGCCCTTCTGGATGCTGGGGCGGCTTCTCAATCGGAGCTGGATACGGCTCGAAGGGTTTTAGACCGGGAACAGGCCAGATATGACGGGCTGATCAAGCAGAAGGATGCACTGAGCGCCACTCTTGCCTTGGCCGAAGAAGGAGCTACAACACAGACAAAGAGCGGGGCAACTCTGGAAGTGGAGATGAAACAGCTCGAAATACAGGATATGGAGCGGGTGATTACGAAGGGCACGCTTTACAGTCCGGCCGACGGAACAATCCAATCCGTAAATTATCAGGAAGGTGAGCGGATTGCACCGGGAAGCCGAACCGTAACCGTGGTGGACCTCAGTCGGATGACTGTCAGGATATATGTACCGGAAAAGCAGCTGAACCGTGTGAGCACCGGCATGGAAGTTGAGTTCACGGATGAGTTCCTTAAAGATAAGGACATCCAGGGCACGATTACCTATATATCGCCCAAGGCGGAATTCACACCGAAAAACATCGAGTCCAAGCAGAGCAAGCAGGAGATGGTCTATGAGGTCTGGGTGGATATCAAAGATGCCACTGATACAGTTAAGCCAGGAATGTTCCTCGATGTGACCCTGAAAGAAGGGAAGTCATGAGTGGTAATCTGATTGAAATTACAGGTCTTAGGAAAGAATTCGGGGGATTGGTGGCGGTGGATGATGTGAGCCTTAGCATCCCGAAGGGGTGCATCTATGGAATTCTTGGCCCCAACGGCGCAGGAAAATCCACCACGATCCGGATGATCTGTGGGGTCCTGACGCCAACTTCGGGAAAAGCGGTCATTGACGGGCTTGATGTGTATAAGGAAGCCGAACTGATTAAACAGCGAATCGGCTATATGTCCCAGAAATTCAGCCTGTACGAGGATCTTACGGTCCTTGAGAACCTGCGGTTCTTTGCCTCCCTTTATGGTATTTTTGGTAAGGAACGGGATGAACGGATCACACAACTGATTGCCATGGCAGGAATCACCGGCCGGGAAAACCAACTGGCAGGAAAGCTCTCAGGGGGATGGAAGCAGCGGCTGGCCCTTGGCTGCGCCCTTATTCACAAGCCCCGTATCCTGATTCTGGACGAGCCGACAGCCGGTGTAGATCCCGTTGCCCGCCGGATATTCTGGGAGATCATCTATGAGCTGGCCAAACAGAACATCACGATTCTGGTGACCACGCACTACATGGATGAAGCACAGAGCTGTGATCAGGTTTCCTTCATTTTTGATGGACGGGTCCTTGCTCAAGGTACTCCAACAGATCTTATTGCAGCTCATGGTGCTCGGAATTTGGAGGATGTATTCATACATTTCGTGGAGGAAACCACCGGGAACAAGGTTAAAAGTTCATTTGAGGAAATCAAATTTCTCCGCATGGCCCCGGAAGGCGGTGAAACGTCATGAATTACAAAAGGTTCTGCATCATCGTCTGGAAGGAATTCATCCATGTTTTCAGGGATCCGATAAGCCTTCGTATCGCTATCGTGATGCCTCTGCTGTTCACCCTGATATTCGGATACGCAGTCACCACTGATGTTGAGCATATCAAGCTTGCGGTGTATGATGGCGACAAGACGTTTGAAAGCAGGGAGCTGGTCCGTAAGTTCCAGGCGTCAAATTACTTCGACCTTACACAGGAAGTAACAAATTCAAAGGAACTTGAAATCCTGCTGGACGGGGGCAAAGTCAAAACTGCCCTGATGATCCCAAGCGGCTATGGTAAGAAACTGAAACGGGGAGAAACCCCTGAAAGCCTTCTGATAATAGACGGTACGGATCCGACAATCGCCCGTACTGCTCTTCAGAGCGGTAACCTGATTTCAAACATCTACAATATGGAGACTCTTTCCGGCGGAACCTTCAAACTGGCTGAGATGAAAACCCGAGTATGGTACAACCCCAACATGAAAAGCTCGAAATTCATCATCCCCGGCCTGATCGGTCTTATCATGCAGAACATAACCATCATGCTTACCGCCTTCGCCCTGGTCCGTGAAAAAGAGCGGGGCACCATTGAACAGCTGATGGTATCACCTCTGAGGCCAAGTGAGCTTATCCTGGGTAAGATGGTTCCCTATATCGTCATCGGCAGTGTGGATTTCCTGATCGCCCTTTTTTTTGGAACCTGGTATTTCAATGTGCCCATAATTGGCAGTCTGCCGCTTCTCCTGGCCCTGGGTTTTCTGTTCGTAATCACCGCCCTGGCTATCGGGATGCTGATATCGACAATCGCAGAGAATCAACTTCAGGCAATGCAGTTCACTTTGATCGCCCTATTGCCTTCAGTTCTTCTCTCGGGATTCATGTTCCCCCGGGAAGGTATGCCCATGATCATTTACCTGGTAGGAAATTTGATCCCCCTGACCTATTTTCTGGAGATCATGCGCAGCATCGTCTTGAAAGGGGTGGGGTTGGAGTACATCTGGAAGGATGTGCTTGGTGTGGCTCTTATCGGAACCATTCTTCTGACGCTGGCTATCAAACGGTTCCATAAGAAGCTGGACTGAAGGTGTGATGAAATCATTAATCTTGTCATTGCGAGCGAAGCGCGGCACTCTCCCTGTCTTGTTATTCAGGTTATTGAACCAACAACTGAAAGGGAGAGATTGCCGCGTTACTGCGTTCCTCGCAATGACAAATCAAACGAAAAATGCGTAAACCAGTGTATAATAGGGTATATATCTTAGACGTGCATTCGTTTCCCTGTGACACTCATGCCCTGTCGCCTTTCTCGAAAGGAGCTCAATCATGCGCTATACCCATATGATCTTCGACCTCGACGGTACCCTGACAGATCCCAAGGTGGGCATTACGGAGGCTATAAAATTCGCATTGAATAAAATGGGAGAACCGATCCCCGAAATGAAGGTACTGGAAGATTTCATCGGTCCGCCGCTTTTCGACAGCTTTATTGAAATGTGCGGACTTTCCCCGTCACAAGCATTGAAAGCAGTGGATTACTATCGTGAGTACTACTCAAAAAAAGGATTGTATGAGAATAACCCTTATCCAGGTATCGAAGATGCCCTGAAAGCACTGAAAGAGCAGAACGTCCATTTGTATGTGGCCACAAGCAAGCCGGAAGTTTATGCGAAAAAAATCCTGAAGCATTTCGGTCTCAGTCACTATTTTGACTGCATAGCCGGAGCCACACTTGATGGTACCATCACAAAAAAAGAAGAGGTGCTGGATTACCTCAGTGAGAAATGCGAGCTTGCCGCCCTGGGATCCGTGCTGATGGTGGGAGACCGGAAATTCGATATTGAAGGGGCCAGGCACGCAGGATTCGATGCGGCCGCAGTACTTTATGGCTATGGAAGCCGGGAAGAGCTGGAATCCCATAGTCCGGAATATCTGGTCCACTCACCGAAGCTGCTTTTAAGCTTGCAAATACCCACAAAGGTCCTATGATGATGCGTATAGGACTGATTATTCTGACGGCATTGGCAATTGTCGCAGTGCCCGCCTGGAGTGTCACACAAAAGGTCAATCCACCTGAAAGGACACCTGTTAAGGCTGAAGACGTTTTGAGCACGAAGGATGCAGTTGATTCAAAGACGACTGAAAGCCTGACGACAGAAGGTTCGCCCTTCGCACTGCCCTCTTTAGCGGCAACACCGGTCTTCAAAGTGGAAAGTATCCCAGAGTCGTACAGGATTGCGATGAATGGCGTTTCGTGGAATGCGAAATGCCCGGTGCCAATGGACAAACTACGCCGTGTGAAGGTCGGATACATGGGTTTTGACGGCCAGAGCATGCAGGGTGAGCTTGTGGTTCATCAGAGTGTATCGGACGAAATCGTTACCATATTCAAGGAGCTCTATGCAGCCGGCTACCCGATCAAGTCCATTGCAATGGTGGATATTTATAAGGGTGATGACACGCTTTCCATGGATGCTGACAATACCTCAGCGTTCAATTATCGTCCTGTAACGGGCTCCAAGACACTTTCCAAACACAGCTATGGAATCGCAATCGATATAAATCCCATCGAAAACCCTTATGTCAAGGGGGAAGTCATATCACCGGCAGCAGGCAGGAATTACACCGATCGGAGCAGAATCCTCCCGGGCATGATCATTGCCGGGGACCCCTGCTTTCAGGCCTTTACAAGCCGCGGCTGGATTTGGGGCGGAAACTGGAAAACACTGAAGGATTATCAGCATTTTGAAAAACCATTAAAGCTTTAACTGACATAAAGCTAAGGCAGGTAAACGGCATGATGAATTTGAGCCGAATCAATTCTGATACGCGTCAGATAGAAGAGAATCTGAGCGGTTTTCACAAAGACATGCATGATGCAGTGGTAAGGTATAACGGGCCAGGACCCGGTAAGAAAAGATTGCGCTGGTTATCGGCAACAATCTGGTTGGGGGAGCAGGTTCAAGAGCCTGATCCTCCTTCTGGAAAATTTCCTGATGCTCAGTCCATTCAGAAAGAACTTTCCGGTGAAGTCAGGGCAATCATGTCTGATTATGGCAATCTTTGTCTGGGCGGTCTGGTCCTTAATCTTTCGCTTTTAGCAGGCTGGCTGCTGTTTCAAGACATCATAGCTGCCCAATTGACACTGTGGTCGTTCTCCAGCCTTGCTGTTGGATGTCTGATCCTTTATCCGATACTTATGTATTCTATCTGGAATCTGGGCGAAATACATATGTTCAAGGCAATTAAGCTGGTTCTCGGTGTCATTGTTGCTCTCGGTGCACTGGCAGGGATCTATGCTCTGAGCCTGTTGGAAAAGCAAAGTCCTTTTTTTGACAGCTTGGTACTTTCACCCTTCAATTTGACAGAATTCCTTATACTGGTGAATATAGCAGTGTTTTTATCCTTCATCATTCATTTCAGGAGGCTAAATCTCTTTGACGACCTTTCAATGAACTACCAGACTCATTTGACCGCGTTCAGCGGCTTAAGCTCCGGTTTGCAGGATGAGGTCAATGACCTGATGGGTAATCTGGAAGTCATTCCATTGAAAACACATACTAAGCGGAGATTGAAGACGAGGATTCTTGAAATATATTCCGAATCAGGCATTATCACTGAATCAACGGTCAGGGATTTCATCCGGACGAACTGCATTTCAATGAACTGGATGTACTGGTCCGGATCTGCGGTTCAGTGGACGATTGTTATACTGCTTGTTTCGAAACTTATTTGGGCTTATGATACAGGTCTTATGGTTTCAACCGATTATTTCAGGCAGCAGCTCACAACCGGAATGGTCATGGGTGCCATTCTTCTCAGTTCCGTTGTTTTCTGTCCGCTGAATTACCGTTTTCGTGAACTGCTTTATCAAGGAGCGTTGTTTTCTTTGAAGCAGGCATGGTTATTGACCGGGCAGGCCTTGCTGTGTGTTTCAATCGTGCTGTTATCCGGACTGGTGCCCTCCCGGTTCGTCTGGGGAATTCCGGTGAATCCGGCTCCCCATCCCTGGGGCTTCCTGACACTGTTGGGCCTGGTCCTGCTGCTTCAGTTTTTCAAGAGCGAAACGCGGTTCCAACCTTATGCCAACGAATAAAAAATCAGAACACCGGGGTGTTCTGATTTTTTTATGTTGTATTATTCGTTGGCACCATGGCACTTTTTATATTTCTTACCGCTTCCGCATGGGCATGGATCATTACGTCCAATCTTGTTGTCGTTGCGAACGGTTTTGGAAGCTCGCCATTTTTTCTGGATTTCCTGACGCTTTTCAAGCGGCAGTACCTGTTCCCACTGTGGAAGGTTGAAAAGCCAGTCTGCTTTGGCTTCATGCATATTGAAGAGCAGTTTTTCAAAGTCGATCTTCAACTCAATCTCAGTATCCTCATTGAATGTTTCAAGAGGCAGCTCTGTTTCAAGACTGGTGTTGATCCCGTCCAGGAACCCCATGAAGGTCACTGGCTCCATTTCGAATCTTTCTGCCAAAGCTTTGATGGATCCGGTTGGAACCTGGCTGTGATCTCCCAGGATCTCAATGTAATTATTCTTTTCCAGCTGAAAATATTCAGCCCAGAACTCCTGGGTTTCCTGCTGGCTTCTTTCAGTGTTGGCAATTTCCTGCCACTGTTCAAAAAGGTTCATTGGGTTCATCCTTTCGCATAAGACAATCGTTGAAATCCAAAATAGTATATCATAATCCCGGGATTACTTCAAAAGGTTATACAAGAAGGGCACAAGGATCGGAACCAGACTGCTGAGCAGTGCGCCGTTGACAAATGCCACAACCACGATTTCCGGACTAGTGGCCCGAGCGATGATAGGCAGGGTCGTGTCCATGGAAGTGGCCCCGGCAGGAGCGATAGCTGTCCAGTGGTTCAGTCGGATTGCCAGGATCGGGATCAGCATGACGGCCAGGAGTTCACGGAAAATATTTGTAAGGAATGCAATGGCCCCGGCTTCCGGACTATGAAGATTTGTAAGCAGGATGCCGGACAGGCTGTACCATCCGAATCCGGAGGCGATGGGAAGACTCAGCGCAACTGGGATTCCGGTCACGAAGCCTCCTACAATGCCGCCCGCCCAGCTGCCAAGGATGATGCCTCCCGGGACCAATAAAAGAACACGGCCGTGACTGCGAATATCCTTAAGAACATGTTTGTTTCGGCCCAGATCGATTCCAATCAGGAACAGTAGGATATTCAATGAAACGGTTATCAAAGTTTCAGTATACTGGAGAGCGGATTCGGGTATAAGAAATCTGCCGGCCAGGATTCCCGTGATGACTGCTGCGAAAATTTTCAAAGTCATTCGGACTCCTCCTTTTTACGGAGTTTATGGGTGAAAAGGTAAACCGCACCGATGCTGAAAGCGGTCGTAAGACCGGCGTAGATGAAAGCCTTATATCCAAGTGTCCCCAGCTGGCTTAAGAGGTTCCTGTCCAATCCTATCGACAGGCCCATGACAAAAAGAAGCAGGATCACCCCCGCCGATTGCAGTTTTCCAAGTAATGAAACCTGTCGTTCTTTCAAAGGTATGACGGCACCCACTAGAATTCCGAATGCCATAAACAGTATTATAGTCCACATAATAGCCTCCAAATTTGCATCACCTTGATTCGTGCTGTTCCAGGAAACGTCATGCCCTCCCTGATGATATCCCATAAGTGATGATGGTTAAAGCGGTTTTTTCTGTGATACAATGAAAAAAGGTGTTAGTAATGAACAAACAGACAGGATGTGAATCAATGAGAAGACTCTATATAACCGATCTCGACGGAACCCTGCTTGACAGGGATGGCCGCCTGTCACAGAACACAGAAGGTATCCTGAAGGCGCTTATTGAAGACGGCGCACTGGTGACTGTGGCTACGGGAAGAAGCCTGGCCTCCCTGAAGGAGATCATGGGAGACTGCCTGCCCAAGCTGCCTGTGATTGTCCACAACGGGGCCCGGATCGGTGACCCCCGTTCGGGGGAGTATCTTTACAGCAATGTCATGAATGAAGAGATATTGGACGAAGTACTTGCCCTGGCATTCGCAGAGCATTTCTCTCCATTCCTCAATACGTTTGAGAACGACACGGATTACTTCTGTTATACCCTGCCTGCCAACAAGGCAACGGAAGAATATATCCAGTACCGGAACACCATAATGCCCGAAGCGCTGCGGCCTTACAAGTTCAGGACGGATCTTGCATCCCTTGAAGTGATCAACCTGAATATCATCGATGAGATGTACCGGTTGGAAGCCTTTCAAACAAAAGTGAGGGAGTCCTTCCCGTCATCGGTGGATGTTCATATCACCACGGATCCCTGCTTCCCGGAAATCGGCTGGCTGACTATCGGCGATAGCCAGTCTCATAAAGCGGAAGCCATTCGGACACTGGTAGCACTGATTTCGGAGGAACCGCTCCATGTGACAGTATTCGGTGATCAGCTCAATGATCTGCACATGTTCGAAGTGGCGGATCGGGCAATCGCAGTAGCTAATGCGAGCCCTGAGCTTCTGGAGCTGGCCCACGAGATTATCGAACCCCACTGGGAGGACAGTGTTGCGAAATACATCGCCCGGGAGTGGATCGCAATTGGAGAAACCGACAAAGAACCCATAGGGGCAGAGGGGTAAATTGTAGATCCTGACACTATAATCACGTTAAATGAGTATGTATAATAAAAGCATTGGATCGATGAAGAGCAGCAGTAATTATATTTGCCGTGGCAAAAGTTCTTATTGTTTCATAAGATTTCATATAAATTCATCAAGACAGCAGCAATTAAGCTGCATGAATAAGGAGGATGAACATGGAATTAAAAGGTAAGGTCCTGATCGCCCAAGGGGGCGGCCCAACAGCTGTTATCAATCAATCCTTGGTTGGAGCAGTCCTGGAAGCCAGAAAGTATGAGCAGGTTACAAAAGTATATGGTGCACTCTGTGGTGTGGAGGGGATTGTCAATGAGAACTTCCTCGATTTGTCCCAGGAGACAACCCTCAATCTTGAGCAGGTTGCCAATACGCCGTCATCCGCGCTTTATTCAACACGGGTAAAACCGGACGAAAAATTCTGCAAGGAAATGTTCGATGTCATGCGGGCCCAAGATGTCCGCTACTTCTTCTACATCGGCGGCAACGATTCCTCCGATACCGTGCGGATTGTAAACGAACAGGCTAAGAAATCCAGCTACGATTTCCGTGCCATCCATATTCCGAAAACCATCGACAACGATTTGGTCATGAACGACCACACACCGGGCTTTGGCTCTGCAGCACGCTTTGTGGCTCAGTCCTTCTCAGGTGTGAATCTCGACAACATGGCATTAGCCGGCGTTTATATCGGAGTAGTCATGGGTCGACATGCAGGCTTCCTTACAGCCGCTTCCGCCATGGCCAATAAGTATCCTGATGATGGTCCCCATCTGGTTTATCTGCCGGAGCGATCCTTCGACATGGATAAGTTCCTCTCCGATGTCAAGAGCACATACGAAAAGTATGGCCGCTGTGTAATTGCAGTTTCTGAAGGGATATCCGATACACATGGAACACCGATCATAACAAAGCTGATGAACAAGGTTGAAAAGGATGCTCACGGTAATGTACAGCTGTCCGGAACCGGAGCCCTTGGAGACCTGCTTTGTGAGGAAATCAAAAGCAAGCTGGGAATCAAAAGGGTCCGTTCGGATACCTTTGGATACCTGCAGCGTTCCTTCCTGGGTTGTGTTTCAGATGTTGATCAGCATGAAGCACGTGAAGTCGGTGAAAAAGCTGCTCAATATGCAATCTGGAACAAATTGGACGGTTCCATCACGATCCAGCGTAACGGCGCCTATTCAGTGGATTACCAGATAGTACCCCTGGAGCTGATTGCCGGCAAGACACGCCATATGCCCGATGAATTCATCAATGCAGAAGGCAATAACGTAACGGAAGCATTCAAGTCCTATTGCCGTCCGCTGCTGGGTTCCAATTTTCCTACAGCCCACAGGCTGAGAGCCGGCATGGCTCCAAAAATCCTGCGTCCCAACGACTGATCCATTTCTGAGAAGCGAGCTGCCTGCTCGCTTCTTTTTGTTTCCAGACTCCATCAAAGAGTGTAGAATGAATACGTATCAGCTGATAACTCCAAATGCCTGAATTTGATCTGGGAGGGCGATTTATGAAGAATCTGATTGCAACATTGGCACATAGTATCGAGCTGGATTCCAGTCAAGCCCTGAAGGAACTGATTGAAATATGTGAAAGGCAGCTTGGAACAGCTGTGCCGGATGCAGGAATCATGTATGCGGGTATCGATGCGGACCACCAGATACTTGTTGACGGTATTATGGATAAATGGCCTGGCCTTCAATTAATCGGCTGCACAACAGACGGAGAATTTTCAACCGATCATGGATATGCAGAGGATTCAGTGGTATTGCTTCTCCTGTCATCAGAGAGCTGTTCAATTGCCTCGGGATTTATTGATAATACGGCGGTCGATCTCGGCGCTGAATGTCGGCAAGTCTACCATGAAGCAGTAGGAAGGCTGGGACAGGAGCCAAAGCTATGCATCCTGTTTTCGGACGTACTCCATGTGAATGGAGAGAATGTGATCGATCGGTTGACGCAGGCATCTGGTGGCAGTATGCCGATTATTGGTGGAATGTCCGCAGACAGCTGGCGTTTCGGGGCAACCAAGCAATTCTGGAAAGGGACAGCTTCTTCTGAAATATCGCCATTCCTGCTGTTGTCCGGGCCATTTGATTTTTCTTATGGAATGGACAGTGGATGGGAGCCTTACGGAGATATGGGAATAATCACACGCTCTGAGGGGAATGTGATTCATGAGATCAATCATAAACCTGCACTGAATTTCTACCGGGACATCCTTGGTGAAGGGGCTAAGCCCACATTGGAACTCCCAATCGCCATCCACGATGAAAACGGAGTTTTCCGATTTATGCGGACATCGTTTGAAAATTATGATGAAGCCTCAGGAGCGGTTACTTTTCTGGGGAATGCACCGGTCAATAACATGGTGCGGATAACGATGGTCAGTCGGGAATCAATCCTGACAGGAGCGGCCAGCGCGATTGAAAAGGCTCTTCGTACGTTCCCGAGCGATAAGACGCCGACTCTTGCCCTTTGTTTTTCCTGCTCGGCTCGCCGTGTCCTTCTGGGTACCCGAACAAAAGAAGAGTATACCACTGTAAAATCTAAAATCAGCCCGGATATTCCTCTTATGGGCTTCTACACATACGGGGAAATATGCCCTCACAGCCAGGGATCTTTCAATGAGTTTCACAACGAAACATTTGTTGCTGTCCTTCTGGGGTGAGGCATTTTGGAATGAGGTCAACATATGATGGATAACAGTATTGAAGCTCTGGAGAGACAGATTGTCATTCTTAAAAAGAAATTGGAGCGTTCTGAAGAGAGCCGTATGCTGATTGAACAGGCCAAGGATCATTACGATCTGGTTTACAGGTCCAGCATAAACAAATTGGACGCACAGAAAAACCTTCTTGATATGCAGAACCGGGAACTGGACATTGTTAGAATGGAGTTGCTGGGAATCAATAAGGAACTCAGTGACGCACGAAAATCAGCAGAGCAGGCTAACGAAGCAAAAAGCAGGTTTCTGGCAAATATGAGTCATGAAATTCGTACGCCGCTGAATGGAATCCTTGGTTTTTTAGAGCTCCTGGAACTCTCACCTCTTAATGAAGAACAAAAACGATATCTTCAGGAAGTAAACTCTGCGTCCGAGATCCTATTATTCCTCATCAATGACATCCTCGATTTTTCAAAAATCGAAGCAGGTCAGATGACCCTGGAATCAATACCGTTCAACCTCACAGACGTTATTGAGAACGCGGCGGCGCTGGTAAAACCCAAGGCCTTGAAGAAAGGTGTTAGCCTTGAGATCCATATTGACCCTGCTCTGCCAAGCGATGTGAATGGGGATCCGACCAGACTTCACCAAGTTCTGAATAACCTGCTGAGCAATGGAGTCAAATTCACCGAGCAGGGGCTAGTGCGATTGGCAGTTGTGTCTGCCGGAAATAACGGGGATATGCACGAAATTGAATTCGAGGTGCAGGATTCCGGAATAGGTATCAAGGAAGAGGAAATAAAACGTCTTTTCTCACCATTTGTCCAGGCGGATACTTCGATAACGCGGAAGTACGGCGGAACTGGATTGGGACTCGTGATTTCGAAGGAGTTGGTCCGGATCATGGGCGGATCCATACAAGCGGCATCCGGTTATTTGGGAGGCGCGATATTCAGGTTCCGGATTCCTTTCAAAGTGCAGGAAGACTATCAGAAAAGCAGTATCATTCAGCCTTGGCGGGCAGGGACCGACGGCTTATTCCCGGAGTTTCGCCCTGTCAGGGTTCTGTTGGCTGAGGATAATGATACGAATGTGCATCTGATGGAGTTGATGCTGAAGCGGGCAGGTCTCCCCTGTGATTCTGTGAATAATGGGATTCAGGCAGTTGAAGCATGCCGTCTGATTGACTATGATTTGATTCTGATGGACTGTCAGATGCCGGAAATGGATGGGTTTCAGGCAACACGTAATATCCGGACTCTGAACAATAAAAGCTCCGGAGCTGTCATTATCGCTTTGACTGCAAATGCCATGGCCAGTGATCGGGATGAATGCCTTGCTTCAGGAATGAACGATTATCTGGCAAAGCCTATTTCAGGGTCTGTATTCTACCCTATGCTCACAAGATATTTGGATGTGATCAGTGAGCAGAAGACTCAAAAGCTTGCAATTTATGGAGATTTTGAAGCTGAGAGTATAGAGAAGGTCTCCGCGAGGCTTGCTAATGACCTCTCCTGTGATATTGAGAGTCTGCAGGAACTCGTTAGGGATTTCATTGACCGCCTTCTTCCAATGACAGACAACCTTTTAGCCTGTGTGAAGGGCTGCGACCTTGACAGAACCGGTCCCCTGCTGCATCAGATCATAGGCGCCTCGGGAAACATGCGATTCTCCAGTGCTTATGGACTGACAAACCTGATATCCGAAGCAGTTGAAGCTGATGAATGGGATAAGGCAGAAATCATGACAAAAGATCTGGTGCATTATGCAGAGTGGTTGAAACAGGAAAGTAGAGAAAATGATATTCGGGGAGGATATACCAGATGAGTATTGGTGAAAAAATTCAGGATGCCAAAGTGATGGTCACAGGGAACAAGTCAGTGAATCTTTCTGAATACAAAGGGCGCAGGCTTGTACTTTATTTCTACCCAAAAGACAATACTCCGGGCTGTACACTGGAAGCAGAAGGCTTCAGAGATGCATCGGAGGAGCTTGAAGCACTCAATGCTGTGGTGCTGGGGGTCAGTAAGGATACTGTAGACTGTCATGATAAATTCAAAGAAAAGCATAATCTTCCATTCCAACTGGTCAGCGACCCGGATGGCTCCCTTCATGAGCAGTTCGATACGTGGAAGCTGAAGAAGATGATGGGCCGGGAATACATGGGCACAGAGCGTTCCACGTTTGTGATTGACGAGGACGGGGTGCTATTGAGGGAGTGGCGTAAGGTTTCGGTACCCGGGCATGTGGAAGAGGTGCTTGAGTATTTGCGGAGCCTTAAGTGAATTAAACCATGGGACATTTGACACGGATAACACGGATAGACATGGATGTGAGTTTCGAGATTCTGTAAATAGTTCGTCATTGCGAGTGACAGATAAGGAGGTACTGATCATTGAATTTATCAAATTATATCCGCATCCCCATCTACCTTCTCCTGGCACTGATGATGCCTCTGGTGGTGCTCCTTTCCAGTACCCTTCATTTTGCTTTCGATGACGGGTTTTTCCTTGAGTCTTTTGAAAAGGAACGGACTGCAGAGCTCCTGGGTCTTGATGCATCAGGTATGGAAAATGTAGTGGGAAGCCTCACAGGATACATGTCCGGCAGGCTGGATTCCATGGATGTGCAGGTGCCTGTCCATGGTGAATTGACCCGCTTTTATAACGACAGGGAGCTCTCCCATATGGTGGATGTGAGGAATCTGATGGCTTTGGGGATTAACGTACGGGGTGTCCTGTTATTCCTGAGTCTTTTATTGCTGGTTTTGCTGAAGCGGTTCTGGGGGATGGCCTATTTTTGGCGTGGTCTTCTGGCATCTGCACTGGGTGCCTGCGGTTTAGCTGGAGTTCTTGGAATACTGGCTGCCAATGATTTCAGCGGAGCCTTCTACAAATTCCACGAGATTTTTTTCACCAACGAGCTCTGGCTCCTGGACCCCGATACGGATCGCCTGATCCAGATGCTGCCTGAGACTTTCTTTTATGCAATCACCGCGCGTATCCTGATTTTCAGCGGTCTGGCTGTTCTCGCTATGGGAGCTGCTTCGTTGTGGGGGATCATTCACCTTAATGCAGCGAAATCCAGGGAGGGTATGCATGCGGATACTTTATGATGCCAGCCAGTCTGTCCGTGAAGAAGTCATCGCACAGGAGCTGTCAGAGACATTGAAGCGTGGAGCCTCAGCGACGCTGTTCGTGCCGGAGCAGTACACCCTTGAGACTGAGCGGTGGCTTAGCCGCGAATTGAAGGGAATTCCAAGGCTGCGCCTGGATGTCCTCAGCTTCAACAGACTGGCACATCGTATGGTGGACAGCAGGAGAGGCTCAAGAAGGAAACTTCTGAATCATTCGGGGACACTCATGGCGCTTCAGCGGATCATACTGGAGCACCAGGGGCAGCTGATCACGTACGGACGTATTGCAGGCAGGACCGGATTTGTTCAGGAAACGGAGGTCCTCTTCAAGGAGCTGAAGCTGTCAGGAATCGGTCCTGATGAGCTTAAGGCATTTGCATCGGATAAAGAAACCCCTGAACTCCTGTCTGCCAAGCTAAGGGATCTGTCCCTGCTTTATGGCGCGTTTGAGAGCTGGCTGGCTGCAGGTTATCTGGACGATGCTGACCGTTTGTTGCTGTTGGACCAAGCTATTCAGGTAGAGCAGTCGTTTTCAGGTAAAAATATCTGGTTCCACGGCTTCAGGAGCTTCACCCATATAGAGTGGCAATTGATCCGAACCCTTCATGGTCAGGCGCATCAATCCACTTTTTCCCTGGGGATATCTGATCTGGAGTCCAGGGAGGTTGTGTTCGCACCTATACGGAGAACCCTCGACAGGCTGACTGAGATAAGCCATCATGAAGGATCGCTGATTACGGTTCCGTGCAGTGCGGCTGGCGGCATTACCGAGCCCAGTCTTGGAAATCGCATTTTTGGATTGGAGCCCGCAGACCACGGCAGACTTAAAGTTATGGTTGAAGTAAGCCGAAGGATTACGCCGTTCCATGAGATTGAAACAGCTGTCCAGGTGATCTTGAGCTGGGCTCAGCAGGAAAACTGGCGATGGCGTGACATGATGGTGGTAACGCCTTCTGATCCGGTTTGGCAGGATTCACTTGCAAGAATCTGCAAACGTTATGAGATTCCACTCTATGTGGATGCCAAGGTTCCGCTTTCAGTGCACCCTCTTTCACGGTACCTGTTGGATCTGATTGCAGTCTCCCAGAGCAACCTGAACGGTGAAATCGTATGCCGCGCCTTGAAATGGGGCTATTCGGGGGTTTCGAGGGAGCAGGCGGAAGTGCTTGAGAACTATGTTATCGCCAGGGGAATCCGAGGATACCGCTGGGGGTATAGCCAGCAGGCACCGCCGGAAATTGCCGTCGTTATGGATTGGGTCGCAGAGAAAATGGAGGCTCTGAGAAAGGGATTGTCAGGAACGGCTGATGCTTCAGAGCGGACGGATCTACTCATCGGTTTTCTGAACGACTCAGGTGTAGAGAACATCCTGGCTGCTGAGCGGGAGACTCTGGCTGAACAAGGGGCTTTGGAAGATGCCCAGATTCAGGGTCAGGTATGGGATCAGGTCATGGATATCCTGGATCAGGTGAAAACCCTGATGGGTAGCGAGGTCATTTCACTCGACGCATATGGGGACATCCTCAAGGCCGGGCTGGAAACCATCGAGATAGGCATCATTCCCCCAACGGGGGATCAGGTATCAACCGGTACCCTTTTCCGTTCCAGAAGCAGTCATGTCAAAGGGCTCGTCATCCTTGGAGCCAATGAAGGCCTGCTTCCGGCGTATGACTCAGGAGACGGCCTGCTGCTCAATGAGGAGAAGCTGCTGCTGATCAGCCAGGGGATTCCGCTTGAATCTGATCGGGAGACCCGGGGAGCCGAGGAAGAATATGCTCTTTTTGAACTCCTGAGCAAGTCTGAAGAAAGACTATATGTCAGCTGTTCAATGAAGGATTCATCCGGGGAGAAACTCCAGGAATCATGGTTCTTCGAGAGTCTTGCTTCGGGGGCGGTAGGAGATGAGATACGGCCATATTCAGCCGTTTTGAACACTCCTGGACATCCCATGGCTTTCATGGGGCTATTAGCGGATCTGAAGCGTGAGAGGATACAGCTGAAGAATCATCATATGGATGCCGTGGCTCAGCTTAGGCGACAGGGGAGCTGGAACAGGATTCTTGATACCGTTGAGGCAGGATCAAATCACAGGTATCAGGTAGCGCCTCTGGAAACGGACACTGTTGAGGCCTTGATGGGGCAGATGCTTGTTCTCAACACGACAGGATTGGAGCGTTACACCCGATGTCCGTTCGCCTGGTTTGTCAGGCATGGGCTGAAGCCGCAGCCTCGAAAGAAATTCGCAGTGGAGATTCCGGATATGGGGACCCTTTTCCACACGACGGTGGACCGGTTCATCCGAAAGAACCGGGACGACTCCTGGACATCCTGGACCCCTGAAGTAATGGCACGATCACTGGAGCCTATCGTGGATGATCTTGCCCGGAATTACGGACACGGGGTTTTGGAGGACACAGCCCGTACCCGCTTTCTGAAGAGAAAGGTGCAGCGCCTGAGTCTCAGGGCATTGACAACCCTGGCCCGTCAGCTGCAGGAAGGTACTTTCGAAATCGCTGGAACGGAGCTTGCGTTCGATATGCGGCCTGAAAAAGCCGGATTGCCGCCGCTGACCCTGGAAACCGACGATGGAAGAAAACTGGTGATTCAGGGCCGCATCGATCGGGTGGATCTATGCAGCCTTCCCGAGGGCACGTATGGGCGGGTCATCGACTATAAAAGCGGGCGTCCGCGATTCTCACTGTCTGATTTTGCACACGGACTTGAGCTTCAGCTCGCGGTCTATCTGGATGTTCTGAATCGTCACGGTGATGAAATCATTCCCGGGGGGGTTCGGCCGGCCGGGTTCCTGTATTTCTACCTGGATGACCCCCTCGTGGATCCACAGGATGATTCACCGGAGACTCTTGAAAGAAGTCTTTACAGGGAACTTCGAATGGAGGGGCTCCTTGTCGAAGATCTGAATGTCCTGAGCGCCATGGATGAAGGACTGACTGACACAAGGCATTCTGCTGTGATTCCTGTCAGTCTCAAGCAGGACGGGACGCCCTCGGCGATATCCTCAGTGATCAGTCAGGATGCCATGACCGGGCTGCTGGCATATGCGGAAGATGTCATCCGAAGGAACGGAACAGCCATCCTGGACGGTGAATATGCCGTAACGCCCTGTCAGACAGAACATGGAATGGCCTGTGATCACTGTGATTATCTGGCCTTGTGTCAATATGATCCGGGTGCTGAAGAAACCCCAAGGCGGACTCTGCACAAGATGAGTTCCCAAAAGGCATTGGAACGGATACTAGGGAGGAAAGGTCATGAGCACCCGATGGACAGCGGAACAGAATAGTGCCATTCAGGCATCCAACAGCAATCTGCTTGTATCAGCAGGCGCAGGATCCGGCAAGACCGCGGTGCTTGTGAACCGGATCCTGCGATTGATATTGGACGAAGCCATCCCTGTCGACAGGCTGCTTGTGGTGACCTTTACAAAAGCTGCTGCAGGCGAGATGAAAGAACGCCTGCGCCGTGAACTGACGGACAGGAGTGCGGTCAGTCCTGAAATGGCTCAGCTGATCAAAGAGCAGCTTCACCGGCTGAATCATTCATGGATCACCACCTTCCATGGCTTCTGCAGACAGCTTCTCCAGCGTCATTTCCAGGAAGCTGGGCTGGAACCGCGCTTTCGCGTGCTGGATACACCGGAAGCAGAACAGCTGAGAACCCTTGCCGTAGGTGAAATCCTGGAAGCTGCTTACGAATCCGCAGATCCGTCCTTCATGAACTGGGCGGATTCCTATTCGGGGAACCGGACAGATCAGCGGTTAGAGGCAATGATCATGGATATGCACAGCTTCATTCACAGTCAGCCGGATCCATGGGGATGGGTGGCCCGGATCCTGGAAACCTATGGGCTCCCCC
>CAZEHS010000002.1:23364-87942 GCA_964511875.1 uncultured Peptostreptococcaceae bacterium
GGATGGGTGGAGCGGATACTCAGTAATTATGAACTTCCTCTGGATGATGCGAATCCCTGGCTGAAACGTGAACTGGGACGCAGACGTGAGATGATTGCGGAGGCATTCGAACTTCTGGACCGTGCCATCGAACTGGCCGAAGATCCTGAAGGTCCCTCTGAGTATCTCGGCGCCCTGGGAAATGACATGTCCCAGGCGACCCGCCTTGAAGAGGCGCTGGCTCTTGGGGCAGCCCAGTGGAATGAATGCGTCGGCGCCATGTGCAGGGCTCGGCTGAGTCCTGTTTCCAAAGCCCGCAAGGGGGAGCTTTCCGCATTCCATATAGATATGGTGAAGGATCTGAGGGATGAGGCCTGGGGAATCCTGAAAAAGCTTCGGGAAAAGGCATGGGCTGGTCCCGGTTCCAGGACTGAATCCGATTTGAAAATCGTGGGGGCCAATTGCAGGGTGCTGGCAGGCCTTATATCGGATTTTGACAAGGCTTACGGAAACCTGAAATCACGGGCCGGGGCTGTTGATTACAGCGATCTGGAGCATAAGGCACTCAAACTTCTTGAGTCGGAGGCCCTTCGTTCCCAATATCGGGAATATTTTTCATATCTCTTCATCGATGAGTATCAGGATTCAAACGGCGTACAGGAAACCCTCCTGAAAGCCCTGCAAAGAGAAGACAACCGTTTCATGGTCGGTGATGTGAAGCAGAGCATATACCGGTTCCGATTGGCAGAGCCGCAGCTGTTTGTAAGCAAACTGCTCAGCAGCACCTCCGAGGAGAATGCCCTTCACCGACGAATCGATCTGAATAGGAATTTCAGATCCCGCAGGGAGGTTATCGATACAATCAATACGGTCTTTGAGGCCGTCATGTCTCCTGAACTGGGGGATGTCCCTTACGATCAAGGGGCCCGGCTGATTCCCGGCGCGGATTACCCCCCCTGCACATCCGCGAATATTCAGCTGACAGTTCTGGATCTGGGCACTTCTGAGTCGGATGATGCTCCTGAAGGTATGGAATTCACCACGGCAGAATGGGAAGCCAGAGCGATGGGGCGACAGATTCTGGAAACAGTCGGTACTCCTGTCTGGGACGTTAGAAGCGGTCAGTGGCGGACTGCCGTATGGGATGACATCGCCGTACTTCTCAGGGCGGTCAGACCCTGGCTGAATACCCTCAGCAGGGTGTTTTCAGAAATGAACATCCCGATAAGAACAGAGGGTGGAACAGGCAGTGAAGAGGCTTGGGAGCTGTGGGTCCTGATCAATCTGTTCCGGCTCATCGGCAACAGTCGCCAGGATCTGCCCCTGATGGTGGTTCTCAGATCCCCCATGGGCGGATTTACCGCTTCGGAACTGGCGGAGATAAGAGGATTTCATCCGGATGGGACATTCCAAGAGGCTGTCAAAGCGGCTGGCTCCGGTTCTTCAATCCTGGGAGCGAGGCTGGAGGATTTTTATGCATTGCTGGACCGATGGCAGGAACAATGCCGAACTGGATCGTTAGGTGAATTTCTATGGAACCTGTGTGAAACCCAGGGATTCATGGCATACTGCCAGGCAATGCCGGGAGGTTCCGCACGTAAGGAGCGGTTGATCTGGGCCATCCGTCAGGCGGATCAGCGGACATCCCGCGGGGGAGATACACCGGAGACGTTCGCAGACCATCTGGAAACCCTGGTGGAACGGGGAGAACTTCCGGCAGGCTCCGATTCAGGCGAGCAGGGCGGAGTCCGCATCATGAGTATCCACCGCAGTAAGGGCCTTGAATTTCCGGTGGTGCTACTGGCGGGTTTAGGGAAGAAATTCAATACCGCGGACCTCAGGGAAGAGGTTCTTCGCCATCGTGAGCTTGGCTTCGGCCTCCGTTATGTGGATCCGGATAAGCGGATCCGCCGAGGGACCCTTGTTACGGAATTGATTCAGGATGCTGTGAAATCAGAGAATCTTTCAGAAGAGATGCGGATTCTTTATGTGGCAATGACTCGGGCCATGGACCGGCTTTATCTGTACGGCTCAGTTCAGAACCTTGAAAAAAGATACTCACTTTGGCTGAAAGGGCCGGAACTTTTCTTTCTTAAGAATGCACGGAGCTATCTGGAATGGCTTATGCCCGCTCTTTTGGCAGACACATCGGAACCGGAACCCTGGAATGGTTCCAGAGAACTTCAGGCAGGAGACTCAAGGATGCAGGTCAATCTCCTGTCCCCTTCCCTGCTGATCAGCCGATCGGATATCGGCATCAGCTTACCGGAGGATGGAGGGCAGGAAGCTGAGATTTGGAATCTTGAAAGCTGGCCCTGGGTTTATCCCTGGGCTCAGGCGTCCAGGATTCCCAGCAAGCTTTCAGTCACGGAAATCAATCGGATGAATACGTCCCCACAGGGAATCGAATCCTTAGGATCCATGCCCCGTCCATCAGCAGATATTTCCGGAGCAGAGCTGGGAACCCTCCATCACCTCGTTCTTCAGCATCTGGACCTGAAAGGGGGTTTGGATGAGCCAGGATTAGGGCATCAGCTGGCTGCCATGGTGCAGAAAGAATTACTTGCCCAGGAGGATGTCCCGTACATCCGCACCGATTGGCTGGCAAGCATTTTTCAATCCGAGCTGGGCAAACGCCTCCTCGCAAGTACGCAGATTCTGAGAGAAGTCCCCTTCGTTATTCTGAGGGATTATAAGGAGCTGGGTGGTAATGCAGAGGGCGATGTCCTGGTTCAGGGAGTCATCGACTGCTGCTTCAGGGAACCTGACGGCTGGGTGCTGCTTGATTATAAGACCGACAGCATCACAAAAGATGCTCTTGTTCAGGAGAAATATGGGCGGCAGATCCGGCTCTATGAGGACGCGCTCTCGGAACTTACAGGAGAACCGGTCAGGGAAAGCTGGCTCTATCTGCTTAAAGCCGGTGAATCGATTCTTGTGTTATAATGGAAAAATATAAATGAAAGGACTGAGCCTATGCATGAAGCCCTGAAGACAGCAATCGATGCAGCACTTCTTGCTGGGGTCGCCATCTTGGAAGAATACGGGAAACCCCATGAAATAGAATATAAAGCGGATGAATCCCCGGTGACGCAGGCAGACCGGATCGCGAATGATATCATCGTCGCGCATCTGAACGCCATGTATCCAGACCATGCCGTTCTGGCAGAAGAATCCCTCGATGACCTCGCCCGGCTCGAAAACGATTGGTGCTGGATCGTGGATCCTATTGACGGAACCAAGGAATACATCAAAAGGAACGGTGAATTCACAGTCAATATCGCACTTTCCTACCGCCATGAGATACAGGTGGGTGTCATCTATGTTCCTGTGACCGGAGAGCTTTACTATGCACGAAAAGGTGATGGCGCCTATTACCGCGTAGCGGGACAGGATAACCGCATCCATGTGTCCAATCGCCTGAAGGACCTTGTAGTCCTGATAGGGCGATCTGAACAGCCTGAAATCAGTCGTCGGGTCATCGCAGAGAACGATCACCGGATCAAGCAGGTAATCCGTACCGGGAGCTCGCTGAAGGGCTGTCTGATTGCCCGTGGCAAAGCAGACGTTTACTACCGATTCGGTCCCACAATGGAGTGGGATCTGGCTGCAATGGAAATCATCATACGCGAAGCCGGAGGCGTCATCCTCGAGATGGACGGCAAGCCTTTTCGATACAATCGGGAAGATTCGTTGAATGCCAAAGGATTTTATGTGTTGAATGATATCAGGAATAAACTCAATTGAGAATCGGCTTCTGGCTGATAACGAATTGATTCCAGTCAAAAACGCAACGACTATTGGATTATCCCAATAGTCGTTGCGTTTTTTGTGTTTTTTTGAATTTTATTATATTTTTTCAGCTCAATTGGATGGGCGTATGAACTCGAAAAAGTTTTCAGGAAAAGAATCACTTAGGTTATAAAAAGATGACAGGTGGTCAACAATCAGTGAGAGGGCTTCCTTTTCATTGTGATCGATAAGCGCATCCGCCAATTGAATATGTTGGCTTATGTGCTTCTTTTCATTTGAGATGCTGTTTGGGTAATGCAGAATGATGAATTGCACTCTCAGGTTAATTTCTTTTTGGAACTTTATAAGTAATGAATTGCGGCTGATGTTTGCCAGTTCCATATGAAAATCGCTGTCATATTTAGTGCGCTTGACCATGTCATGGGACTTGAAGGCCTCATCACATTCGACTGCAATTTTTCGCAAAGCAAGGAAATCAGAGTGGCTGCCAAAAAGTAGAGCTAGCTTGATAGCCATCGTATCAAGAGAAACGCGCAGAGTACCTATTTCGAGGATGGTTTCGGGCGTGTATTCTGCGACTTGAGCGAAACGATTCGGGAATATGACTATAAGACCGTCATTGGCTAACTGACGCATTGCATCACGAACCGGGGTACGGCTGATTCCAAAGATTTCGGCTATCTTATTTTCCGGAATTTTCTCGCCGGGCAGAATCTGCTTGGTCATGATTAAATTCAATAAATATTCATACGCCGGTTGACTCAGAGCTGAACTATTTTTCGACATGAATGTCCTCCCTTAAATATAATTCTTTACCACTATATTCTAATACATTAGCTATTGTTTGTATACAATGTATATAAAAATTATCACATATTGTTTTATTTGTACACATAAAATTATATAACAAATAAAACGCAATTATAACATGGAAATAGAGTACAATACATTTGACATGTCGACAATACAACTATATAATATTTAATAACGGAAACGGAATACCAAATCTAGGAGGTGTTGAAATATGCAATTCTCAGTTTGTACTGAAGTATTCAATTATGAAACGTTCAAGGAGTTCGCCATTGCGGAATTGTTGAATGAAAATGATTTGATTATTACCAATGAATTCATCTTTAATCCATTTATCAGTCCCTGTAAACTTTCATGCAAGACCCTTTTTCAGGAAAAATATGGTGTCGGCGAGCCGAACGACCTGATGATCGATGAAATTCGTACTGCAATTCCAGAAAATATTGAGCGAATCATCGCTGTTGGCGGGGGAACTGTCATCGATATCTGTAAAATTCTGATTTTTGGCGGTGATTTTAAGACGGAACAATTATTTACAGGTGAAGTCATTCCTGAAAAGATCCGTTCCCTGATCGTTGTACCCACTACCTGCGGGACAGGAAGTGAAGTGACGAATCTAACAATCGTGGAACTTAAAGGACTTAAAACAAAAAAAGGTATCGGACTGAAATCCATGTTTCCAGACAAGGCTGTCCTTATACCGGAGATGGTCAAGACACTCCCCTATAAATTTTTTGCCACCAGTTCGATTGATGCACTTATTCACGCATTGGAATCAATGGTCTCGCCAAAGTCCGGCATGCATACGGAAGTGTTTGCAAAAGAGGCAGCCAAGCTAATAATCCAGGGATACAAAGCCATTATTGCTGAAGGCTTGGAGAGTTGGCCATTGCATTCCAAGGAATTCCTTGCAGCCAGTAATTTCGCAGGTATAGCTTTTGGAAACGCAGGGGTTGGTGCGGTTCATGCTCTCTCATATCCACTTGGAGCCGCATATCATATTCCCCATGGTGAGGCAAACCAACTTATGTTCATGGGCGTATTCAAAGCATATAAGGCCAAGCAGCCGATTGGGAAAATCAATGACATTGAGGCATTAATCGTAGAAATGCTGGAAGTACCTCAGTATCAGGCATTTGATGCATTGGACAGTCTTATGCAGAAGGTTTTGCAGCGTAAGGAATTGCATGAGTACGGAATCTCCAGGGATGAACTTGAAGTTTTCAGCAAGAGTGTCATTGAAGGGCAGCAAAGATTGCTGGCTAATAATTATGTCAGTTTGACTGAGTCTGAAATACACCAGATTTATGAAGGATGCTACTGATTTTTACAAGGAGGATAATTCCGTGATCATGACTACGAAAGAACTACAAGTGTTCTCAGCTGGAATACGTATAGCTGCATTGAAAGGAATGGGAAGTGTCGGTGGAGGTCATGTCGGCGGAGCGATGTCAATGGCGGATCTGATGGCCGTACTCTATGGTGGTGTGATGAATGTTGATCCGCTAAAACCTGATTGGGAAGACAGGGACTGGCTTGTTGTATCCAAAGGACATAGCGGACCATCTCTGTATGCAGCCCTGGCACTGAAAGGTTTTTTTCCCGTCGAGGAAATGATGACCCTCAATAAGCCGGGGACCAGGCTTCCCAGCCATTGTGACAGAAACAAAACGCCAGGTGTGGACATGAGCACGGGCTCATTGGGCCAGGGAATGTCCACTGCTCTTGGCGTCGCCTGGGGGCATCGTTTCAATAAAAAGAGCAACACGACTTATCTTGTCATTGGCGACGGCGAATCCCAGGAAGGTCAAATTTGGGAAGGCGCCCTTTTCGGAGCTCAACACAAGCTGTCAAATCTGGTAGCCTTTGTTGATTATAATCAGAAGCAATTGGATGGCTGTACGGATTCCATCTGCGGCCTTGGTGATTATGCGCAAAAATTCCGTGATTTTGGCTGGTATGTTCTTGAATGCAATGGTCATGATCATGATCAGATCATTCGCGCCATCGGACTGGCAAAAGCAAACGGTGAAAAGCCATCCATGATTGTTCTGAAAACCGAAAAAGGACACGGATGTTCGTTCGCCGAGGGCGTTCTGTATAATCACCACATGGCTTTCAACAAGGAAGACAATGCTAAGGCGATTGCTCGGTTGGAGCAGGAGATTGAATCGCTCATGAAGGAAGAGGTGTAGTCAATGTTTAAAGTCAGACAGACCATCATGGAAGAATCCAAAGAAATGAGAGCCGTCTTTGCAGAGACGATGGCAAAGATGACACAGGATGATAGTCGGGTCATATACCTGGAAGCTGATCTGATGAACAGCATCGGGATGGTTGGATATTCCAAAAATTACCCAAATAACACAATCAATTGCGGTATCCAGGAAGCCAACATGATCGGTGTGGCATCCGGTATGTCTGCCGTTGGTCTGATACCTTTTGTCCATACATTCGGGACCTTCGCTTCAAGGCGCGTTATGGATCAGGTATTTCTATCTGCGGCATATGCCAAACTCAATGTTCGCATCATAGGGTCGGACCCAGGTGTTACTGCAGCTCTTAATGGCGGCACGCACATGCCGTTTGAAGACTATGGAATGATGCGCTGTGTACCGGAAGTGACCATACTTGAACCGACAGATTCAGTCATGCTGGCTGATTTGGTTGAGACAACCAAGGATCTCTATGGCGTTTTCTACATTCGCTTATCCCGGAAAAAGGCTGTCAATATATATGAAGATGGATCCAAATTTGAAATAGGCAAAGCGGTGCCCCTCAGAGAAGGACATGATGTTACTATTTTTGCAACAGGCATCTGTGTGGCTGAGGCTTTGAAGGCTGCTGACATTCTTGCTTCCGAAGGAGTTTCGGCTGCAGTTTCAAATATGTTCACGATAAAGCCGATAGATAAGGACGCAATAATCGCAGCGGCACAGAAGACTGGGGCGATTGTGACAGCTGAAAACCATAATATCATCAATGGACTTGGATCAGCTGTGGCGGAAGTCCTCAGTGAAAACATTTATGCGCCACTGGAGCGGGTTGGAGTAAACGATCGATTCGGTGAAGTTGGTGATGTCGGGTATCTCATGAAAACATTCGGATTGACAGCTGAGGATATTGCTGACAAAGCCAGAAAAGCAATTTCAAGAAAGTGAGGAGTCATATGAAAGCGGCAGTAATCAAACATAAGGGCCTTATGGCCCTTGAAGATATCTCTTTACCGGAGTTGAATGAAGGCGAAGCCTTGGTGAAAGTAATGTATACAGGTATTTGCGGTACGGATATCCATGTATTTCACGGCAAGCATCCGACTGCCACATTTCCCCTAGTGGCAGGACATGAATTCGTAGGTGAGGTTGTCACCGTAAAAGGTAAGGGATCTGAAAAATTCTGTACTGGGGATATTGTGGTTGTCCAGCCTTACTTTTCATGCGGGCGATGCGAGGCATGCGCCAAGGGAATGGATAATGTTTGTGAGGAGTTAGCTTTCATGGGGGCTCACGTAAATGGGTCCTTCTCAGAATACACAAAAGTACTGACGCGAAAAATGTACAAAATACCCGAAGGCATAGATCATCAGCTGGCCGCGCTTACTGAACCCATTGCAGTAGCAGTGCATGATGTCAGGCGCAGCGGTCTTCAGGTAGGGGAATCAGCGTTGATTATCGGCGGTGGTCCAATCGGCTTGCTGATCGCCCTGATTGCTCGACATAACGGAGCCAGTCGGGTCGTAATTTCTGAAATCAGCGAACACCGAAGGAAATTTGCGGAAGACCTCGGCTTCATAACAGTTAATCCATTGGCAGAAGAATTCACGGCTGTCATGCATGCTATCACAAAGGGGAAGGGCTTTCATGTGGTTTATGAAGTGTCCGGTGCAAAACCCAGTATCAAGACAGCAATCGATTATGCTGCCATTTCCGGGACGGTAATGGTTGTCGGCATGACTTCGGAACCATACCCCGTCGAACTTTCCAAAGTGTTTGCAAAAGAATTGGTAATCAAGGGCGTTCGGATTCATAGCCAATACAGCTTCATGGGAGCTATCGAATTATTGAAGAGTGGTGCTTTGAATAAGGAGTTTCAAACGTTGATCAGTCGAGTGTTCAGTTTGGATGAAATTAATGAGGCGTTCGACTACGCTCAAAGTAATGGCGACTTCTTTAAAATTCTGATCAAGAGCCAGGAATTCATTAGCTGATGATGAGGTAAAGGGACCCCACCCTTAACCATATATTTTCATTTCCCCTCATAAACCCGCCCCCTGCATTTTGTCTGTGCAGGGGGCGGGTTTATGAGGCCATTTACTTATTAATCGGATTGGATTATAATGCTTATATTCCGTCGTGTGTCATCACTGAATTGTTTAGCCAACCGTTCGCTAATGACACACATCGAAACAAGAAGTGAAATAAACCAGCAATACAGGAGTTTAGAATGGCAGGTAAAAAGATATTGGTCATTGACAAAGCGGTAGTGATATTGGATTATATCGCAGATAACAACGGCAGCTGCAGGCTGACGGACATTTGTGCGGAGCTCAACATTGTTAAAAGCACTGCACACGGGATTTTACTGGCTCTTGAGGATAATGGGCTGGTTTCAAAGGATAAGACAAACAGTTTTTTTTCACTTGGGATAAAGGCATTCAGGTACGGCAAAATATTTGAGAAGACATTCTCCTTAAAGGATGCAGTACATCCTTACCTTGAAAAGTTGGCAGACAAGTACAAGGAATGCGCGCATACAGGCCTGCCGGATAAGGACCATGTCCTATACGTCGACATGATAGAAACGGATCACGCTGTAAGGCTTCAGGCAAGAGTAGGCGGCAGGGACCCGCTTTACTGCACTTCGATCGGGAAGGTTATATTGGCAAGTATGCCTGATGTAAAGGTTGAAGAATACTTCAAGAGAACCGCAATCGAGAAAAAAACGATGAATACCATTACAGATGTCGAAGAAATGAAAATTGCACTTACAGAAATCAGAAAGAGCAGACTTTCATATGACGTGGAAGAACTGGAAAAAGGACTTGTCTGTGTGGCTAGTGGCATATACAACCCTGAGGGGGAACTGGTCGGAGCAGTAGGTATTAGCTCACCGAATGGCAGGGTTGGAATGGAGACGTTGAAGGCGATGGGTAAAGACATTCTTGATTATTGTGCAGAAATAGAAAGAATCCTTTTTTAGCTTCACCATAAAAATATAGGATGAAAGAGTTCTAGCGAGATGAAAATCTCGCTATTTTTTTATGCAAAAAATCTAATGGGTTTGTTCGAGTGAGTGAATACCACCTAATTGATCAAGGGAAAACATTTTCTTTTATATTGACAAACAATTCAGACTGAGCTATATTAAGTTCAACGATGATGAATGGCGTGCGACAATGACGCATATTCGAAAGGGATGAAGATATGAAATTCGAAAAAATGTTTGAAACATGTAAGGTGGGCAAGATGGAAGTGAAAAACCGTTTTGTTGCAGCTCCAATGGTAAGTCTTTATATGAACCCTGACGGATCAACTACTGAGAGATTTCTAGAATACTATGAGGGCAAGGCAAGGGGCGGCTACGGAATGATTGTAGTTGAGAATTATCCAGTAATGCCAGGTGTAGGGGCCTACGGAATCATGGGTGGAATCTGGAACGCTGAGCTTACCAAGGACCATGCCCAGCTTGCTGAAAGAATTAAAAAGCATGGGAGTAAGGCAATACTTCAGCTTTATCACGCAGGAAGAGTAGCACAAAGCACTCCTGAAAGGGTTCTGCCAAAAGCGCCAAGTCCAATAGCGGACCCGACGATGTCGAAGACCCCTGAGGAACTTACAAAAGATGAAATCAAAGAGATTGTCGAGGCCTTTGCAAACTCAGCAGCAAATGCACAGGTGGCAGGATTTGATGGGATTGAGGTTCATGGAGCTCATGGATATCTGCTGGGACAGTTCATGTCACAGTTTACAAATAAAAGAACGGATGAATATGGCGGAAACTATGAAAACAGATTCAGATTCGTAAAGGAGATCGTATCGGCAATCAAACAAAGGACCGGGGATGATTTCACAATGCTGCTGAGGGTATCTGCTGAGGATCTGGTGGTTGGCGGTCAGACCATAGAGGATACCAAGGTGTTCAGTATGATGGCAGAAGAAATCGGAGTCCACTGCATTGATATATCTGTAGGCGTATATGCAAGTGGAACTAATGTATTTGCTCCATACGCCCAAAAATATGCATGGCTCCAGGATTACTCCGCGGAAATCAAGAGTGTGGTATCAATTCCAACGATCATAGTCAACAGATTCACTGAGCCGCACAGTATAGAAATGGTCTTGAAATCCGGTAAAGCGGACTTTGTAGCGATGGCACGGGGAACATTGGCAGATCCGGATTTTCCCAACAAAGTCAAAGAGGGCAGATATGAAGACATAATCCGCTGCATCGGGTGCATGCAGGGGTGTGCAGGAAGAAATGGGCAGGGGCTTGATCTTCAGTGCCTTGTGAATCCACTAACGGGTAATACGCCAGAGTATGTACCTTCACCAGCCCCAATCAAGAAAAACATTGTGGTTGCTGGAGGAGGTCCTGCAGGAATGCAGGCTGCGATTGTTGCGGCTCAGAGAGGACACAATGTGACCCTGTATGAAGCGAAGGACCGGCTTGGCGGACAATGGTATGCTGCCTCCATTCCTCCAGGCAAAGAGCAGTATAACTCACTGACAGTATGGCAGAGAACCCAACTGGACAAACTTGGTGTCAAGGTGGTATTGAATACTCGATTTGAAACAGGCATGCTCATGAAACAAGAGGTTGACGGCTTGATCGTTGCAACGGGATCAAAACATATAATGCCTGATATTAAAGGAATTGATTCGGACAATGTACACACGACAGACGACATCCTTTATGGCAGAGTATTTCCTGAAGGTACCTGCCTTGTAGTAGGGGGAGGAAACATTGGGTGTGAGACAGCGGAGCATCTTGCTGTACATGGTAAAGACGTAATGATTACAACACGTCAGAATGAATTCATGCGATGGGTGGAAATGGGTCCGAAAATGGCAGTTATGGAGAACCTTAAAAAACACCATGTCAAGATGATGACGGGGATGGAGCTTATTGAAATCAAGGCAGGCTGCGCAACGTACAGGTCTGAAGGGATGCTGGTGGATGTTAAGGCAGACAAGGTCATTATCGCAGGCCACTTGATTCCTGAAAACGAACTGGCCATACAGGCTTCCGGAAAAATAGAAAACATCATTGTAATCGGTGATGCCAGAGATGTTCAGAGCTGCCACGAGGCAATGCAGGCAGGGCACAAAGCGGGAATCGATATTTAAGCATCAGGGAGGTTTCAATGTCAAAGCATGTATTGGGAGTAAATCATATCGGGATATTTGCTCAGGATCGAGATGAGTCTGTGACTTTCTATCAGGACATGCTCGGATTTGAACACGTGTTTACAGCAGACAATGAGAACAATTCAGGTCTATATATCACGGTAATCAAAAAAGGGAACTGTGTTCTGGAAATCCTTCAATCCGTTGAAGAGGATCAAAATACCGTTTCATCCGCAAAAGCTTCTATGAACCATGTCGCATTCGCCTGCGAGAACGTAAAGCAGCTGGCGGCCGACCTTAAAGCAAGGGGTATCGAATTTGAAACTGAAGAAACCATTTATGTACCGGAATTTGGAGATCCCCCTGCGGATATTGAGATAATATTCTTGCGAGGGCCTTCAGGCGAAAGGCTGGAATTATACGAAACATTTGCATAGAAGCTTTTGGAGGAATGGGATGAATATTCTGGAAATGCAGGGCATCGAAAAAAGCTTCAGTGGGGTCAAGGTACTTAAGGACATAAATTTCACAGTGGAAGCCGGCGAGGTCCATGCTATTTGTGGAGAGAATGGCGCGGGGAAATCGACGCTGATGAAAATATTATGCGGTATCTATGAAAAGGATCAGGGAACCGTACTATTCAAAGGAAAGGAGATTCTGCCCTCATCATCTGTTGTAGATATTCAAAAGATGGGAATATCGATGATATTCCAGGAGTTGAATCTTCTTGATGAACTTACAGTTGCTCAGAATATTTTCCTTATGAGGGAAAAGACAAATTTTGGCTTTATCGATGAGAAACACATGGTTGCAATGACAAATGAAATACTCAAAGAACTTGAACCGATTGATCCCATGGCCAAGGTTAGAGATCTGGGAATTGCTCAAAAACAAATCATTGAGATTGCCAAGGCCATATCCTCTAATGCAGATCTGATCATAATGGATGAACCTACAGCTGTTCTCACTGTTAAGGAAGTTGACATGCTGTTCAGTCTGATACGAAAGCTGAAATCACGCGGTGTGTCCATCATCTATATTTCACACCGGCTCCCTGAAATTGTGGAGATATGTGACAGGATTACGGTTTTAAGAGATGGCATGCTTGTAGAGACCTGTCACAAAGGAGAGCTGTGCCAGAGGAGCTTAGCAAATAAAATGGTTGGAAGGGAACTGGAACCTCCTCATGTGGAACCCTTTGTTGACGAGGGGAAGTGTGAAGCTATCAGAGTACAGGGGTTAACAATAGGGGACTTGGTGAAGGATGTGAGTTTTACAATTCATCGGGGTGAAATTCTTGGCCTGTACGGCCTCGTCGGTGCCGGCAGAAGCGAAATGGTAGAGGGCATATTTGGAATAAGGCATCAAACCAAGGGTGACATTTTCATAAACGGAATCAAGGTGAAAATAAGGACTCCTGGGGAAGCCATAAAGAACAAACTGGCATTCGTAACGGAAGATAGACGTGGGAGCGGTCTGTTCATATACCGTAATATTGTTGAGAATATGACAACCGTCAGCAATATCGTGCAAAAGGGTATACTGTTGGATCGAAAACGCGAAAATGAAATCACAAAAAAAATGAAAGCCATCTTCCAGATAAAGTATGAATCCGAAGACATGCAGGTTGTACAACTTTCTGGAGGCAATCAGCAAAAAATCGTTTTTGGGAAATGGGTGGCCGGTGATGCTGAGATTTTCTTCTTCGATGAGCCCACGCGCGGTGTGGATGTGGGAGCGCGGAAGGAAATCTACAATCATATCGTTGAAATGTCAAAGCAGGGCAAAGCAATTATGATCATATCTTCAGATTTAACAGAGATTCTTGAAACTTCACAGAGAATCATGGTGATGCATCAGGGAAGAATTACCGGCGAACTGTCCCATGAAGATGCAACTGAAGAAAAAATCATTTTCTATGCTACGGGCATTGAATCAGGAGGAGATTAATATGGCCGCAGAGGTCTCTGTCGTAAAGAAGAAATCAAAAATAACGGAAATTTTAAGAAGACTCTGGAAAGATAACAGTTATGTGTTCGCCCTAGCGGTACTTTTGATTTTCGGAGCGTTCGCCAGTGACGCCTTTTTCTCATCAGCAAATTTGTTCAATGTACTCAGGCAGGTTTCGATAGTAGGAATAATCGCCCTTGGCATGACATTCGTCATTATCAGCGGTGGGATAGACCTTTCAGTAGGATCTCTACTTGCAGTCAGTGGCGTTGTCATCCTCGTTTCTCAAAAAATCGGGGTACCGATCCCGGCGAGCGTATTATTGGGCTGCCTAACCGGAACGGCGATTGGCGCGGTCAATGGTGTTGTAATTGCAAAAGCGAAATTAGCACCCTTCATAGTGACCTTGGCCACCATGACAATTGCCCGTTCCATGGTAATCTTCCTATCTGATGGTTCAAGTATAATCGGAGATGCAAACTCACCCTATACACTTATCGGTACTGCTAAGATCGGATCGGTACCCATTCCAGTACTGATATTTTCATTTATGATTATTCTGAGCTATCTTCTTTTAAACAAAACGAAATTCGGAAGATACGTCTTTGCAATCGGAGGAAATGAAACCAACGCTTTTTATTCAGGAATCAAAGTCGCAAAGGTCAAAATAATTACGTACGCATTGCTGGGGTTTTCGGTAGGGATCTCAGCCATGATTGAAACCGCAAGACTTGCATCCGTTTCCTCCTCGTCATCCGGCATGTACTATGAAATGGATGCAATCGCAGCTGTCATCATCGGTGGGACATCACTTAGCGGTGGAAAAGGGAATATCATGGGCACTGTAGTGGGCATTATCATTTTAGGTGTCATAGGGAATCTGATGAATCTGATGAATATTTCACCGTATCTGAATGGTGCAGTAAAAGGTCTCATTATTTTAGTTGCGGTACTGATACAAAGACGCGGCAACTGAATTTTGTGTATTCACAATAAAATTGATACTAAGGAGGATTTGAAATGTTCAAGAGAATAACTGCACTTCTTACAGCTGGTATGCTGTGCCTGTCCCTTGTGGCATGCAGCCCCGCATCACAGGATGCAACAGCATCAGTCGCAACACCGGCAGCTCCTGCAACTGAAAATCAAGGCGGAATGGAAGAGGCTGTTAAGGCTCCTAAAAACGGCAAGAAATACGTGATTGGTGTTTCACTGCCCTCACCTGATAACCAATGGGTTGCTGCAGTGATCGACAACGCAAAAAATCAGGCTGAAATGGATTCGGAAAATTTTGAAATCATCCTTACAACAGCAAACAACCCCGGAAAACAAGTGGCTGACATCGAGGATATGCTGATTAAGGATCCTGATGCAATGGTGATATTCCCCATTGAGTCAGCACCGATTACTCCAATAGCAGAACAGGTCAAGAATAAGGATATCCCGCTGCTGATTCTGACCAGAGGAATTGAAAGTGAAAATTACGATGCCTACATCCGTGGCGATGACAGATCCGTAGGTATTGCGGCAGCTCATTATATCGGTAAAAGGTTGAACGGTAATGGAAATATCGTAATGATGCAGGCAGCTCCCTGTGCAATCACTACAGAAAGAACCAAAGGATTTGAAGAAACTGCTGCAAAGTATTACCCAGGCCTTAATGTAGTTGCGACAGGAAACGGAAATTTTTCCAGAGAACCTGCGATGAAGGAAATGGAAAACATCCTGCAAGCGAATGCGAAAATTGATGCTGTATATTCTCAGGATGATGAACAAGCATTAGGCTGCATAGCTGCAATCAAATCTGCCGGCAGAGAGACTGAAATGTTCGTAACTGGTGTTGGTGGAAATAAGAGCGTTTTGGAACTATTGATGAATGAAGATCCGATGATGGCAGCTACTTTCTTCTATTCACCACTCCAAGGAGGAAGTGCTGTGAAATTGGCTGTGAATATGGCCCAGGGACTTGGAATGTCCGATCTTTGGGAAAAATCCGTTCCAAGAGAGATTGTATTCTCAGCGGATACGATTACATCTAAGAATGCTAAACAATACTATAATCCTGAATCACAGTACTGATCTGTAAGTGCGGTTCGATAGAAGATTCATTCATGGATTATGCTCAACAAAAAAATCACTCCCTATTTTGAAATGGGGAGTGATTTAATGATACCGGCTGTTATTGTACCGGTTGTCCGGTATGGACATTCAAGCCGCCAGAAACCTCAAGATTAATTCCATTACAGGATAATGATTCATCTGATGCAAGGAAATACATCGCTTTAGCAACCTCATCAGGCGTACAGATTCTTCTTAAGGGATTCGCTACGTTAAACATTTTTATAACTTCTGGAGGATTTGCTAAGAACATTGGTGTTGCACATGCCGCAGGACAAACATTATTCACACGGATATTAAACTTCCCATAATCAAGAGCCATTGCTTTTACCATGTTTACAACAGCACCTTTGGCTGCATTATATGCTGCCATATTATAGTCTCCGAACATACCCGATACAGAAGCCGTATTCACAATAGTTCCTCCGCCATTTTCAATCATGAACGGCACGAAATATTTGGAAGTAAGATAAATCGATTTTACATCTACATTAAATAATCTGTTCCAATCATCCTCACTGGTTTCATGAAGCATGCCGCCGGCCCATATGCCTGCATTGTTGATGATGCTGTCTATCCCGCCCATCGTTTCCATCGTATAGGCATGGAGATTCTTAACGTCAGCATCTTTTGAAACGTTGCATTTGCAAAAGTAGACTTCTTCAGAACCATTTGCTTTAAGCTCTTCAATTAAGCGGGATCCTTTTTCTTCGTCAAGGTCGACAACCATGACTTTCCAACCCTTTTCCAAGAATAGCCTAGTTGCACTCAAGCCCATACCTGATGTTCCACCTGTAATTAATACTCTTTTCATAATGACCCCTTTCAAAAATTTTGTTATTCAAAAGCCAGAAACAGTTTGGAAATACTATATATGTTCATTATATACAATAAGACCAAATTGTCAACACATCGACAGGTCGGGCATGTATCTAAGTTGACAATTACGATCAATTGTCGTACAGTAAGATATATGTATACACAATATGATATGTGGAGGATTTGAGACATGAAAGAATTCAAACTCTTTATCAATAATGAATGGGTTGAAGCAGAGGATGGAAAAACCTTCTTCAGCTACAATCCCTGCAACGGTGAACAGATTGCAGAGCTGGCATATGCATCTGTCAATGATGTTGATAAGGCTGCGAAAGCTGCGTATGATGCCTTTAAAAGCGGGGTTTGGTCTGACCTGGATTGTGATGAGCGCTCCGCCTATCTGCACCGCGTAGCAGATATCATGGAACGCCGTTTCGAAGAACTTTGCCACTGGGAAGCATTGGATACTGGAAAACCGATCCGTGAATGTCGACTGATTGATATACCGTTATCAATACGGGCATTCCGATTCCATGCGGATGCGATGAAGTCGATAAGAGGACAAGTAATCACGATACCTGGGAAAGATAAATTTGATTATGTAACATACGAACCATACGGTGTCGTAGCTTGTATTTCACCGTGGAATTTTCCGCTGCATCTGTTGACCCGCTCGATCTGTCCAGCTTTGGCAGCAGGCAATACGGTTATTTGCAAAGCGTCAACAACCACACCGATAACTGCACAGATTCTTGGTGAGATCTTCGTGGAGGCTGGAGTGCCTGCCGGTGTTTATAATGCGGTTTCCGGCGCAGGTTCAATTGTCGGGGAAGCGTTCTTGGCAAGTGATTATGTGAATGTGGTGACGCTTACGGGCAGCGAACCGGTCGGACGGCGTTTGATGGAAGCCTCATCCCAGGCGAAACTGATCAAGAAATTAGTCTTGGAGCTGGGAGGAAAAAGCGCCAGCATCGTGGAGCCTGATTGTCATTTTGAAGGCGCAATCAATGGCGTGACACTGGGCTTTTGTATGAACCAGGGTGAAGTGTGCTGTTCGACAAGCCGCCTGCTACTATCTGAGGAAATATATGAACAATTCATGGATGCCTTGATTGAGAAAGTCAGTAAGATTCGAATCGGGGACTCCCTTGATGAACGGACACAAATGGGATCCCTCATTGACAAGAAACAGCTTGCCAGCGTTGATCAGGCAGTTAAGCAAGCAGTTTCCCAGGGGGCGCGAATCCGATGCGGCGGTTACCCGCTGACGGATCCTCCTTTCGATAAAGGATGTTATTATGTGCCGACCATCCTTGACAATGTTACTCCGGAAATGAATATTTTTCATGAGGAAGCGTTTGGTCCATTGCTTGCTGTTACAAAATATAAAACGCTGGATGAGGCTATTGAATTGGCTAATGCCACAAATTTCGGATTGGGTGCAGCGATTTTCAGCGAAAATCCCAGAAAACTCCATTGGACTGCCAAGAAACTTGATGCAGGGACAATTTGGATGAACACCAGTGCCATGTCAAATATTGAATCACCCTTTGGAGGCAATAAGAACAGCGGAATAGGGCGAGAGGACGGCGTGGAAGGTCTCATGGAGTACTTGAAAGTCAAGAATCATATCATGTATGTCGGTGAACCTTACTTTGATCTTTTTGGAGCGGAATAACCGTCTTTTCACTGAAAAGATACAGGAGGAATAAGGTTAATGGATAAAAGCATCATTAACGCTCTGATAGACGTACTGCCATTGATAAAAGACATATTACAGGAAGATGTTGCAATATCAATTACTGACAGAACGAAGTATTTGGCATATTTCCCCCATGAAAATCTGCCGCTGAAGCTTAGTGTAGGGGATTTGATCAGCCCGGAAGATCCGCTTATGGAAGCAATGAGATCAAAAAAAATATCTCAGGCAATCATACCCAAAGAGCGGTTTTCAGTAGCTATTAAAGGCATATGCTATCCTCTAATTGACGAGAATGGTGAAGTCTTTGGGGCCATAGGTGTTGGTAAAAGCTTGAAAAGACAGGACGAAATTCATCAGGCGACAGAACATATTTTTGATTCACTGCAACAGACGAATGCAAGCATTGAGGACATTTCAAGCGGTTCACAGAAGCTTGCTGAGACAATTGTCCATATTGCAGGTCTTTCAAAATCATCAGAGAAAAAAATTGATGATACCGACTCGATTCTTTCAGCGATTAAAAATATTGCTTCACAATCCAATCTGTTAGCACTGAATGCTGCAATAGAGGCTGCAAGAGCCGGGGATGCGGGCCGAGGATTCAGTGTCGTAGCAAGTGAAATGAGAAAGCTGTCATTGTTAAGCAGTGAATCAGCAATGAAAGTGTCTCAAACGCTACTGGAAATCAAAAAATCAGTAGGCGAAATTGAAAGAGAAATCAAAGAGACAAGCTTGATTGCAGAGTCACAGGCGGCTGCGACCGAAGAAATCAACGCCATCATTGATGAACTGACCATGTATTCCCATAATTTGACCAATGTGGCGAAGTTGATGTAGCACTAGGGATCCATAGTACTAAAATGACCTCAGAAGCGGTGGAAATCCCAGCTTCTGAGGTCATGTCAATTTTGGTTATACCTTCTAACTGATTTCACGATAAAGATTTACAGACGAACTGGATTCGCAGTTTTCCACCAACTTGGGAACAATCGAAGTGAAGTGGCTTGATGCGTTATGCTTCCTGATGGCATCTTCGTTTTCCCATACTTCCAGAAACGTAAGGATATTGGAATTTTCAATGTCTTCATAAAGAGCATATCGGATGCATCCATCTTCCTTCCTGCTCGCCTGGATCAGCTCCTCGGCCAACCGCCTGAACTCTTGGGTTTTTCCGGGCTTGATGATATTTTTTGCAACAATCGTAATCATGATTCACCTCATTGAGTATTTTCTGTTGCTAAGGTTCGCTTCATCTGCATCTGACTACTGAGTTGGATTCAACGGATTGCAATGCGCCTGCAACCATGGCAAAGCTTTTGAAGTTATCTTCGAGAGTCGTTTCAGGCGTCTCATCTTTTTCGAGACAATCCATAAGCATATTGAATCCGAACTCCATTTCAGTGAACTGCATCGAAGGCTGTTTGAGTGTGAGACCTTCTTGTATGGTAGGGATGAAGGAAACGACTTCGCTTTTTTGGTGCTCATAAAAGGTGACACTGTTATCAGCCCTGAGTTTAATGCATCCTTTTTCGCCAGTGATAGTGAAATTTCCATCCCATGAGCTTTCCATGCCGCGGGCGGCCCATGTGCCGTCATAGGTGACGTGAATGCCGTTCTCCATCTTCATTATTGCTTCCGTATTTGGTTTTCCATCGAATTCCGACCAGCTGGGACGATAGGTGCGGCAATAGACTTCTTCACAGTTGGAGCCGGAAAAAAATCGGATCAGATCGAAATGGTGAATGCAGACGTCCTGCAGCAGTGGCTGCGCCAGCCCGGCGCGATAACCCTGCAGATCCTCCTGCTTTCTGAATTCAACATTGATTGACTGGATTTTGCCAAGCAGCCCGTCAGAAATCGCATTTTTGATTGCCTGATTATGTGGACGCCACCGATAATTTTGTGAAGCCATGAATTTAACGGACGGATGGGCGACTTTTGCGTCAACCAGCAGCTGTGCTTCGTCAATATTCATTGCCAGCGGTTTCTCCATAATTATGTGGATGCCTTTATCCATGGCTCTCTTAGCAGCATCAGCATGAAGGACAGCTGGAATGACAATGATGACGATATCAGCCTGAGAATTTTCGATGGCTGCCTTATAGTCTGAATAGGTGATTTCCTTTGCAACGCCGTGATCTGTGCATGCACGTTCAATTTCAGCAGCACTGCCTGCGACCCCGACGAGCTCGCACCGTTCGGTATTTTGAATGAGATCAAGCCAGCGGACACCCCAGAAGCCCAAACCAAGCAGTAGAATTTTATGTGTCATATTCTTCTCTCCTTACTGTTTTTTTGTTTTTAGATACTCGGTAATGACTGAAACAACATAATCATGATCATCTTCCTGCGGAAGACCGGATACGGTAATAGTGCCTACGACTCCGACGCCCCTGATCGTAAGTGGAAAGGATCCTCCTGCCAAGACACTTGATTCATCTGAAATGCCGAAACGAGGATTTAGTGAATTCCCATCATCCTCGAATTCCAGAGTGATTCGATAAGAACTGGCGAAAAAATTATACACGATGTTCTCTTTGCGGGCAATCCAACGGTCGTTGTCTGGTGTCACGCCATCCATTGAAAAATGAAAAAGCTGCCTTCTGTTGAGCGTGATATTGATTGCATATGCGACACCTGTTTCAATAGCTTTATCAATCAATCTTTTGCCAATATTAAAGGCATCACCGCTGTTGAAATCGTCAAACACAAGTTCACGTTCCTGATTTCGGATAAGTTCAATCTTTTCAAGATTTTTACCCATTTTATCCTCCTGTGTGTGTCTTGCTGAGCACATATCACCTTCAATTGAGAGTGTACCAATTGGAGGCGAACCGGCAAAGTTGTTGACAATGTCAATTTATTGTATTGACAAATGCTTATGTGTATTATATTATTTAAACATGGAATTGTCAACAATGTGCAAACTGAATATACATCTAATCAAGGAGCGATCATCAATGGACCTCAAACTTACAGGGAAACTGGCATTGGTCACAGGGTCTTCGGCCGGCATCGGTAAAGGCATTGCAAAAGCGCTGTTAGCTGATGGCGCAATCGTAGTTATTAATGGAAGAAACAAAGAATCAGTTGAAACAGTAATTGAAGAATTCTCTGCATATGGAATTTGCTTTCCTGCAGTAGGCGATATTTCAACCACAGAAGGTGCCAACGCAGTAATCCATGCAGTTGACTCAATCGGTGAGTTGGATGTGCTCGTAAACTGCATGGGCACTTATAAAGGGACGCCATTTGAAGAAATATCAGATGAAGAATGGCAATGGATGCTGAATGTGAATTTGATGAGCGCGGTCAGGATTTCAAGGCACTTTCTCCCGAAAATGTTGAAGCGGAATCAAGGCAGAATCGTGATGATAGCCAGCGAATGCGGTATCAAACCGCTGACTGACATGGTACACTACAGTGTCTCTAAAACCGCAATGATCGGTCTCGGCCGATCTTTGGCTGAACTGACTAAAGGAACCAAGGTGGCTGTAAATACGGTTTTGCCTGGTTTGACATGGACCGAGAATACCGCAGCTTATCAGACCGATCGAGCAGAACGTGAAGGAAAAACATTGGAGCAAGCCGTTAAGGATTATTTTGTGACATATGAGCCGACATCACTCCTGCAAAGGATTACGACCGTTGATGAAATCGCATCCACCGTAACCTACTTCTGCTCGGAGGTATCCGCTGCAACCAATGGTGCTACAATAAGAGCAGAAGGCGGTCTGATACGCAGTATTTAACTGAAAGGAAAACGATTTACCATGGTTCCGCTTTCTTTACTGATTGCAGGATGGCCACCTAAGATTCAGTAGAGGAATTTTATAAACAATAAAAAATGGAGGATCTAAAATGAAAAGAATTGCTTCCCTTGCACTCACAGTTCTTATGTTACTTACACTGTTGGTTGGGTGCGCTCCCGCAAGCACATCAACTACGACTCCAGAAGCTCCGGCAGCCGAAGCAACAACTGAAAACAAACTGATGATCGGTGTTTCGATCAGAGGTCTAGAAAATCCATATTATGTGCAGTTGAAGCAAGGCGCAGAAATGTTTGCCAAAAAAATGCTGAAGGAAGGCACTTATGAAATTCAGATAATGGAAAGCCAAGGGTCCGATGACAAGCAGATCAATGACATCAAGGCATTCCTTGCTCGCAGCGGCGAAAATGCTATCCTCTATGTTGATCCGAACAATGCGCCAAATGCTGCAGTTATTGCTGACCTATGCGAAGATGCTGGAGTATACTGGAATACAACCTGGTCTTATGCCAACGGTGTATATCCAATGGATTACAAATACTATGTGATGCATCAGACCGCAGATAACGAAACAGGCGGCTATGAAACAGCCAAGGCAATGTTCAACAGCTTTGAAACACCCGGAAAAGGTAAGGTCCTTGCGATTCTTGGTATGATCACCAACGACGCATCGATTGACCGTGAAAAAGGTCTGAAAAAAGCTTTGGCCGAATTCAAGGATGTAGAATTGCTTGATATCCAGCCCGGTAACTGGAGTCCCCAGGAAAGCCTTACCCTGACACAGACGTGGTTGGCTAAATATGGAGATGACATCGATGGTATCTGGGTTGCCAATGACTCCTGTGCTCTAGCTGTTGCTGAGGCTTTGCGTGCTGCAGGTCTCAATGGTAAAATTAAAGTAACCGGCTTTGACTGTATCGACGATACGTTGACAGCTATAGAAAAAGGCGATGTATTTGCAACATATGCTGCAAACCCGTATCTGCAAGCTGGATATGGCTTGGGTTATACCTATGCGGCCTATACCGGTAAGATCGTACCTTCCGATCTCACTCCAGAAAAAAGAATGATCCAGACCAAAGGAGTAGCAGTTACCGCTGGCAGCATCAAAGATTATAAGGCCGAATTCGTCGACAGCAAACCTGATTATGACTATACCGATCTTGACTTCTGCATCTCAAGACCTATGGATCTTAACAGCTTAAAATAATTTTTTTAACTCTCATGAATATCGGGCAGGAGATAATCCTGCCCGATATTCATAAAAATATCAGGGGGAAGGGGGAAAAATTTTTTATGTCTTCATCTACCGAACTTACGATTGCTCAAGAATTTCAATTAAGAATTGAAAGGGAAGAAAAATGGGATAGGATTATCCGTATCGCACCCGTAATTGTCATGTTTGCACTGGGATTATTCTTCGCAGTCATGGCACCTGGCTTTTTAAGCGCTGCCAATGGACTGACTATTATATCCCAGATGTCAATTCCGTTGATTATTGCTTCGGGTGTCACATTCGTAATTCTGATTGGCTGTATCGACCTGTCAGTTGATGGCGTCATGGGCCTTTGCGGCTCGGTCATTGGACTGCTTGTTCTAAACAATAAAACGGGAATCGTCCTGGGGCTTTGGGCCATCCCTGTGGTACTGGGCATCGGCGCACTTATGGGTCTTGCTACTGGCCTTATCCATGTCAGAGGTAAAATTCCATCATTCATGGTTTCCTTCGGCATGCTGAGCATTACTACCGGCCTTGCCGTAATATCATACGGTGCAGTGCCGCCGGTCATTCAGGATCAGAGCATCAGGGCATTCGCGTTACTGCAGATAGGTGGTCTTCCGCTTCTGGCATATGTTGCACTTGCTGTATTCGTTATCGCTTATGTCATACAGGAAAAGACAGCTTTCGGGAAATATGTTTATGCCATTGGCGAGAATGAGAGCCTTGCAAAGGTCTCAGGAATAAATATCAATCGGGTCAAAGTCCTTGTTTTTATCCTGTTGGGGACCATCGTTGCCATTGCAGGAATTATGGGTGCTGCCCAAATTGGACGTGGTGATGTGGCAGTAGGTAATGGACAGTTTTTCAGGGCGCTTGCAGCAGTTGTTCTGGGCGGTACATCGCTTTCAGGAGGCAAGGGAGGCATAATCAGCACCCTGATTGGAACCATTATCATCACTGTCCTGAATAACGGATTGGTTCTGATGAGTGTTAATCCTTATTTCAAGGATGCTGTCATGGGTGTAGTTCTGATTTGCGCTGTCATTCTGACCTTGAACAGAAACCCAAAACAGGTCACTAAGTAAAGGGGGGTACAGATGATGGGAAATCAACCAAAAGAACTCTTCAGAGTCACTGGAGTCAGTAAATCATATGGAAGTACCAAGGCGCTTAAAGATGTCAGCTTTTCAATCAACAGCGGTGAAATTGTCGGAATCGTTGGTGAAAATGGCGCCGGCAAATCGACATTACTGAAAATCATGACAGGTGTTGAACAGGCCGATAGTGGGACAATGGTGTTTTCAGGCAATACTTATGCGCCAAAATCTCCAAAGGAAGCAAATTCTCTTGGTGTTGGAATGGTTTTTCAGGAACAGTCACTCATAACCAACTTGACGGTTGCGCAAAATATTTTTTTTGGCGAAGAGGACAAGTTTCGTGAATATGGCTTCATAAAGTGGTCTGAAATGACTCGTAGAGCACGTGATATATTGGATCGAGTTGCAATGGATGATATTCCGGCAAACAAGAAGATTTCGGATATCCAATTTTCGCGACGTCAGATGGTCGAAATCGCAAAAGTACTGCATCGGGCATCCCATGGCCGTGAAAGCGGCGCTATGATCCTGCTTGATGAGCCGACATCCGTGCTGAGCAACGAAGAGATCGGAATATTGTTCGGGAAGATCCGCGAATTGAAAGAGGCCGGTAATGGCGTTGTATTCATTACCCATCGTCTCGATGAGATAATGGAAATATGCGATCGGATCTTTGTTTTCAAGGATGGCAGGAATGTATGCGATATGGAAGTTGAGTCGGCCTCAGAAGAGATTCTCTATGAGAAGATGGTAGGTAAGAGTTCATCCTGTGAATATTATAAATGTGATAAACAGATACCCCATGGGGAAAACCTGTTGATTGATGCCAAAAATATTGGAAGTTACGGTAATTGCCGAGATGTTTCGTTTACCTTGCATGAGGGAGAAATCATGGGTATATGCGGTGTCGTGGGATCTGGTAAGGAAACATTGTGCGGAATCATATCCGGCGATGAACCACACACCAGCGGTGAATTAAGGATTAACGGAAAAGTTCAGCATTTCAGTTCACCCCATAAGGCCTTACTCGAGAAAATAGTCTGCGTCCCGACAGAAAGACGGGTTGAGGGGCAGGTTGGCATTGCTAGCATTGAAGATAACATCATTTATTCAAATATGGAACGTATAACTAAGCATGGGTTTGTTTCGAATAAGATGCAGCGCAAAATTGCCGATGAGTGGATTCATAATCTCAATATAAAATGCCAAGGCCCTACACAGGCTATTGAAAATTTGTCAGGCGGGAATGCTCAGAAAGTCGTATTTGCGCGGGTACTGTCCAGTGATGCCAGGATCATAGTCCTGAATAATCCCACCCGCGGTGTCGATGTGGGAGCGAAAGAAGAAATTTATGATATTATCCGCAGCGCTTCAGCAAGAGGGATCGGCATCATCGTGCTTGGAGATACACTGGATGAGTGTATCGGTCTTTCCCACAAGATTCTGGTGATGAAAGATGGACTGGTAACCAAAGAATTTGATGCACCCGCATTTGATAAACCTGAACAGATTGATATTATTCAGTTCATGATGTGATTCAAGGGATACGGGGGATGGCTATATGCAGACAGCAGAAAAATTAAAGGATTTCAATTTACAGGAAACACTAACTAAGGGAATCAGCATCATTGCCATTCTGATCCTTTTAGCCGGATTTACAATAATCAATCCGCGCTTTCTTGGAGCGAGCAATGTCAACAACCTGTTAAATGATATGAGCATATTGTTAGTGCTTAGCATCGGCGTAACCTTCGTTCTGCTGATCGGCAGCATTGACCTCTCTATTGGGGCGGCCAGTTCATGCGCGGCTGTAATCTTTGTAATGACCATGCCCAAGTTCGGATATGGAAGCATATTGATTACAATTCTATTTGGTCTTGCTGCCGGTTTGGTCAATGGATTATTGTGTGTGAAAATCAAGGTTCCCTCATTCATTGTAACATTCGGGACGATGAGCATTTTTCATAGTTTCGCCATGCTGGTGGCTAATGGAGCTTCACAGCAGATCAACCGGGAATTCTATCCACTGATTAATTGGTACAAGCTGAAACTCGGAATGATTCCACTTCCATTCATCTTTGCCATTGTATTGGTTGGTGTGATGATGGTTGTTCAGTCCAAGACCCAGTTCGGGAAAATCATGTATGCGATCGGTGGCAATGAAAGTGCGGCACGGACAGCAGGAATGAATATTTTCCGTACAAAAATGTTCGTGTTCATCATCACCGGGCTATTCTCATCAATTGCCGGCATCATGTTTGCCTCAAAGTTGAAAAGCGGTATCCCGACAATCGGTGATTCATTCACTTTGATGGCGATTGCAGCGGTAGCACTCGGCGGAACATCCCTATCCGGTGGAAAAGGCGGGCTGCTGAAGACCATAGCAGGCGTCATCCTCATAACATTGATTCAAAATGGAATGAATGTTATCGGTATCAACACATTCTGGCAGCGTATGACCTTTGGAATCATCATCTTAGCAGCAGTATATATGACAACAGATCGAAAACGCCGTGATTTGGTTGTGAAATAATGAAGATTCACCGGTGCATTTATTAAGAAGGGAGAGAATATCATGGCAATGACCAAAAGAATGGAATCCCTTAAGAAAAGGCTATTTGAAGTCGAATTTCATGATCCGGGCGTATGGCATTTCCAAGATACCAACATTCTTGACGTATGGCCCGAAATTTCATCAAAACCGGTTGTTATCCGAAAGGCATACGCTCAAAAGTATATGGGAGAATACCTGCCGGCAATAATCAAGCCTGATGAGTTGATTGTAGGGGTGCCTAATCAGAACAGCGTTGGATGGGGCAGCGTATTGCCGATTTATTATACTGAAGAGGAAGGCTTGCAGGCGTCACGGTACGACCTGAATGAATGTTCAGTATGGGGACATCATCCCCCAGAATGGGAAAAGGTACTGCGTGTCGGTGTTGTGGGTATCAAGAGTGAAATCCTTGATCAGATTGAATTTAAATCAGCTCAGAACCAACCTGACCAAATGGCACTGGATAACTTAACAGCCATGTTGATAGCGCTCGATGGCCTTATTGCCTTTGCTCGCCGTCACGGAGAAGCAGCACTTGAAATGTCTTCAACATGCGAAGATCCTGTGAGACGTCAGGAACTCATGGAGATTTACAAAGTATGTCAGACGGTTCCGATGAATCCCGCAAAGAGTTTCCATGAGGCTGCTCAGTCATTCTGGTTCACCTACAGTCTCGTCAACAGCGGTGGGGAGTTTGTTCCCCTTGGCCGCGCAGATCAAGCGCTATATCCATATTATCAAAAGGATATGGAGAGCGGGGTAATCACCCAGGAGAGAGGGACAGATATCCTGGCCAGCTTTCTTACGAAATGCAACGAACGCATTGTCCAGGATACCAAATTGGCTGAGAATCATTACAATTTCGGCTTGTTCTCCCAGGGACAAGTGCCCAGTGAAGAAATCATGGAGAGTGGTACCAACCAGACCGGCGGTTATGAAACCCGTGCTCTGACCTGGCAGTTCGATCAGGACAATGATAGTGATGCAAATTTCAATTATGGTCAGTCCGGAAATGACTGGTTGATGAATTGTATTGTCGCAGGATTACATCCTGATGGTACGGATGCCACAAATCGCTTATCCTACATGTTTGTCGAGATCATGCATGATATGAACCTGTTAATGCCGACTCTGGCTGCACGGGTACACAGAGACACTCCGGATGATTTCATCAGACTGTTGGCCAGCGTACTCCGATACGGACAAGGGGAGCCGATGATCTACAATGATGAAACCATTATTCCTGGGTTCCTTGATTTGGGAATTCCCATTGAAGATGCTCGTGACTATTCCAATGATGGATGCTGGGAGACGCTCGTTCAGGGCAAAAGCCATTTCAGTTATGCCCACGTAATGAATTTGAGATGCATAGAATGGGTGTTCAACCGGGGCATTTCTCAGCACAATGGAAAGCAAGAAGGTTTAGACACAGGTAATCCCCTTGAATTCAAGAACTTTGAGGAGTTCTATGGAGCATATCAGAGACAAGTGGATCATTATGTGGATTTACAGTGCCAGCGCAGATTGGACAATTTTCAGCTAAGCTACATGATAGCCCCAGATCCTCTCATGTCCTCTATCATGAATGACTGTATCATAAATGGAAGGGATATAAGCCAGGATGGCGCTCGTTATATCTTCCACCAAATCTTAGTTACAGGACTATCCTGCACGGTTGATTCGTTGATGGTGGTCAAAAAATTGGTATTTGAAGAAAACGCAGTATCAATGCAGGATTTGCTGTCGGCCCTAAAGGATAACTGGAAAGGCCATGAGCAATTAAGAGCTCAAGCGATTAATAAAGTGCCTAAGTTTGGAAATGACATTGACGAAGTTGATGAAATTGCGGTGAGAGTGCTGAAGGATGTCGAGAACCGGGTCAATGAATGGAATGCAAGAAAGACACGGATACTCTTCCCCTGCGGAATCGGCACATTTGAAAACTATGCTGTTCTTGGCCGTGATATTTCCGCTTCGCCCGATGGCAGGTTCTTCGGGGATCAGATTGCTCCGAATTATTCGCCAACCCCGGGAGTCGACAAGAATGGACCGACTGCAACGATCAGGAGTGTAACCAAACCTGACCTTGTGCGCTATTACAGCGGTACCCCTCTGGACCTTTCAATCAATTCAAAGGAAGTTGAAGGGGATGCAGGAATCGTCCGATTGGCAGGTGTCATTCGATCATTCTGTGATCTTGGCGGTCAGATTCTCACTATTACATCGACCAATGTTGAAGATTTGAAGGACGCAAAAGTCAATCCTGAAAGACATCGTGGATTGAGAGTACGGATGGGAGGACTTTCCGCTTACTACGTGTCCATGTCCCCCATACAACAGGACAATATCATCAAGAGATTCTCAAGATGAAAGGGCTGATAACTAACATACAGCGGTTTTCGGTTCACGACGGTTATGGAATCAGAACCATCGTATTCCTTTCAGGATGCTCGTTAAAATGCGCATGGTGTCAAAATCCGGAAACACTGAGATGTAAACCGGAACTGATGTTTCTGGAGGATTTGTGTATTGGCTGCGGCGCATGTGTCCGCGTATGTCCCACAGGTGCTTCGAAAATGAAAGACGGCCGCGTCACCGTTGACAGGGATTTGTGTAAAGCTTGCTTCGAATGTGTCAAGGCCTGTTATTTCGATGCGCGACGCCCTTCAAGCAAGGTAATGACAGTCGATGAGACTTACAGGGAATTCATGCGGGACGAAGTCTTTTTCCGCAATTCAGGCGGAGGACTGACGCTTAGCGGCGGCGACCCTTTGTACCAGATAGACTTTGCGGTGGAGCTGCTTAAACGGGTCAAGGACGCAGGCCTTCATACGGCAATAGAAACTGCAGGAAACGTCCCTTACGCGTCCATACAAAAGGTTCTGCCTTATACCGACCTGTTTTTGTACGACATTAAAATGATTGACGAGGATAAGCATAAGCAATGGACCAATGCATCAAATAAGATAATCTTGAGCAATCTGATTCAATTGGCGAAGGAGGGCAAGGAGATCATCATCCGTGTTCCTCTTATCCCGAATTTGAACGATGGCGATGAGTTTAGATCAATCGTGGATTTCGTAAGTGGGCTGCCTGCGATAAGAGAGATACACATTCTTCCCTACCATAGTTTCGGCGAATCAAAATACACTCAACTGGAAATGAAGAACACTATGATCGGCTATCAGGAAGAAAATGACGAAGCGATTGTTGCCTGTAAAAATTATGCGTTGGATAAAGGTTTTAAAGTCAGTATCGGGGGTGCTGGTTTTTGAAAGTCGTTATCTATTTGGAGTACTATGGAGAATACAAAAGACAAACCGGCAAAATGAATGAAGAATTGATTGTTTCATCAGCCTTAGCGGAAGCCTATCCGCAAATCATGAACCACATAAAAGAAGCATATGGGCTGATGCCGCCATTTGTCATGATGATGGGTAATGCACATATTGCTGGAGTACTGAAATATCGCGGGGATGAGCCATTAAAAGACGGGACTGTTTTTAAATTCCTGCCATCCATATCTGGTGGCTGAATAAAAACGAGGTGATGTCATGAAAGGATTTGCAGGCAAAATACTACATGTCAATCTGAATGAGGGAACCTTCCTCGTTGAGCGACCTGATGAGCAGTTTTACAGAACTTATATAGGCGGCAGCTGCTTGGGTACTTATTATGTCATGAAGGGCATGGAAAAAGGGACCGAACCTTTATCTCCTGAAAGCGTACTTGTTTTTTCAATTGGTCCATTGGCCGGTGCAGCGATCAGTGGAGCATCGAGGCATGCGGTTACAGGGAAATCCCCACAAACCGGCGGAATCATGGCCAGTGAAGGCGGCGGCTACTGGGCGCCTGAATTGAAGTGGGCTGGTTTTGATGCAATAGTCCTGACTGGGAAATCTGAGAAGCCAGTCTACTTGTGGATCCACAATGGCGATGTTGAACTGCGTGATGCCGTAAGTATCTGGGGTAAGACTACGAAGGAAGCTCAGACGATTATTCGTGATGAGTTAGGTGATGACAAAATCCGTGTAGCCCAGATTGGTGTGGCTGGTGAGACAGGCTGTAATTATGCCAATATTGTTAATGAACTTGCGCATTTTAATGGCCGCGGCGGCCTTGGTGCAGTGATGGGATCCAAAAATCTCCGTGCAATTGCAGTCCGCGGTACCAGCAAACCGGATTATTTTGATCAGGAAGGTATCAAGGCTCTTGCAAAGAAAGGGGCTGAAACCATACGCGATAGCTCAGGGTTGCAGGGCTTTAAAAAGTATGGAACAAATGGGTGTGTTGATGAGCATATCGGTCTGGGAGGGTTGCCTACGAGGAATTGGTCATCCGGCGTATTTGAAGGACAGGATGATCTGACACCAGTAGCCTGGAATGACGCACTCATTAAGCCAGGCACATGTTTTGGCTGTGCTCAAAGCTGCAAGCGTCATATTGACGGCAATAAAACAGATGCTGTTGATCCTGCCTATGGCGGCCCAGAGTATGAGACAGTAGGCATGGTGGGCCCGAACCTTTGCATATCGGATAAAGTTGCTATCTGCCAGATCAATGAGATCTGTTCTAAATACGCCTTTGATACGATTTCCTTTGGTGCCACGGCCAGTTTTATCATGGAGTGTTTTGAGAAAGGGCTTCTGACTGAAGCCGACACCGGTGGGCTGTCCATAACCTTCGGAAATGTCGATGCAGTACTCAAATTGGCAGAACAGATCGGTCGTGGAGAAGGTTTTGGGAAATTGGCGGCTGAAGGCTCTGCTTTCTTGGCCCAAAAAATCGGCAAAGGCAGCGAAAAGTTTCTACTCACTGTAAAAAACAAAGAATTCCCTGCTCATATGCCGCAGGCAAAGGCATCCTTAGGTCTTGCCTATGCATTGGTGCCATATGGGGCAGACCATGTATCCAGTCAGATGGACCCGACAATCGGTGTCGCCCCATTGCCATATCAGATGAAAGGGCTTGGCTTTGACAGGGCTGAAGACCCATCGGAGATGAATCTGGAAAAGGCAAAATTGTTTTGGCGAACTCAGGTTGCCTACAGCATGATGGATACTGCAAGTGTATGCTTGCTGGCATTCAGTTTCTGGACCGCATACGACCTGGATGATCTGGTCCAAGGCATCAATGTTGCAACGGGTTGGAAAATGAATCTCTATGAACTCATGATGGTAGGCGAAAGACGGCTTCAGATGATGCGGGCATTCAATGCCAAGGAAGGATTCACCAGCACAGATGATGTTCTGCCGGAAAAACTTTTCATCCCATTGAAGGGGGGCATAACTGACGGCGTAGCAATGGACAAGGATGCCTTTTTTAAAGCCAGGGACCTTTACTATGAATTAGCAGGCTGGACTACAGAAAACAATGCACCTTCTACCGCACGATTGCTATCCCTCAATCTGGATTGGGTTACTGACTATCTAAGCTGAATCTCAAATTAAAAGATAATGAGGAAACGACATGCCGTATATTGATGTTAAAGTGACTTCAGTGCTTAATGAAGATGAGAAAACAGCACTGAAAGATGGTTTGGGTCAAATTATAACTAGAATCCCAGGAAAATCAGAAGCGGTCACAATGATCGGTCTGACAGGTGGTTATGACTTGTTTTTAGGCGGAAAGTCATTGGTTAGCGGCGCTTATGTTGAGGTCAAGGCCTTTAATGAAGTACCCAGAGAGTATAAGGAGCTTGTTAACACAGGAATTTTCGAATTACTGACAAAAGTTTTATCTGTTCCATCAAAGAATGTCTATATAACTTATTATGATCAGAATGAATGGGGCTGCAACGGAAGTTTATTGTAAAGGACAAATTACTGGAATGTAAATTAAAATGAAACGAACCATGAAGGCCCTACCATCGGTGGGGCTTTCGTCATTGATTGTTGACAATTAGAGTTAATGGTGTATAATAAAGATGATTAGTATTATATGTGTATATAAATGCGTTATAACAGGATTTTCCAGGGAGCAATTCTATGAGTGTTACAATCATTGATATCGCAGATAAAATAGGCGTATCCAATGCCACCGTATCCAGAGCATTGAATGGGAAGAAGGGTGTATGTGAGAAAACCCGGATACGTATCCTCACGGAAGCAAAAAAGCAAAGATATCAACCCAATGCTATCGCAAGGGGACTTGTGAGCAGGTCAACAAACACGATAGGCTTGGTCATACCTGATATCACAAATCCTTTTTTTCCAGAAGTGGCGCGCGGCGTTGAAGATGCGTGCCGGGAAGCTGGATACAACCTGCTCTTGTGCTGTTCAAACTGGGACAGGGATCAGGAAAAATCCTGCTTGGAAATCCTGAAACAAAGTCGAGTGGACGGTCTGATCATAAACCCGAACTCGCTTTCCAACATTGAACTCATCGAAAAGACAGGGATACCAGTGGTATATCTCAATTCAAGGCTAAATGATGGATACAGCACTTATGTAGGAGTCGACAATGAATTGGGTGCCCAGATTGCGACGGAACATTTGATACAGTGTGGTTATAAGCGGGTTGCGTATATAGGAGGAGCTAGTCGCTCATTTTCAAATAACGAACGGTTGAACGGATATCTGGCAGCACTTAATAAAAACAACATCGAGACTATTAACGGATTAATCATGTCAGGAAAATTTGATAATGAATCCGGGTACGAACTGACCAAACGGTTATTTGAGCGGCAAGACCCGCCAGATGCTGTTTTCGCGGGAAATGATATGATTGCCCTCGGAGTAATGGAATATGCTCAGGAGAGGAATCTGAAGATTCCGGAAGACTTCGGAATCATCGGTTTCGATGACATGTTCGCTTCGGGCTTGCCTCAAATCCAGTTGAGTACGATGGCTATTCCGAAAACATTCTTAGGAAAAAAATCGCTGGATATTCTGTTGGATAAAATCAATTCAGATGAAGTCGGCAGCATCAATTATGTGATCAAACCCAGATTGATTGTCAGGAAAACCACACGGGTTATCTTGGATCATGGAAATCCACTAGCATTTCAATGAAGCAGCAAACAATTGATAACCATCAGTCCAGTTGAATTGATGGTTATTTTTTATTGCAAAAAACCTTCACTGGGTATAATATAAACATATGATTACAACATAAAGATATACTTACGGAGAAAATATGACAACTCGTGAAAAAGAAATCCTGAACCTGTTGCGGGAATACCCGCTTATATCCCAGCAGGACTTGGCTGAACAACTGGGCATAACGCGGTCTTCAGTAGGCGTCCACATCAGCAACCTGATGCAGAAGGGATATATCCGCGGCAAGGGGTACATACTCGCTGATGAGAGACGTATAGCTGTGGTGGGAGGCGCGAATCTGGATATTTTTGGTTTTCCTGAGTCTGAGCTGCTGCCTGGAGTTTCTAACCCCGGCCGTGTAGAGTCCGCATGCGGCGGAGTAGGCCGGAATATCGCTGAGAACCTTGCCCGTTTGGGAACACCTGTAGGGCTAATTACTGCTATAGGGCAGGATTCTCAGGGGGAACGGATTCGACAGGTGTGCCATGCTGCAGGAGTGGATCTGGAGCATGGCATCGTTTCTGCACGCTACCCCACGTCAACTTATATTGCATTGCAGGATGGGCGGGGAGATATGGCTTGGGCGGTTTCTCAGATGGATATCATGGCTGAAATGACTGTGGAAAATCTCCGGAAAGAGGAGTCCTGGCTGGATCAGGCTTCTGCGCTGGTTTTGGATGCTAATCTGCCGGAAGCCGCATTAGGTTGGCTTGCGGATCGCTATTCTCATCAGCCGGTCTGGGTGGATCCGGTATCTGTTGAAAAATCAAAGAAACTCAGTGGATTTCTTGGACGTTTTTTTGCCATTAAACCCAATCGGAAGGAAGCGGCTCAACTTTCCGGCATCTCGGCAGAAGGAAGGGATGGGGTACTGGCCAACTGGCGTTATTTCATGAGCCTGGGTGTAGCAGAACTCTGGCTTTCTCTTGGTCAGGAAGGCCTTTTTTTCGGAAACTCAAAAGGCGGTTTTTTTGCAAGGTCTCCTGACATAAGGTCAGTCAATGCCAATGGGGCTGGGGATGCGCTCATGGCAGGCGCCGTATACAGCACCTTCGCGGGGTATACGGATCAGGACCGAGTCCGTATGGCGCTGGCCGCAGCAGCACTGACCTGTACATCTTCAGAAACCATCCATCCAGATATGTCTGAAACACTTATAAAATCCATGATGCATGAGGTGACAATCAATGAAACGGTATCTTGACATGACCCCGGAAGTCTGGGAAGCGATTGAAAGCGGAAAGCCGGTCGTAGCACTGGAATCAACAATAATATCACATGGCATGCCCTATCCGCAGAACGTTGAAACAGCACGCCGCGTGGAAGCCATCATCCGGGAGCAGGGGGCAGTACCTGCAACCATAGCGGTCCTGGGCGGGCGACTAAAGGCCGGTCTCACAGAAGAAGAACTGGAATACCTGGGAAAATCACCAGGCATTAAAAAGACAAGCCGAAGGGATCTGCCGGCGTTGGTGGCACTGAAACAGGACGGTGCAACAACGGTGGCATCCACTATGATCATCGCAGCACTGGCTGGGATCAAGGTGTTTGTAACCGGGGGCATAGGAGGCGTGCATCGCGGTGCTCAGGAGACCTTTGACATCTCCGCTGATCTCACTGAGCTTGCAAACACATCCGTGGCGGTTGTTTGTGCCGGAGCAAAGTCGATCCTGGATATCGGGCTGACTCTGGAGGTTCTTGAAACCCAGGGAGTTCCGGTACTGGGATATGAAACGGAGCACTTTCCAGCGTTTTATACCCGTACCAGCGGATACGGAGTAGATGTGACGGTTTCCAGTCCTCAGGAAGCTGCAGCAGTGATGCAGGTAAAATGGGACATGGGTCTCACAGGCGGTGTGCTGATTGCAAACCCGATTCCAGAAGCCTATGCCATGGAAGAAAGCATCATCATCAAGGCAATAGACACCGCCTTGAAGGAAGCCGAAAATCAAGGAATCCGCGGCAAGGAAATGACGCCCTTCCTGTTGTCTCGCGTAAAGGCTCTAACGGACGGCAAGAGTCTGGACAGCAATATCCAGCTCGTTTACAATAACGCACGTGTCGGGGGTCAGATCGCTGTGGCTTATGCGGAGCTGTTGAAGTGATGTGATTAGTTGTATATGTCAACCTTCCTCTGGGAGGAAGGTGTCAGCGAAGCTGGCCACAGCGCCTACATGTGATTAACAAATCAAAGATTTGTATCACATGTGTCACTTTAGGCATAAGCGACCCGCGACGAATCGTAGATTCGGGCGGTCTGCTTAACAGAAGGAGTCCCGGAGGGTACCGCTCTACGACTCCCCCTGTCACCTTCGGTGACATCACCCTCCCTGAGGGAGATTGAGAGTCGGTGAAAAAAGCAAACAGCTGTTGGTAAAAATACCGGCAGCTGTTTGCTTTTTTTGAGTTTCTCAGGATGGATTAAGGGGTATCGACTATACAGTGTGAACTGAATTCAAACGACGGAGTATTCGGACGGAGGATTATGTATGTTGAACAGGACTGAAGAGAAAGCCATTGAGACAATCCGGTTTTTAGCAGTTGATGCCGTTGAAAAAGCAAATTCCGGGCACCCTGGGATGCCGATGGGTGCTGCAACCATGGCCTGGACGCTGTGGAGCAGGTTTCTTAAGGGAAGCGCCACAGACCCCCAATGGTCGGATCGGGACCGGTTCGTGCTGTCGGCAGGGCATGGATCCATGCTTCAGTATGCACTGCTTCATCTTTTCGGATATGCGGTTTCCCTTGAAGACATCCGTCAGTTCCGTCAATTGGGTTCCCTGACCCCTGGACATCCTGAGCATGGAGAAACGCCGGGAGTGGAATCGACTACAGGGCCATTAGGCCAGGGTTTTGCAAACGCTGTAGGCATGGCCATGGCAGAGAGGAGGCTGGCAGCAGAATTCAATACGCCTGACTTCGATCTTGTCAATCATTACACCTATGCACTGGTAGGAGACGGATGCCTAATGGAAGGGGTTTCCCAGGAAGCCGCATCTCTGGCGGGAACTCTGAAACTTGGAAAACTGATTGCTCTTTATGATTCTAACCGTGTCACAATCGATGGGCCAACGGATCTGGCCTTCACTGAGGATGTAGGAAAAAGGTTTGAGGCCTATGGTTGGGAAGTGTTCAGCGTGAATGAAGGAAATTCGGTGCCTGTCATTGCTTCGGCCATTCAAAAGGCGCGCCTTGATACGACAAAACCCAGTCTGATCATTGTCAATACCACAATCGGTTACGGCAGCCCCAATAAAGGCGGCCATTCCAGCGCACATGGTGCGCCGCTGGGAGCAGAGGAGGTAAGACAGACCAAGAAGCTGTTCGGTTGGGATGACTATCCTGATTTTCATGTGCCTGAAGAGGTTACCGAATATATGAAAGAAATAATCGATCAGCGTGAGATCGAACGCTTCATGTGGGAAGAAAAATTTGAGGATTATCAGGAGAAATATCCGGAGAAAGCTGAACAGTGGACCCGGTGGCATGATTTTGAATCTCAAGGCTCTGAAGATACAGGGGTTGAGCTCTGGAGCAAATTCAAGAAACCGGAGGCTACACGCAGTGCGGGCGCTATTGTCATGAACTCAATTCTGGAGCAGGTTCCCAATCTCATGGGTGGCTCGGCGGACCTTGTCGGATCGACAAAAACCTGGCTGGAAGGCAAGGAGGTGTTTTCCTGGGAAAACCCCCGCGGCGCCAATATCTATTTCGGAGTCAGGGAGCATGCCATGGGAGCTATCCTTAACGGGATGGCCCTGCACGGTGGCCTTAGGGTATTCGGGTCCACGTTCCTTACTTTTTCGGACTATATGAAGCCGGCAATTCGGCTGAGCGCATTGATGAAGCTGCCGGTAGTCTATATATTTACCCATGACAGCATCGGGTTAGGAGAGGATGGACCAACTCACCAACCCGTTGAACACCTGTGGATGCTCAGGGGGATACCCGGTCTGTCGGTATTCAGGCCGGCAGATGCAAAGGAAACAGCAATAGCATGGCAGGAAGCAATGAAGCGTACGGAAGGACCTTCTGCACTGGTGCTCTCCCGTCAAAATCTGCCGGTTCTTGAAGGCGTCAATAAGGGGGCTCATCTTGGCGGTTACATCCTCAACCGTGAGGTGGGAGAGCGTGCAAGAGCCATCCTGATCGGCACAGGATCAGAGGTTTCGATCCTATTGGATGCACAGCGCATACTTCGCCAGGAAGGAATAGACACGCGGGTGGTCAGCATGCCGTGCCTTGAGATCTTCGACAGTCAGCCGGAGGGGTACCGCAGGGAAATTCTGCCTCCGGACATTCCGCGTGTTTCCCTGGAAGCCGGAAGCACGCAGGGCTGGTATAAATATGTCCTTGATGGAAAGCCTCTTGGCCTGGATACCTTCGGTGCTTCAGCACCGGCGGAACTTCTGTTCAAGCACTTCGGGTTTACAGCTGAGAAGGTGGCTGACCAGGTGAGGAAACTTATTCGAGAATGATTTACAGGACAAAACCGGCGAAGAGATCGCCGGTTTTGTCCTGTCTGGCGCTCGCTTAACATAGAATTTTACATTGTAGGGATAGGTTATGTTTGTTAAGCATATGTTAATAATGTTATAATACTGATGCATAATACATAATACACACTCACAAGTCGGATGGATCATTAAGGAGAAGAGATGACGATGATATTCGGCCTCATAGGGGGGCTTGGTTTATTTCTCTATGGCATGAAAGTCATGGGGGATGGTCTTGAAAAAGCCGCTGGTGAAAGGCTGAAGAAACTGATAGAAGTTCTTACTAACAATCGGGTCATGGGTGTACTTGTCGGTGCCGTTGTCACCGGAGTCATCCAGAGTTCCAGTGCTACCACCGTCATGGTTGTGGGATTTGTCAATGCAGGGATCATGAATCTGACTCAGGCTATCGGCGTAATCATGGGGGCGAACATCGGAACCACCATGACTGCCCAGATCATTTCGTTCAACTTAGCAGAATACGCTCCTTTAGCAGTTGGCATCGGTGTCGCATTCTGGATGTTCACCAAGAATAAGAAAACCAAACAGTGGGCAGAAATTCTCATCGGCTTCGGAATCCTCTTTATAGGGATGAGCACCATGAGCGAATCCATGAAACCCCTCCACGAGTTTGAAGGCTTCAAAACAATGCTTACCAGCTTTGGCGGCGGGACTCTGAAGGACACATTCTTAGGGATTTTAGCGGGTTTTGCTTTGACCGCCGTTATCCAAAGCTCCAGTGCCTCGATCGGCCTGCTGATTGCTTTGGCTTCCCAAGGGCTACTCCCGATTGAAGCGGCAATACCGATCCTGTTCGGCGATAATATCGGTACCTGTGTCACGGCACTGCTTTCCAGTATCGGTGCCAATAAAACAGCCAAACGTGCAGCATTGATGCATCTTCTCTTCAATATCATCGGCACCATGATATTTGTGTTCCTTCTCAGCAAGCCCATCCTGCATTTTGTGGTGCAGTTGGATCCCAACAGCATTTCCCGACAGATTGCCAATACCCATACACTGTTCAATCTCATCAATATGCTTATTCAGCTTCCTTTTGCCGGCGGTCTGGTCTATCTTGCAACTAAACTCATCCCGGATAAGAAGGGCGAAGAAGTCATTGTGGAAGGAATCAAGTATCTGGATGACCGGATATTGGAGACCCCGGCTATCGCTGTTGGACAGTGCATCAAAGAAGTGCTTCATATGGGGAATATAGCCTGTGATTCTTACGAAAAATCAATGGAGGCCTTCTTCAAGGCCGATGAGGCCATGGCCCATGAGGTGTTCCGTATCGAACGGATAATCAATACCATGGAGCGTGAGATTGCCGGATATTTGGTGAAGTTATCGAATACAGCACTTTCCGAACAACAGCATTTTGTGGTCAACGGTCTATTCGGTACCAGCCATGACATCGAGCGGGTTGGGGATCATGCGGACAATCTGGCTGAACTGGCTTTGTACCGGGTTGAGAATAAGCTTGATTTCAGTGAATCGGCGGAAGGCGAACTTCGGATGCTCCACGAGCGGGTTCTGAAATCCTACCGTGAATCCTTGCTGGCTCTACAGACCGGTGATTCGCAGGTTGCCCGGCGCGTTGTTGAGCGCGAAGGTGAAATCGATCATGTCCAAAAGACCCTCCGTACCAGCCATATTGCACGAATGAACCGCCAGCAATGCTCTCCAGGCTCAGGTGTTATATTTCTGGATATTCTGACAAACCTGGAACGGATCGGCGATCATGCTTCAAAAATTGCATTTGCGGTTCTGGATGTAAAGGGAATGGAATAACTTGAATGGTTTGAATGTCATAAGCAAGACAAAGGGTGTAACCGATTTGGTTACACCCTTTGTCTTGCTTTCAAAGAGGAATAGTTTAACAAGGCATTTCGTGTCAGATCCTGTCGCCCTGTATCTTCGAAGAAACTGATGAAGCTCAGGATGAGACTTGCATAACCTGGAGAAACTTGGTTGCTTTCATCTGATAGAAAATATTTCCAATGTAGAGTCAGATTCAGAGTAGGGTAGATCGACCAGGCTTTGAGAATCAGCTCCATGACATTTCGATAGGAAACGGGGTGCGTTTTAGGGGAGATATCGGTGACCGCACGCCATGAAATTTTTTCGAAAAGATCCGGTTCTTTTGCCTGTAATGCCGATTCCATCAGACGCAGGAAAAGCTGTTCAAAATGTGGATAAACGGTTGGTGATACTGAAAAATCATTCCAAAGTGACTCCAGTACTTCTGTCGAAAAGGCCAGAGGATCCATCTTGCCTTTCAGGTAGGTGATCGTAATACTTAGAGCACTCCTTTCCGCAGCATTGCTTTTATGAAGCTGCTTCTCGAGTGAAGCCATGATCCTGTTTGCGATTCCGAGCATGCCCTTACTGATATAACAGTCTATTTTCATAGTGAGGAGCTGGTTCTGCCAGCGTGGAGGCTCCTTCGGAACGAGATGCTCACAGAAAATCAGGCTTCCCAGTGCCCTTTCATAATCTTCCGCAGCTATATAGGCAACGGCTTGATTAAGGAAGACCTCAAGAAGGAGCAAATCCGGAATTCTGCCTTCATAACTCCGTAAGACATCCGCTGAAAGAATGGCGCTTTGATAATGCTCGAGCTTCAATGCCGTTCGTGAGAGGCTAAGTGCGGTTTCTGCCAGCAATGAAGGGTCCTCGGAACGTGCTGCGTTTTCGTATGCCCTGCTGAAATACAGATGAGCCTCCTGATTTTTGCCGACACTTTCAAAATAATCTGCAATCACCAGATAGGCCTGCGTCTTTTCCTTTGGAAGATCCCATTGTGAAAAGAGAGCGGATATACGGGTAAGATACTGATCCATGTTAAAATGATTGTCGAGCTGAAATTCTGAAATGGTATTCAAAAGCCCACGGATTTCCATTCGGGCCTGATACCGACCAGGAATGGACAGATCTTCAATTGTAACCGGCTCGAAATCCGGTTTTCCTGAAAACAAACTGTTGATACGGTTTGAAAGGATCTCAGCTGTTTTCAATGTCAAGGGTGTTCTGCCGTTTTCAATCATACTGAGCAGATTCCTTGTCATCAGAGATCCTGCCAATTCCTGCTGAGAGAGACCCAAGCCGGTACGGAGATCTTTTAGATGTTTACCTGACATAAGCCATCCTCCAGTACAATCTGATATTCAATTATATCAGATTGTACTGGAGGATGGCTTAAAAGCTGAAATATGCAGTTGATCAACGACGTTTAAAGGACACCGATCTCATTCAATTGTTCATAGGTATCAACCGCATAGGCGGAACTTACTGGCAGAAACCAGGTTCTGTCATGAAGCTGCCAGTTTTCGCCGGCGTCAGCTGCAGCCATCAGCAATTCTTTTCCAATACCGACGCCCACTAAGGTCATCTTACCGATCAATTCTGCAATCTGATCAGACAGGACATTGAATTCTTCAGTACTTAAAATGCCGTCGGAAATCACACAGATATCGGTTTCAAGTTTCAACAGGGTTTTTGGTTTGAATTGCTTACCGAACACATTCAGTGTATTGTTGGATTTAAAGGAAGAGAAATTCTGCGGACTCATCCCCAGGTTGATCAGCGATACTTTTTTAGGCTTTGAGTTGACATGGATATATTCTGAACCGGTGGATTCAAGGATGGCAGCCACGTCACCTTTTGAGAGTAAGTCATGAGAGATTACAGTTATCATACAGTGAATCCTCCTTGTGTGTTTGTTATTATCATACAGGAAACGGTATAAATATGCAATAGACTTATATGAAACGACTTGGATGTGTGAGTAAAGTTACAAAGGGATGTATAAACGCGCATGAGGACTCCTTGAGGAAGGCAAAAATAATAAATCCGGCCTGCATGCAGGCCGGACCGGATCATTTCTTAGGAAAGTACTCCATATGGGTTATATCATCTTTGATTTTCTGAAATCCGAAACGACTGTAAAAAGGGCTGGCAAAGGTAGTTTTCAGTCGCCACTGCGGAATTGATTTTAGTTGAGGGTGGTTAAGGATATGCTGGATCAATTGGGTTCCACCGCCTGTACACTGATGGTTAGGATCAATGACGACATCGCACAGGTACGCAAAGGTAGCCATGTCGGTGATCACACGGGCAAACCCTATGAGCTGCAGATCGTTCATCAGATAAAAGCAGAGGGAATTCTCCATGGAGATCCGTACGGTTTCCAGTGAACGGTCGGAAGCCCAATGGGTCTGCTTGAGCAGTTGCCAAACGGTTTCGACGCTGCAGGCTCCTTTGTCGGTTGTAACATAAACAGTTTCATCAAGTGCTAAGGCAAACATGGAATCACCTCCCTGGAGTAATAGTAATAATATACATTAAAAAGTATAATAATGCAATACCGAATTTTAATTCGACACGAACAATAAAATGTATATGTAAAAAAACATCCGGATTTAGACGGTTTGTTGACAAAATGCATGGTGGAAAGCCAGATTTCAGATATACTTATAATGAGCGTTGGACGTTTCAGTGACGTCTGCCTAATAGAATGATCCCATACAAAGGTTTGAAAAACAGGAGGAGAAAAAACTCATGGCAGAATTCAAAACAGACGTGCAGATCGCACAGGAAGCAAAAATGCAGCCCATCAAGGATGTAGCAGCAAAGCTGGGGCTCACAGAGGACGATCTGGAGTTATACGGGAAATATAAAGCTAAGATCCACCTGGACGTAATGGATAGGCTAAAGGATAAGCCCGACGGGAAACTGATTCTTGTCACTGCCATCAACCCTACTCCAGCCGGTGAAGGGAAGACAACTACCAATGTCGGCCTGTCCATGGGATTGAACAAAATCGGAAAAAAAACCTTCACTGCACTTCGTGAACCATCATTGGGCCCTTGTTTCGGGGTTAAGGGCGGCGCAGCAGGCGGTGGATACGCACAGGTTGTTCCGATGGATGATATCAACCTTCACTTTACCGGGGACATTCACGCTGTTACTACGGCCAACAATCTTCTAGCTGCTCTTATAGACAACCATATTTATCAGGGAAACACCCTGGACATCGATTCTAAGCGTATTGTATGGCGTCGCGCCATTGACATGAATGACCGTGCTCTGCGTAATATCATAGTGGGCATGGGCGCTAAGGGAGACGGAATAATCCGTCAGGACGGCTTCGATATTGCCGTAGCATCCGAAATCATGGCAATCCTATGCCTGTCAACCAGCATGAAAGACCTGAAAGAGCGTCTTGCCCGCATGGTAGTCGCTTATACGAATGATAAGAAACCAGTTACAGCCGGTGAGTTGGAAGCCACCGGGTCCATGGCTCTGCTCCTCAAGGATGCATTGATGCCTAACTTGGTTCAAACTCTTGAAAACACACCTGCGTTAATCCACGGGGGTCCGTTCGCTAATATTGCTCATGGCTGCAATTCAGTGGTTGCAACCACGATGGCGCTGAAACTGGCAGACTATGTTGTTACCGAAGCAGGATTCGGTGCCGATCTTGGCGCTGAGAAATTCTTCGACATCAAATGCAGGTATGCAGGACTCAAGCCCGCCGTGACTGTAATCGTAGCTACAGTCCGAGCACTGAAGAATCACGGGGGCGTCAAGAAGGATGATCTCGGCAAAGAGAATATGGAAGCTCTTGCTAAAGGCTTCGAAAATCTCGAAAAACAGATTCAGAACGTCCAGCTTTTCGGTGTCCCTGCCGTAGTGGCAATCAATGCATTTCCACTGGATACGCCGCAGGAGCTTGCATTCGTAGAAAGCCGCTGTAAAGAGCTGGGAGCCGATGCGGTCCTCAGTGAAGTATGGGCCAAGGGCGGTGAAGGCGGAATTGAATTGGCTAAGAAAGTGGTTGAAATCGCTGAAAGCGGAAAGGCAGCTTACAAGCCTCTTTATGAACTGGATATGGCGCCAAAAGCGAAAATCGAGAAAATCTGCATGGACATCTATGGAGCAGATGGTGTGGATTTCACCGCCAAAGCCCTTCAGGACATTGCCAAACATACAGAGGACGGTTTTGGACACCTTCCCATCTGTATGGCAAAGACTCAGTACTCCCTTTCTGATGATGCAAAGAAACTGGGCCGTCCCACAGGCTTCAAAGTTACCGTACGCGAAGTGAAGCTATCCGCCGGTGCCGGATTCCTTGTCGCCCTGGCCGGAGAAATCATGCGTATGCCTGGCCTTCCAAAAGTACCGGCTGCCAACAAGATCGATATCCTTGAGAGCGGTGAGATTGTAGGTCTGTTTTAAAGAGTAAATTTTCATCTGTGACATCTGTGGAAAAGGTCTTAATCTTATTTGAAAGCCTGACGTATAGTTCTTCGCGTCAGGCTTTCTTTCAATGAAGCGACGGCGTTTCCCTTAGTGTATTGCCCAGACAAAAATGAACGTGTATAGTTAATAGAAGAATAACAGAAAAAGGCTGGCGGATCTTATGACCATAGGAATCATCTGGCAAGGCTCCCCATATATCACCCGGGGCGGACAGCGTGTCATTTTCCCCTTCCGTAAGGCGGAGGCATTGTTTTATTATCTGGCGATAGAAAAAAGAGCGACCCGGGATCGGTTGCTTGCTTTGCTATGGGCAGATATGGATGAAGGAACCGCCCGAAAAAATCTGAGGAACGGGCTTTACATCATCCGGAAGGTCATGGGAGAAGAACTGATCCTGACCCCGAGCCGTGAAATGGTGGAATGGAATCCTGAAATACAGGTTGAGGCGCTTCAGGGGCACGGTGAATTCCTGGAGGGCTTTGTGGTCAAGGATGCTGATGGATACGAAGGTTGGTTGGATTTTCAGCGCCAGACCCGTCGGGAAGAGGAGCGTCACATTCTGACGGAAACCATTCAGCAAAGGGATCAGCTGGAAAACCGCAGGCAGGCACTGCACAGGCTTATTGAACTGGATGAATACGATGAAGTGTCATACCGGCTTCTGATGCAGGATTACAGCGACTCCGGACAGGTGCATAGGGCGTTGGAGCTCTATCAGAGCCTGGTTCTGAAGCTGAGACTGGATTTGGAAATCCAGCCTGAAGAACAGACTGCCGCCCTCTATGAGAATCTCCTGCGTGTGAAAACACGGCAGCATGAATCGGCAAAGCCGCAGAAAAACTATTTTTACGGCCGTGAATCGGAGCTGGCTGCATTGAATGTTCAGTGGAACCGGTTTTGTTCAGGTGAAGATGCTTGCTCAGTCCTGATTCACGGGGAAGCAGGAATCGGGAAATCTGAAATACTCAGACAATTTCTGTCCATGGTGGATCTTAAAGGTATAAGACACTTCAGTGCAAGCTGTTATGCCACAGAAGAAAGCGCATACTACCGTCCCTGGGAGGGTATATATCGTGAAGTTCAGAGCCTTGCCGTCGGAGGATCCAAGGAGGTCGGAGCCCCTATCGAGAAGGACGGTCTGTTAAACGAAAAGGACCTGCTGAACAGGCTTGTGGCTGAGGCAGAGAAAACCCCTATCCTTCTTAGCTTTGAGGATATCCACTGGGCTGATTCCATGAGTTTGAATCTGATGACACGGCTCCTGCTGAAAGTACGGAACAATCGGATCCTTATGATTCTGACCAGTCGTGTCGGGACATGGCAGGAACTGGGGCCTTTGCTGACAGAAGGACGCAAGGAGAACCTGTTGACTTGTTTGCCATTGAAACGATTCAATCCCGATGAAACCAGAGAATTTGCTCAGGGCTACCTGAAATCCTCCGGATCAAAGGCAGTCGCCGAGAATTTATATAAGGAAACAGAAGGGAATCCTTTCTTCGTGGTCGAATATCTCAATCACGTGAAAAAACAGGGAACACCTGGAATGATCACTCCCCGAATGCAGGATGTTCTCTTATCCAGGCTGGCACGGATACGGCCGGAATCATTGAAGATCCTGGATCTGGTTTCCGTCTTCAGGGATAAGGTTCCGCTAGGTGTATTGTCCGAAATCAGCGGTCGGGATGAAATGGACCTTGTTGATCTTCTGGATGAACTTTATCAGGCGGATCTGCTGCGTGAAGGTCTGGGGACTGATGGTGACGTGGAGTTGTTTTTCACTCATCAGAAGCTCCGGGATTTTGTCTATGAACGGCTCAGTGAATCAAAACGCAGGATTCTTTTCCGTAGAATAGGGGAGCTGCTGGCTCTTAGATACCAAGAGGCCGGAAGAATCAGATGGGATTTGCTTGATTACTATTTTGAAAAAGCCGGAGAACGGTCCCGTGCCTTGGGATGCGGGCTTAACAATCTGTACGACTATCTGGAAGCGACATATGAGACCTTTCCGGTTCTGCCGGGAAGGGAAGGTCCGGAAATAGAAACGTTTTTTTCAGAGGAAGATCTTGGCGTTGAGCTGAAGCGGCTTGAGGAAAGGCTGAAGCTCCTCGAAAAACGGGAAGGTATAGATAAATCCAGAGTGCATAGGTTGCAATGGCTTCATATGGATGCTCGGTACCATATCAAGATCGGTTCCTACGTGCAGGGGCTGAACGCTTTGGAAGAATTGAAGCAGCTTGCCGCAGAAGCGAAGGACCCCGTATGGCAGGTGAAGGCAGGATTTCAGGAAATATTCTACTGCATCAATGCCCACAGGACTGCTCAAATGGAACTGGTAGTTGATGAAACACTTGAAATAGCGATTCAATCGCATATGGAACTTGAGACTGCCATTCTCCTGCGACTGAAGGGATTTCACCGGATCCTTGTCGGTGCCTATGATGACGGGGATATCTGCCTTACAGATTCTCTGCACCGATTTCAGCGCTTTGAACAGCCCAAAAGGTATGCCTTGAATATCGCCGCCGTTTATTATTATCTTGGTGAGAGCAGACGGTTCAGAAAACAGTGGGATGATGCTCAAAACTACTACACTGAAGCGATTCATCTGTGTCAGGATATCGGACAGGAAGGAAGACTGACTATATTTTATACCCAAGCCGGTCATGGAGCCTATGAAAGCGGTGATCTCGGCAGAGCGGATGATTGTTTCCGGAAGGCTCTCCAGCTTTACGGCAATTATGATTTCAGATGGGGCAGGTCAACTGCCTGCGGTTTTCAGAGTCTGATCCGTTTCAGGCAAGGAAACGCCAAAGAGGCTCTGACACTCATGGAAGAAGCAATGCTCCATGCCAAACGGCTGGGAAATCCTTACGAAATGGGGCTGTGCAACCGAGTAAGGGTAGAGATGCGGACTCTATGCAAAGAGGCTCCTAAGCAGGATGCATATGTCAAAAAACTTACAGCACTGACGGATTCATTGCTTGATATCCCCTCGGAGCCCTTAGGGGATCGGTGCTACGAAATAGATGTCACCGAACGGATCAGAGAATTGTCATACAGCCGGTCACCGCATATTGCGGAATAATATAACCATGGAGGTCATATCATCATGAACAAAGTTGATTTGGATTGGGGTAAATTAGGATTTTCGTATATGAAAACGGATTTCCGCTACATCTCTTACTGGAGAGACGGTGCGTGGGATACCGGGAAGCTGGTGACTGACAACACATTGACAATCAGCGAAAGCTCCACAGCGCTTCATTACGGTCAGCAGTGTTTTGAAGGTCTTAAGGCATATACTACGAAAGATGGCCGAATACAGCTCTTCAGACCGGATCAGAATTCCGCCCGTATGAACGCCAGCTGCCGCCGTCTCCTTATGCCGGAAATACCAGAGTACAAATTCATAGATGCCTGCGTGCAGGTGGTAAAAGCAAACGAACATTTCGTACCGCCTTACGGTTCCGGTGCTACCCTGTACCTGCGGCCTTACGTAATCGGGGTTGGTGATAATATCGGCGTCAAGGAAGCTCCTGAATACATTTTTGCAGTATTCTGTCTCCCGGTCGGACCATACTTTAAGGGTGGAATGGCACCTGTTGATTTCATGATTTCCGATTATGACCGTGCGGCTCCTCAGGGAACAGGTGCTGCTAAAGTCGGCGGAAACTATGCAGCCAGCCTGTTGTCACATAAGCAGGCTGTTGAACGGGGGTTTGCAGACTGCATTTATCTGGATCCTCAAACCCATACAAAGATTGAAGAGGTGGGCGCAGCCAACTTCTTCGGCATCACTCATGATAATAAATTCGTTACACCAAAATCTCCCTCAATACTCCCCAGCATCACAAAGTACTCTCTGATCCATGTGGCCAAGGAATACCTTGGTCTGGAAATTGAAGAGCGTGATGTATTCATAAGCAATCTTGGAGAGTTCAAGGAGGCTGGAGCCTGCGGTACCGCTGCTGTGATCACACCGATCGGAGGCATCGAATATCAGGGTAAACTCCATGTGTTCCATAGTAAAACCGAAGTGGGTCCTGTGACGAAAAAGCTCTATGATACCCTTGTCGGCATTCAGATGGGGGATCTGCCTGCACCGAAAGGCTGGATGGTGGAAGTTAAGTAACAGAGGGTGATTGAGTGAAAGTGAACATGGATATCAGTAAAATCCCAAAAGGGGCTCTGGACATCATTAATACCATGGAAACAGCCGGTCATGAAGCATGGCTTGTGGGCGGCTGTGTCCGTGACATTCTTTTGGGGCGGGCTCCCGAGGACTGGGATATTACCACGAACGCTCTGCCGGAGGACGTCCAGCGCTGTTTTACCCGTACGGTCCCCACTGGTATCGCACATGGTACGGTGACGGTGATTTTGGATGGTGAACCTTACGAGGTGACCACATACCGCTCTGAATCAACCTACAGCGATTTCCGTCGTCCTGATGAGGTGACTTTTGTTGCGGATATCGAAGCGGATCTGGCCCGGCGGGATTTTACCATCAACGCTCTTGCCTGGCATCCCATACGTGGCCTGATCGATCCTTTCGGGGGCCAACGGGATCTGACAGAAGGGATGGTCCGGGCCGTGGGAAATCCAGATGAGCGGTTTCGGGAGGATGCTCTGCGCATGCTGCGGGCTGTCCGTTTTGCGGCACAGCTGGACTGCGATGTTGATCCTGAAACTTTGAAAGCCATAGCTTCCCTTGCCCCCAACATCCTGTATGTCAGTGGGGAGAGGATCCGAATGGAGTTGGATAAATGGCTGATGTCCGGTGCTCCCCGCCGCTGGGGACTTTTAAGGGAAAGTGGCTTGATGCGGTGGGTATTGCCGGAACTGGACCGCTGCTTTGACATCCCGCAAAATACTCCCTGGCATCTGCACAATGTGGGGGTTCATACTCTGGAAGCTGCCGCAGCCGCAGAGCCGAACCAGGTTGTACGGTGGTCATTGCTGCTCCATGATCTTGGTAAGGCCGAAACCTGGTTTACAGATGAAACCGGCCGGGATCACTTTTATGGACATGAAGTGCATAGTGAAATGCTAGCGGGTGTTGTCCTGGACCGGCTCAGGTGGGGCAACGGAATCCGCCGTCGGGTACTCAATCTTGTGAAACACCATGACAGGGATATCGTCCCAGCCGCAAAATCAGTGCGCCGTGCCATCATTGCCATTGGAAATGATGATTTTCCTTACTGGCTCTCTGTGCGCCGGGCCGATCTTCTGGCGCAGAACCCGATAATGGCAGACCCTGCTCTTGCTGTTCTGAGCCAGATTGAGAGCTTCTATGAACAGATCATGGATCAGGATCACTGCCTCAGCATCCGGCAACTGGCCCTCACCGGAAAGGATCTGATGGGCCTGGGGATTCCCCAGGGGCCTGAGATAGGAAGAATCCTCACCGCTCTGCTGGCATGGGTTGTGGAGGAGCCAGGACGCAATGACAGGGATCACCTGTTGGAACAGGCTGAAATCCTCCAACATAAAGCTCAATAAAACTTTTTTTGAAGTCATGAAAATACTCCCCATTCGGCAACAGATTAATCATTTCATCTGTCGTCCTTACGGGGAGTATCTTTTTTTTTGGGCACGTTTTTTTCGATGATTATTTCCGTTTCGTCACAAAAACATCCTCCACACAGTATATCCCCGGGCCTTTACCCTTAAGGAATTCAGCACAGTCCAGGGCTCCCTCGGCGAAACAGCGCAGGCTGTGAGCATGGTGTGTGATCTCCAACCTTTCACCCATAAGTCCGAACATCACGGTATGGGTACTTGCAATGTCGCCTGCCCTAAGGGAATGGTATCCGATCTCTCCTTCGGATCGCTGGCCATGTCCTTTACGGCCGAAAACCGCTGATTTTTCCCAGTCCTGGCCGGTTGCTGCACAGATGGCTCGGCCAAGTTCCTTTGATGTACCGCTTGGTGCATCCAGCTTGTCATGGCCGTGCATTTCTATGAGTTCGATGTCCGCAGTTTGGTGGAGTTCTTTTGCTGCTTCGGCCAGAAGCTGTTTCATCAGGTAAATCACCCGTGATGTGTTCGCTGCATGAAGGACAGGAACCACCTTGGAGGCTTTGATGAAAAGATACTGATCCACCTCTGAGAATCCAGTAGTGCCGCAGATCATGGCAACACTGTGTTTCATCGTCTGTTCAACAGCTAACCTGGCCACTTCAACGGTTGAGAAATCAATCAGGACATCCGCATTTTCAAGCGCCTCATCCCAATTGTCTGTTATCAGTACCCCCAAGGGTCTGCCAACTCCGCAAACATGGCCTGCATCCTGTCCGATATAATCCCTCCCTGTGGGGGCAATGACAGAAGTCAGGGACAAATGCGGCCTGGCAGCGATGGCCTGTACGATCAGTGATCCCATTTTACCCCTGGGGGCTGTTACGGCGATTCGCATAAAGGTCTCCTTTCATACTGGGGAGTTTCAGAAATATTCGATATGTTGAGCATAGCATACACCTATAATTTATACCAGAGAGAGAAAACAGACAATATGTGGCACTGTTGGCGATTTTGGTTACCAATTATGCAATTGGGTTAATTTGTCCTAAATAAATTCATAAATTATTTTCTGTGGATTAAATAATTAATACGTTCTAATAGCAATTTTAAGGGAATTACAGACATATATAAGCTAAATATGCATAAAAAACAAATAATGATAAAGTGAATTCGAAATGCTTATGGGCAGATGGATAGGTTGTAACAATAAATTTCCAGTATCGTTTTGTTCACATGGAATGGGGTACGAACAGAGCAGATACCAGCGATGGCAATTGATGGATTTATTATGACTGTTGTACGAAGTTAAGAATATTAAATGAGAATAGACTTCGGGGTTATATCATCAAGAGGAGTTATAAGGGGGTGGGAAGAACGACTAAACTGTTATGAATGTATTCATGTGGAATGTGCTGGGTGTAACAATTAGAGGAGGAACAGAGATGAAGAAAAGTGGACTGAATTTGAAAAGGTTAGTTTCATTTATTCTAATTTGCATGATTGTTACATCTCTTAGTTTGGCGCATTCGGGAAGGACGGATTCTAGCGGAGGTCACAAAGATAACCAGAACGTAAGTGGATTGGGATACTATCACTTCCATTGCGGAGGTCATCCACCTCATTTGCATGATGGTGGTGTATGCCCATACGCCAGTTCATCAAATGTTCCTACTGTGACTCCAAAAATACCCGTTAGCACTCCAATTAAGCCTATTGTGATTGCTCCTGTGGTTCCCGTTGTTCTCAGTGAAATTTGCGTTAGAGTAAATGGGCAAAAGGTGCTGATGATAGATGCACCACCATTTGTTGAGAATGGCAGAACCTATGTGCCTGTAAGAGCAGTGTTAGAAGCGTATGGAGTGGATTCAATTGCATGGGAAGCACCTTTTGTAATCGTTAAGAAGAGTGATGTAACACTAAGGATTCCGGTAGGACAGAATTACATTGACAAGAATGGTAGTCAGTTAGCAGTAGATTCTCCTGCAATGATTAGGGAGTCAAGAACATGTTTGCCTATCAGAGCAGTAATAGAAGCACTTGGCGGTACAGTAGGTTGGGATGCGAACACAAGAACAGTAATAATAACTAGGTCAACAGTGACATCAACAACATCCCTGAGTAACTTGAAAGTCAGCTTCATCGATGTTGGACAAGGTGACTCGGTTTTTTAGATTTGGATGAACTGGACATTTTAATTGATGCTGGGGACAAATCAAGCGGAGATACGGTTGTAAACTATTTAAAGTCACAGAGTGTAGACGATTTGGAGCTAGTGATTGCAACGCATGGGCATGCGGACCATCTTGGCGGCTTACCTGAAGTCTTCGATGCTTATAATGTTGAACGGTACATCGACAGCGGTGTGCCTGCAACAACTCAGATTTATCAGACAGTCGAAAATAGTGTTGCAGCAGAAGGTTGTCCAGAATTAGGTGATAAGAATGAGACCATCAAATATGAGAATCTGACAGTGCAAACCATTGAAACTGTGGATGCATCAAGTGATATTAATGATGTCAGTGTAATTGTTCTTGTGACATACGGTAGCGAAAGAATGCTATTTGCAGGGGATGCAAGTTCCGCTATCGACCCCTGGCTTACTAAAGTTGGTCATGTGAATCTTTTCAAAGCGGAACACCATGGTAGCAGAACAGGAAATAGTAGTACGCTTATGTCTATACTTAAGCCTGATATTTCGGTCATTAGTTATGGGATTGACAACAGCTATGGACACCCACATCTGGAAGCGATGGATGTTTTAAAGAAATATAGTGGACAAGTATCGTGGACAGCGGGCAAATCAGTTGTTATTACAACAGATGGAATCTCTATGAATGTTCAATAACTATTGAATTTGCAATTACCACGAATTGGAGGTTCGCATGAAAGATATGGGTATAACTGTTTTTGCAATTTCAATTATTCTTTTAACTTCAGGTTGTGAATCGGATTATACGGAAATCAATTCATACGAGAGCCAAGATGAACCCACGGTAACACAGGAAGAACTAGACGATGCATATTCTCAAGGATGGGACAATGCGGTGTCAGACGTTTTCAGCGAACATGACGAATTATACAATGATGATCAACAGTACTCGGAAAGTGATTATCAAGGACAAGGTTATAATTCTTCCAGTGCGACTTCGGTTGTAGATGCAGAGCAAGAAGGCTATGATTCCGCTATTGGCGAGGTGTATTCAGATACAGACGTTCTAAGTTATGGTGAAGCCCATTACTTAGTTGATGATTATCAATAATGCTAAGTTGGAGGAATTCAATGAGACGATTCAAATCAAGATTTCTACTGGTGATAATCTGTCTGATGATAATAATTCCTTTAGCGGGATGCAGTGGCATTAGCGTAGATTCGGGAGTATCAAGCGCCCAGTCCTATTCTTATGTAGGGTCTGTTAATTCAGACATATATCACAATCCATCTTGTCAGTGGGCACAGAAAATACATTCTGAAAACGAAATATGGTTTATCTCTGAAGATGACGCAAGGAGTAATGGGTATAGGGCTTGTAAGGTTTGTAGACCTTGAGGCAGATTAGTTCATCGATTTATAAAGTTTTCCAATAATCATGACTTGGAGGAGTTTGTCATGAATGAAAGTGAGCAGGTAGTCGACAACTTGGAAACCATTGAGGGCAGTTCTGTAGAGAATAGCACAGCTAATCAAGCCATTTACCAGCAGGTTAATGGTTTAAAAAAGCTGGAGGGGCTAAAGAAACTGGTTATTGGTCTTGCAGTATTTCAGGTGATTTCAATAATAATGCTTTTAGTATTAATGAGCCAAGTTAACAGCCTGAATCTAGAAGTAAAGACAGGTGCTGAAAAAATTGGCTCTCAAGCCGCTGAATTAAGTAAACAAGCCGGTAAATTGAGCCAATATGATGAACAGTTTAAAATCGTGAACCTGATGAGCTTGAATAATTCTATGGCATTGCGAATGAGTGAAGGGGTTGTAACGGATAGTTTAGTAGCTCAAAAGGTTCAAATATATGGAAGCTGGATGACTATTGATATTCGTGCACAACCTACCTTCGAAAAATATTTCAAAGGACATGGTCGTTTTGATTTACCGGATAGAGAACTGAAGCAAGCAATAATCGGTCTAATTGATGTTGTTAAACTTCAATATGTAGAAACAGATTACAACACTAAAATTGCTGATGTAATAATTGCTATTACTCAAAATAACTATCCTGTAGGGGAATATGAAAAAGGCGTTTTGAGGCTTACAGGGGAAAATTGACAAAAATATGCTCCTAAAATGAGTAATCCGGACGTATCTATAAGACTAGCACTGATTTTCATCTTTAGGTTCTATTAAAACCAGAATCTTGTTGAATGATGGTAATAACTAACTACTATCTTGTTGTTGAAGTATGATTACATGGTTATTGAAAGTCGAACCGTATAGATTAAACTTTTGGGGGAGAAAGAAACATGATGAGACGACTGTTCGCGACAATTATTGCATTTTCTCTTGTTACATCAATGAGTTTTGCTCATCCGGGGAGAACTGATTCAAGCGGTGGTCATTATGTGAGAACCGCAGGGTGGGGTTATCCGGTTGGTAGCTATCATTATCATAACGGAGGAAGTTCAAGCTCAAGTGGTAGTAGTGGTGGATATGTGCAATCTGCTGAATCATATTACTTATTTGAATATCAGTATGGACAAGTCACAGAATTCAAAGGCTGGCTGTATCAATTGGGGTATTACTCTGGAGATATGGGAGATTACGGCGATATAGATAAGCTTGTTATTGCAGTCAAGGCATTTCAACGGCAACATGGGCTTTCTGCAACTGGGAAAGGCGATACAAATACAAGAACGCATATATATAACGAATATCTTTCAAGCAAAAACACGGCCAGAGCCAACATAGTGGGATTCAATATTTATATCAATGGAAGACTTGTGAATAACGCGAATGCTGACTATCCCTTCGTTACTTATAAGAATATGACATATATGCCTATGACATCAGATTTAATTCCGGCTGTTGGAGGATACTTAATAGATAATGGAGGCTGGCTCAGGATCGGAACGAGTCAATACTACTATAACCTGAATCAGTTATTCTTAGGGTCAAACAACACACTTGGTCAATCAATTAGATTAAATATCGAGATCAGGCCATTATATCTTGGACAGAATGCATACGTGGACGGAGCAACATATCCAATCCTAAATTATAAGAACGTAGTATATGTTCCATTGTCGGCCTATTTAATAAATAGCGCATTTCCGTTTGCTGCAAGGTGGATTGATGGAGATGGGCTGTATCTTATAAATAATTGATTTAACCATAAGAGTAAAGACTTGGATAATAAACGGAATGATGTTTATGGCACTACTCATTTTGGGTTTAAGCATTATTGAACATAGTCGGTGAATGTTGCAGGCATCGACTACGAAAAGTATCAATTTATGTTCTATTCATCTTTGAATGAGGCTGGAGCTTTAATAGTAAGCCTTGAACAGTCTACTGCTGTTCAGGATGAATTGATGTAACATACAAGGAGGTATTTTAATGAAAACTGCGAGAGGGTTTCTCACAGGAGTAATCATAACAGCAATACTTTTGGGGAATTTTAGTTTTGCTTCAGGGCTACTTCAAAACATTCCAGTAGCATTTAATAGCGTAAGCATGAAGGTAAATGGCACAGTTATTAATGCAGATAATATATTGTACAACGGCACAACCTATGTTCCACTTCGAGCAATTGCTGATATGCTTGGTAAAGAAGTAGGGTGGGACGGAGCGACGATGACAGCAAGCATTAATGATAAAGGTTTTGTACCATCACCTGCTGTTGTACAAATACAACCTACAATAATAACGAAAACCTCTCGGTCAAATCCTGCAACATTGGGACAAACAATCTCAGTTAATCGCAAAGATTTGTTTTATGGATTGGAAAGTTATGACATTACATTGCTTGAAACTAAGTCCGGTGCAGATGCCTGGAATATGGTTTTTGCTGGGAACCAATTTAACTTAGAACCCCGCTCTGGACAAGAATACTTACTTGCAAAATTTAAAATTAAAGTAAATAGTTTAGAAAAGAGTACGATATCAATCAATCAATATATGTTCGATGTTGTTAGCGGGTCAGGCGTAAAATATGAGGGCTTCAATTCTGTTTCAGGGCTTTACCCAGATTGGAACACAGAACTCTATGCCGGTGCAGACTTTATTGGATGGACATATTTCTTAGTTAATACAAATGATTCAAATCCCGTTGCTGCAATCAATCGAAATGATGAGCAATCAGCTGTTTGGTTTAAGTTGAGGAATTAATAGGCGTGTTGTGAAATTTGTATAGGTGTGTTTAAAACTCCCCTTGAGATGTTTATAACTAATTATTGTTTGTTCAGATCTTGTTCAGTCAAAAAACATTCTCAAAATAGGAGAGCACTTAGCCCACCTTTTTTCGTGCTGTTTAACTTTTCGGTAAAATGTTGCATTTGCCATACCGCAGAGTTCCATTGCTTCTACTGCTTGCATTTCTCCATCCTTCCATTTAGTGTAGGCATTAATGAATTTGGGATCAATCTTAACTTTCTCAGGTCTGCCGCATTTCTCCCACTCTCCGCTCTCCTTCATTGCTTGAGTCCCTTCAGATTGTCGCTTCGTTCGTTTCAACATTTCAGCATGAGAGAATGAATAGTTGTGATAAACTGTCTGGAAAATCCAATCATGCTGGCAAGTTAATAGAGATCCTGAAACTTTTAAAATTATCAATGTGACTCATCTTTTATCGCTCAGGCTGGCAGCATCGCCCACAATTATACACACATTGATAAGGTGTTCAGATCAGATAAAATGAAAACGGTGAAGTTATATTCATGAATGACTCTGAAAAACCTTGCAAATCTGAAACCCGGCAGCTCCTACAAGAGCTCCGGGTTTCATTCGACTGGAAATGCCTGATGGGTGACTGCTTCAGAAAAATCTTAAAGGGTATATATCAAGTGAATTAAAGACCTGGAAATCAGGAAAAAATCGTTACCTGATATGATTACGCGGAGGATTGCCATGTTTCAATTAACCATCGGGGTCATAACAGGAGTATTCCTTTTCAAACTCATTCTGGTGATTCTCAACTACAGAAACCGCAGGGAACCGATCCCTGAAAATGTTGCCCATGTTTACAAGCCGGTCGAGTACAGAAAGTGGCTTGGGTATACGATGGAAACCCATCGGTTGTCTGCTGTTTCTGAGGCGATGGATGCCTTTATTCTGCTCGTTCTTTTCTATTCAGGCACGTTTCCGGCTTTGGCTATGCTTACGGCTTCTCTTCATGGGGATCCGATTATCCAAACCCTGCTTTTCCTTGGGTCCTATTACTGCATCAAATACTGCCTCCTTCTTGTCATCAAAGCTTACCGTACTTTCAGCATTGAAGAGCGTTATGGATTCAATAAAACTACAGTTGGTACTTTCATCCTGGATCAATTCAAAATCATCCTGCTTGCCTTGGTTCTTGGGGTTGGCATGCTTTATGGGATGTTGACCCTGTATGGGAATATGGGAAGTGGATTCCTGCTGTATGCATGGGGTATGATCGCAGCTTTTATGATCGTGGTGAATGTGCTTTATGCCAATGTATTCATCCGTTTTTTCAATAGGATTACTCCGCTGCCCGAAGGGGAGCTGAAAGAGAAAATTGGAATCCTTACAAAGGTTGTTGGCTATGAAGTCAAGAAAATCAGCATCATGGACGCTTCAAAGCGATCCGGGCGACTCAACGCCTTTTTTTCGGGTTTTGGTCGGTTCAAACACATCATATTGTTCGACACGCTGGTTGAAAAATGCACCCCCGAAGAGGTAGTAAGTGTTTTGGCCCATGAAATCGGTCATTACAAGCATAGGGATTCATTAAAAAACCTCGTTTTCTCCATCCTTCAAACAGGATTATATCTGGGCATGCTAACCTACTTCCTCGATTCAGCTAAGCTTTCAGAATCCTTTGGATTCACATCAGCCCATATAGGATTTTCAATCATTCTGTTTGAAATCCTGATAGAGCCATTAGACATCCTTATGAATATTCCATTTTCCTGGTTATCGAGGAGAGCGGAACTCCGGGCTGACGACTTCTCGGGAAAAGCAGGCTTCAAAGATGCCATGATCAGTGCGCTTAAGGTTCTGGCTCGGGAGAATTATGCGAATCTTACGCCGCATCCCTTAGTAGTGAAAATGACTTATACACACCCGCCGATCAGCCAGAGAATATCCACACTTCAGCAGATGAGACAGATTTAAGAGGATAGACAACAAATTCTGCACAACAAAAAAGGCCATCCGCAGATGGCCTTAATTAACGATGAAATTACAGTTTAACTACGTTCTCAGCTTGGGGACCACGTGATCCTTGAGTAACTTCGAACTCTACACGTTGACCTTCGTCAAGTGTTTTGAAACCGTCGCCTTGGATAGCGCTGAAGTGTACGAATACATCAGTTCCGCCGTCTACAGAAATGAAACCATAACCTTTTTCTGAGTTAAACCATTTTACTGTTCCTTGTGTCATTTTAAAATCCTCCAGTTTGTTTGTTTTGATAGAGCCTGGAGAACCAGTTCACATGATACTAGCAATGGCACGGGGCACTAACGCTTATAATCTGTGAAGTAACTCCAAAAGCACTACATAGACATTGTAATAGTTTTCCGACAATTTGTCAATGACCAGGCGTTTTAATGGGTTCGCACATGATGGAAATATTTTGGTTACTAATTGAAAAACAGGGTATTCAATCGAACAAAACCATTTTCCGAATTGTCAATCAAAAATGGTCCGATGTGTTAGAATAAAAGTATGGATATTCATGTAAAGAAGTGGAATTGGATTCATTCCCTTTTGTGAAGGAGTAACGGCTTATGATGGATGAATATTTGGAATCAAACAACATACAGAAACCATCGTTTGTCATACATACGTTAGGACGGTTCGACGTCTTCAAGGATGGTCGTTCTCTTGTCATGTCGTCCTCCGGTTCAAGGAAGATATGGGAGCTGTATAAGTTCATGCTTGCGCACCGCGAGAGGTCTTTCACACCGGAATCCTTGATGGATCTGCTTTGGGTTTCGGAGGAGTATAATGATCCCCGCAGTACGCTTCGAAGGCAAATGCATCGTTTAAGGAAAGCCTTGATTGAAGAAGATTGCAAGGACTGTGATAAGACTCTGTTGTTTTCTAATGGATATTATCGCTGGAATGACAGCCTGGCTGTTCAGCTGGATACGGATTTGTTTGAACGGTTGGCTAAGCAGGGTGATGCCTTGAAGAACGAATCACCTCATCATGCGCTGGAATTTTATCTGAAGGCACTGGATTTATATGGCGGCGATTATTTGATGGAGTGCGTGGATCAGCACTGGGTTTTCCCCATCAGGAATCATTACAGACGACTTTTTCTCGAAACGGTGCTGAACACAATAAGTCTTCTTAAGTTTAAAAATTGTCATGATGAAATTCTACCCCTGTGTGAAAAAGCGATACAGATCGATATTTATGAGGAGACCTTTCACATCAATCTGATGGATGCATTATCCGTCAAAGGTGAGAGGAAGCAGGCTCTGGAACATTATGAATACATAACAGGTTTTTATTATCGGGAAATGGGAATCAAACCTTCTGCTGAAATGAGAGCGGTCTATAAACGACTCCTAAGAACACAGTCGATGGTTCTATCAGAGGAAGGACTTTATGATGAGCTTGAATCTAATCTTACCCTTGATAACGCCTTTTACTGTGAACCTGAGGTTTTTAAATCGATTTACGAGCTTGAGCGCAGAAGAGCCCAACGATTGGGAGCCGGTCTAAGTGTAGGCGTCGTTACTGCAACGCCGATAAAAGGATACACAGGATCTCAGGAAGAGCTTCGGATGAACCATCTGAAGCAGCACTTAATGGAGTATCTGAGAAAAGGCGATACGTTTACAAGGTGGAACGACCAGCAATTATTAGTCCTGCTGCCTGGCGTAGATTCGGCACAACTGGAAAAGGTATTGAAAAGGGTGCTGAATGTGGAAACAGGCAGCTTATCCATTGTGATCAGTCAAATAACACATTTAGCTCAGGAAACTCAGCTTACCCGATTGGTATAACTCGGATGAGCTGAGTTTTTTTTAATTTTTGGATATTACAGAGGGCTTGTCACAGTGCTGTCACATGGATGGTCGCGTCCTGTCACAGTAAATGGATATGATGAATATATAGAGTAATAGATCGATAATGTCTCACCCCGATAAGGAGGTGAAGGGTTGAATGAAAACTCAGAAGGCTCGAGTACCCCAAAAGGTCCGTATGGGAGGAGCAAATTTTTTAATTTCAATCTATCATCAGGAAAATCACAGTTGGCAGGGAACGATACAATGGCTTGATACGGGTAAGAAGGTACATTTCAGGAGTGAGTTGGAGCTGATGGTTCTCATTCAAAGTGCCCTTCAAGTGAATCAAGGTGAGGAAAAGCAGCTTAGAAACTGGGAGGATGATAAGAAATGTGACGCCTGCTAGAATCTGAGGGTGTGACTGAAAGTAGGAAGAAATGCTGGCCGACAGCGAGGGAAAAAACAGGAGAGAGGTGCGGATTATGAGAAAAGGAATCAGAAGCAGATGGTTTGCAGTGCTGATGATATTGACGATGGTAATAACGATCGGGTTGCAGGGGTTTGGGGTATCTGTATATGCGGGTGATAAGCAGACTCAGATACATCTTAAGACAGATGGCTTTGCTGAGGGCACGGTAGTGCAGGCGATAATACAAGGTCCATTCGGAAGTTACCCTACAAACTCAGATGGTAATGCTGTTATTGAAATGGGCACGAATAATAATAGGCAGTACGTGTCTCCAGACCTTGGCGAAGATGCTGAACCATTGGTTCTTGCGTTCCTCATTAATGGAATAGAATATGGATTCACTGCGGGTGAAGAAGGAGAGGGGACGATTAACTATACCCTTGGTTCTCCTATTGCACCAGCAACGTACACTGTTACCTTCGACAGCCAGGGCGGAAGTTCAGTGGCTCCAATAACCGGTATTGCTGATGGTGGTACCGCAGGAACATTGCCGGTACCTACAAGGGACGGCTTCACCTTCGGCGGATGGTTTCCTGACAAATCTGAAGATGAATTCAAATCGGATACCCCAGTAACCTGTGATATCACAGTATATGCAGCATGGATACCTGTTGAGGTTCAAGAAACATTTACAGTAACCTTCGACAGCCAGGGTGGTAGTGCAGTGGCTCCAATAACAGGAGTTGTATCGGGTACAACAGTAACTCTGCCATCAAATCCAACAAAAGCAGCGAATGCGTTTGCAAGCTGGAATATAATTGCAGATGGAAGCGGCGCAGCATTCACATCAGAAACAGAGGTAACAGCTGACATAACCGTGTACGCACAGTGGACACCGGCTGCAACGTATACTGTAACCTTTGACAGCCAGGGCGGAAGTGCAGTGGCTCCAATAACAGGAGTCGTATCGGGTACAACGGTAACACTGCCATCAAATCCAACAAAAGCAGCGAATACATTTGCAAGCTGGAACACAGCTGCAGATGGAAGCGGTACAGTATTCACATCCGCAACACAGGTGACAGCCGACATAACCGTGTACGCACAGTGGACACCGGATACACCTGCTGCAACGTACACAGTAACCTTCGACAGCCAGGGCGGTAGTGCAGTGGCTCCAATAACAGGCGTTGTATCGGGCGGAAAAGTGATTTTGCCATCTAATCCAACCTTCTCAGGCAAAACATTTGCAGGCTGGAACATAATTGCAGATGGAAGCGGCGCAGCATTCACAGCCGACACAGCGGTAATAGCCGACATAACCGTGTACGCACAGTGGACAGCAATACCCGTTGTAGAAGATGATGATCCTGATCCTGTAACACCAACGCCTTCATCATCCGGATCCTCACGAACTCGCCGGACCATTCAGGACAGACCGGAACCGGAAGTCATCACTACAGTCGTACCGGAAGTAACACCACTTGCAGCTCCAGTTTTACCAGAGATGGTTCCGGAAGCAGTTCCGGCTCCGGTAGAAATCGTTGCAGAAGTAGCTCCACTGGGCGTAGCAGTTCTTCCTAAGACCGGTGAACTTCCTGCCTCACTGTTCTACGGCTTAGGCGGCATGCTGACAGCTATGGGAGCATTCCTGAAACGCAAATGAAGTGAACCTTGCTTCGGGTGGAGTTTCTACTCCATCCGAAGATTAGTTGAACGGATCCAGGGCCTTTACAGTTCTCCACTCGCCGCTTATAGAAGCGGGAGTCTTAGAACTGTTAGGCATCGGATAAATATCAATAAGGTCATATGATGTTAAAGAGCCTCACCCATTCGGGTGGGGCTCTTTAGGTGATAAGGGAGAGATTGCCGCGCTGTGCTCGCAATGACAAACGAGGCTTCAAGGCAAAACAAAAGCCACCTTTTCAGGTGGCTGTGATTCAATAGTATTTTGCTGCTCTGAATTCTGCATCCGTTTTCAGCATATTGGTTTTAGCACCTGCAGCCTTGAAAGCTGCATCATAGGTGGTGTCGATGAACACCCATTTCTTATCCAGATAAACCTGGTTCCAGGCGTGATATTCAGGTATGTCGTTCTTGTAGCCCTTGATCAGCTTGGCCGGTACTCCTACGCTTCGAAGCATTGAGCCGAACAGAGCAGAGTAGTCATAGCAGATTCCAAGATTGGTGGTGTAAGTATCTTCTATACTCGGTACATATGTGTTCTTGAGCTTGCTGATCTTTGCATAATCGTATCGGATTTTTGCGGTGATGTAACCGTACACCAGCTTAACCTTTTCAGCATCCGTTTTCGCATCAGCTGTAATGATTTTGGCTTTGCCGATAGATACCATGTCCGGAGTCCAGTTCAGAATCTGAGAGCTTCCCAGGAATGGAACGAAATCATCAGGCAGATCGACTTTTACAGAAGTTTGGTTGAGAAGCCGGTACTGTGTTCCCTGGACTTTCTGGTAAAGTGAAATCTTGTAGGTCCCGTCACCGAACTGCAGTGGAAAGGCTTCCTTGGATTTCAACAAGTCGTAGGTATAAGACTGAGTCCCCATTGCAACCATTACTTTGATTGTGGATTGGGCTGTGACCGGATAACTGACCCGAACCACTCCTTGTGCGGTATCGACTGTGGCAATGGAATCAGCGTGGACACCGAGCGTCATTCCTAACAACAGCATTACGGTAAGAGCAGTACGGCGAATAATCCTGTGAGTTCGCATAATCATCTCTCCTTCGGTAGCTGGCTATCTCTGGTTTTTCCAAAGACCCTGTAGCTTTGCGTCCCTATCTTGCGATAGGTTTGCCTTGGGCGCAGGAAAGAAAAAAGAAGCTTTTCTTTCGAGGTGTTTTCCCGGTGTATCCTTCATGTTCATTTTAACACAATTGACGGATTAAGAACAGGTGCAGAAGATTTCAAGTATATTACAGTAATGTTTATTTTTTAATGGCTGAGTATTTGTGAAAATCAGATAATAACTGTGATTTTATGATCTGTACTGAATGCAGCTGAGTTGAGAGCTGTTCCGCATCCTTGATCGATGAGGTGTTCTCCATATTCAAAAATGTATCTGCGAGTGAGCTTAAACAGAGGTTTGCAGCATCACCTTTCATCTTATGGAGCTTGTTCTTTATCAATTCCCAATCCTGGTTTGAAAGGATCTCTTCAAATTCACTCAGATCCTTTTGGAATTCAGTCTGATAAATGTTCATCAGATGAAAAATATCCTCCGGATCCATTCCCATTTCTTCAGTAATCAGGTTAAAGTCGAATGCTGGTTCCATTATGCCTCCATCAGTTCGGGGTTGAGATCGAGCGTACTCCTTTGATTTCCATCAGGGCAGCTGCAAGGTTCGTTGCGGTTATATCCCGTGGAGCTCTAATTGAAATATTCAGTCGCGATTCGTAATCGTCAATGGGCTCCACCTCCATATCGAGAATCAATGCGTGATACTCGCCCAAGAGCGTTCCTATACGGCCGATCTGGCCGGGTTCATTAATTGTTATGAGGCTGATTGCCTGGGTGCCGTGACTTGTAGTGATCCGTTTTTCAAGCTTGAAGAACATTGTCAGAGTGA
>CAZEHS010000003.1:0-84435 GCA_964511875.1 uncultured Peptostreptococcaceae bacterium
AGGTGGTACCGTCTACCGGCTGGGTGCCGCCAACGATATAGCTTTCAATCATAAGACCTTTGACAAGTTTTCGGATGTCATCATTATAACGGACATTCCGCATCACTTCCATGGCGATTCGGGGCTGTTCATGCCAGAGCTTCATGGAGTTGGCATGATTGCAGTCAACGATCACAGCAGGATTTACAAGCTTTGCCTCGCTGTATTTGCGGGAGAGGAACATCAGATCCTCATAATGGTAATTGGGTATGTTGCGTCCATACTGATTCACAGCACCCCGCAGGATTGCATGAGCCAGCGGGTTTCCGCTGGTTTGGACTTCGTATCCGTTATAAATGAAAGTGTGAGGGATCTGAGCGGCTTTGATGGAATTCAGCATCACCTTGATATCCCCGCTGGTGGGATTCTTCATGCCTACCGGTTTATCCACACCACTGGCTGTGAGCCGATGTTTCTGGTTCTCCACAGATCTTGCTCCGACTGCATGATAGCCGATCAGATCTTCCAGGTAGCTGTAGTTCTCAGGGTACAGCATTTCATCCGCTGTTGTGAGGCCGGCTTCGGTCAGTACACGGATATGAAGGTTTCGGATACTGTATATGCCCTTGTGCATGTCCGGTTCTTCATTGGGATCCGGTTGATGAAGCATCCCCTTATAACCTTCGCCAGTGGTACGGGGCTTATTGGTATAGATGCGCGGTATCAGGATCAAACGATCCTTGACCTTTTCCTGTACACGGGCAAGCCTATGCACATATTCCATGACTGCATCTTCATTATCCGCAGAACAGGGACCGATGATCAGTGCCTTTTTCTCGGATTTTCCTTCGAACACCTCACGAATTTCCCTGTCGATTGTCTCTTTGAGAATAGTGAGTTTTGGGCTTAAAGGAACCTGTGCCTTGATTTCTTCCGGTGTGGGGATGGGTTGGATATATTTGAACGACATATCGAAAGCCTCCTGAGCGATGCATGTTAAAGGCATCTTAGCACAGGAGGCTTCAAATTACAACGGATTGAGGCATTTGAGTAGATTATGTTGAGGTTCTGTTCCATTATTGGTGAAAGGGCTATCGAAGGATTAAATTCCTTCAAGCGCCACTACCCTGACAGGAGCGCCATCGGATTTTTCATAATTCATTGGCAGGCAGGTCAATAAAACCGTCTTTCCTATGATTTCCTCCAGGTTCTTGAGGTTCTCGATAATGAAAAGGCATGCACCGAAAAGAATTCCATGGTTTGGATAGTCATGGGACTCTGTGGGATCCACGGAAATGGAATCAATGCCGATTCCTTTCAGGCTATGTGCTGCCAGCCAGTTGGCAGCAGCCTCCTCCAAAACCGGGAATCCTTCATAATACTCAGGCTCTCCCCATTGATTGCTCCATCCGGTACAAAATAGAACGAAATCGGATTCGCCAATTGATCTCTGATGAGGAATTAGATCCTCCAACGTGATATACTTCCCGGCATTCCGTACATCGATGCAGACTGCCGGCCCGATAAACCGCTCCACATCCATTTGATCCAAGGTCAGGCCGTCAATGGACATATGAGCGGGTGCATCCATATGGGTACCGGTATGGGAATATATGGTAAGCAGTGTTTCTGCGAATCCATCGATCGCAAGGGTATTCACAGGGGTGAGCTTTGGCGGTGAAGTGCCTGGGTAGACGGGCATGGATTCCTGAATGATATGGGTCAGATCATAAGCTTTCATAACACTCCTCCAAAATGTGACAGTGACTTATAATTCCTCGAGGCCTTACATCCCTTGGTTGATGGAATTGAGCAGCGGCGGGATGATCTGTTTCTTACGGGATACGACACCAGGCAGGTATACTTCCTGATTTTCCGGCTTCACTCCAAATGCCCTGCTGATAAGCTCTCCACTTTCTCCGATACAAAGCAGCAAGGTTCCTTCCCTTGCGATGTCCGTCAGCATGAAAAGCAGCAGGTTGAATTTATCATCGTCAATTTTCTTTTTCATCAGTGCTTTCAACGGAAACTTTACCTGTTGAAGTTCATCCATATCCATACTGGTGATCTGACCCACGCCTATGACGAGCTTGCCTGCGCTGAATCGTTTGAAATCCTGATAGAAAAGTTCCTCCGCAGTGTTTTCCCTGATCTTGGATCCTGCCCTAAACATTTCCCGGGCGAACTGCATGGCATCAATGCCGGCCTCAGAAGCAAGATGCATTGCGGTTTGGCGGTCCAGCGTCGTGCAGGTTGGTGATTTGAACATCAGGGTATCGGAAAGAATGGCGGCGCAAAGAGCCCCTGCAATGGACTTATCCGGCAATATTCCTGCCTCCTGATAGAGTCCGGCAATCAGCGTCGCTGTGCACCCAACAGGTTGATTACGGAATATGACCGGTCCACTGGTCTGGATATCTCCTATACGGTGATGATCGATTATTTCCAGGATTTCTGCTTCTTCGAGACCGTCCACTGCCTGGGACCGTTCGTTATGATCCACCAGGATAACGGCCTTTCGCTGAAGATTAAGAAGCAATGCCCTGGAAATCAGACCGGCATAGGTACCATCCTCACTGACAACAGGAAAGTTGCGATACCGTTTTGCAGCCATGACTTCACGTGTTTCATCCAGATAATCATCCATCTCGAATGTCACGAGATCCTGAACCTTCATCACATGTTTTACCGGAAGACTCTGATTAACAAGGTGGGCGACCTTGAATGTATCGTAAGGAGATTGTATGACGGCGCAGTTCCTTGACGCTGCCCGCTTCACCATAGCAGGGTCGAGAACGGATCCTCCGGTGAGGATCATCAGACCGGCACCTATTTCAATGGCACTCCACTGATTATCCATACGGTTACCCAGTATGATGGCATCACCCGGATGCAGGAACTGCTCCATCCGCTCCGGATTCATGGCGCCCACAAGTACATGACCGGTTGAATAGCACCCATCCGGATCACCGGCGACAAGCTCGCCGTCCAGGACTTCCAGCATGTTCGCATAGGGTGTGCAGGCATCCGCAAGGGCATGACTGTCGACAGGGTCCAGATAGGACCGGGCTAAGTCCCCGATAGTCACCATTCCATCCAGTGTCACCCCGTCCCTGCTGATGGCCAGGGTTGTGATCTGGTTTTCCTGCATTACCTGCCAGGCTCGTTTTAATGATATTTCCGGAGATACCGGGGAAATCTTGCGAAGATTAAGGTCGGACACCTGTGCCTTCAGATTCTTGACATACACAGGCTCCTGTATCCCGTAATGAGACAGGACAAAGGCGGTTTCCTGACTGATCTCCCCAATCCTTCCGGGTATGTATCGGTTCGTTCCATTCTGCCTGTTCCGAAGGGCAGCGTAAGCCAATGCCGAACAGATGGAATCCGTATCGGGGTTCTTATGCCCGAGAATAAATACAGGTTTCATGGCATTACTCCTTTTCCATTCACTTTCATGCTCGGTGGCTTTTCCTGTTCTTGTTAGTATTCTAACGCATTATTGACTCTTAAAGATGATTTTTCCCAAAAATATGTGCATGGCTATTGATACCCGGATAAAAACCTGATAAACCAACCAAAGACCAGGATTTACACTGTTTTGATATCAAAAAAATAAGCCCCTGAAATGGGGCCCGCAATTCTCAACGGTTCATATCACCGAATTTATTTGGTTGATGAAGCGCTGCACACCCGATTGCCCGGTCTTCGTTGCGGTATATACACCGCAGTGTTCCAATCCTTGGACAAAAATCATACCCACAGCCTTTTGCAGCGCCTCCCAGGATCCGATATCCTCTGCAAGGTCCATTTTCCGCAGCATATCGAGCAGATGATCGAATTTTTGAAGCTCAGTTGAAAGATCAGACCATTCCGGTGTCTTCTTACCCTTCATCAGCTTTTTCAACCCATTCAGTTCACTGATCAGTCGATCGGGCAGAACTGCCAGCCCCATCACTTCAATGAGTCCGATGTTTTCCTTCTTAATTGGATGAATTTCAGCATGGGGGTGGAATATGCCCTCAGGATATTGCTCGTTCTGACGATTGTTACGTAAAACGAGGTCCAGTTCATAATCATTTCCCCGACGTCTGGCGACGGGTGTCAGCGTATTGTGGCGGCCTGCATCACTCATTGCCAATATATCTGCTTCAGGATCGGAATATATCTGCCAGGCTTTTCGGATTGTATCCGCTGCATCCAGAAGCCTGTCCCTATCGGAGCATCTCAGCCGAAGGGCAGTCAGCGGCCAGTTCAGATGCCCGCATGAAACATCAGGGTAGTCATTGAGGTGATGATTCCGCAGGATGGACGACCTCTCCATGGCAAACGTATATCGCCCACCCTGATAATGATCGTGAGACAGCATGGATCCTCCGACAATCGGCAGATCCGCATTCGATCCGATGAAATAATGCGGAAAAGCATCTATGAAATCAAGGAGTCTGATGAACGTGTCCCGTGAAATTGTCATCGGAACGTGCTTTTCGCTGAAGATTATCGCATGTTCATTATAGTATACGTAGGGCGAATACTGGAAATACCAGGGTTCACCATTCAACGTCACTGGTATCACACGCAGATTCTGCCGCGCGGGGTGGTTCAGACGACCTGCATAGCCAACGTTTTCAAGGCACAGCAGGCATGAAGGATAGCCCATCGACGCAGTCTTGCCGGCGTCGGCGATACCTTTCGGGTCTTTTTCTGGTTTGGAGCAGTTGATTGTGATATCCAACTGGCCGTACACAGTATCGAGCTTCCATGATTGGTTCCTGGCTACACGGTCAGTTCGGATATAATGACAGTCCCGGTTAAAGGAATAGAACCAGTCTGTTGCTGATTCCTTATCCTCATCGTACAGTCTTCGGAAATTGGAGATCACTTCTGAAGGCCGTGCTGTAAGACAGCCCATTAGGCTCGTATCCAGCAGATCGCCGCAGTCAGCATACCGTGATTCAAGGCGCCCGTTTTCGACAGCCCAGTTTAGAATATCCTCAAGTACCGTCAGATGGTTCACCGGGCTTTCTTCCAATTTTACAGGCATGATTGCATCCAGCTTCAATATGTTCATCATACTATTCCGGGTCCATACCACATCGTCCTTATCAATCAGGTCCTTCTGGAGGCCGTACGTGATCAGTTGTTCAATCCATGAATCGATCATCGGGGGCCTCAATTCCTGTTATTTTCATCATATCCTCATTTACTTCCCGCGCTCCATCCCCCGCCTCAACGACATAGAAGCTCGCAGGGTAACCAATCCTGGTTTCATAGCCTTTTCCCACGTCTTCAATAAAGGATTCCACAGCCTGAATTTCTACCAGATTCACTGTACAGCCGCCGAACCCGGCTCCAGTCATTCTTGCACCGGACACACCGGGCTGATTACAGGCCAGCTCCACCAGTGTATCCAGTTCGACTCCCGTTACCTCGTAATCGTCCTTCAAGGACTGATGGGAGTCGTTCATAAGCTTTCCAAAAGCCATGATATTCCCTGCTTTCAGGTCCTCGGAGGCTTCCATTGCCCGGGCGTTTTCCAGGACCACATGACGGGCTCTTTTCCAAACAATCGGGTCTTTTATGATCGACCCGCATAAACCGAATTCTTCAGGGGTGAGATCGCACAGCGTTCGGATCGGGCGGTAATCCTGAAGCGCGTCAAGAGCCGCTCTGCATTCCACCGTTCGCTGATTATACTGGGAATCCGTCAACCCCCTGCGTTTATTGGTATTGGCGATTACTATCCGATGATTCATAAGTTTTAGGGGGACCGTTTCATATTCAAGGGTGGCGGTATTAAGGAGCAGCGCATGGCCGGCAAGCCCCATACCGATGGCAAATTGATCCATGATACCGCACTGAACACCGATGTATTCATTTTCTGCCTGTCGGGCGAAGCTGACCAGTTCGCGCATTGTCAGCGACCATCCGAAAAGATTGTTCAGCATGACAGCGGTCACCAGCTCAATGGACGCACTGGAGGAGAGTCCGGCCCCGTTGGGGATGTTGCCGCCGAATACCACTTCAAAGCCTGAATCGGCATTATATCCGGCATTGGCCAGAATACTGGCCACCCCCTTGGGATAGTTGCACCAGAAATGCGCAGCATCATAAACGAGATTATCCAGTGAAAATTCGACGATGCCGATCTCACTGAAGTTTTCGGAATAGAGCCGTATCCTGTTGTCTGTCCGTTTTCTCACGACAGCATAGGTTCCCAGGGTCAAAGCGCACGGCAGGACATAACCGCCGTTATAATCCGTGTGCTCGCCGATCAGGTTGATCCTGCCGGGAGCGAAAAATGTGCGCACATCCCCGGAACTGCAGAAAACAGTCTGAAAAGTGTTTTTTGTTTGTGTAATCACGCGGCATTCCCCATTCGCTGTTTTTAATCATATTTTAGTAAATATTTACTCGATTGTCAAGAAACTATTTACTCGCTTTAACCACTGTGCTGTCTCTTTCAATCAAGCAGGTGGGAACCACCACTTTTTTTGCGATGGTCCTTTTCCTGACCACTCGTTCCAAAAGAAGCTCTACAGCGGTTTCCCCCATGAACTCCTTATGTATCCGTATGGTGGAGAGGGCTGGCGACGTATACTTTGCCGTAGGTATATCATTGATCCCGAGAACGGCCACATCCTGCGGGATTCGCAAGCCCGCTTCATGCAGAGCACGCATCCCGCCTATTGCCATCGAGTCGCTGCCGAAGAAGAATGCAGTAGGCAGCTGATCGGATTCTGTGATGGTCTTCTTCATCAGTTGATATCCGCTCTCCGCCACAAATTCCCCTACGAGAACCTGCTTTTCGTCCAGCAGATTCCGTTTTCTCAGATATTCCCGGAATGTTTCCAGCCGGCATTCCCCCAGAGGCACCTTTTCCGGTCCGATGAACTCCTGTCCGCCGATGTAGCCTATATGGCTGTGTCCAAGTCCTATCAAGTATTCCAGCGCATTTTCAACGGCAGGGACCAAATCGGAGACGACGCTGTCGAATTCCATCTCGCGGGGAGAGGAATCCACAAAGACGATATTGGGCGAAATACCTTTGAGGCGCTCAATCTCCCGGACATGAAACTTACCGATGGCAATCAGGCCATCCACGCCCTCCAGATGTTCAAAGTCGAACTCTTCAGGATTATAGATCTTCACCATGTCGATCTTGTGGTCGTAACAGGTCTTTTCAATCCCCAATCGGATGGACATGTAGTAGGGATCCTCCAACTCCTGGCGCAGGGTGTACCAATGAATCAGACCGATCCGCATGTTCAGGCCCGTGTTGGAACGCCGCTTGCGAGGTGTTTGATAATCCAGCTTCTCTGCGATTTCCAGAATCAGTTTTCGCTTTTCATCGGATACCGACAGGGTATTATCGTAATTGAGCACCCTGGAGACTGTCGCCGAAGACACCGCCGCCTTCTTCGCAATATCCTTAATGGTCGCCATTTGTTCAGGCCCCCCTCGAATAGTATTATTTAGTAAATTTTACTTCATATTTTCATTTTTATCCACAATTATTTTGTCCGATGACGGACAATAAGAGAACAGCAGGGTTACCTGCTGTTCCAGAAGTGCCGAATATCGCTCTATGCCTTGGTTGCCTCATCCCGGCTTACTTTCCAGGTGAACACCAACAGCAGGACTACCACCGGCAATAGCGCTAATGCGATGATGTCCAGTGAAGCAAGCTGTGTCAGCCAGGCTCGGAAGTAATTCCCGCCGTCCAGGAAGCTGGTGAATGTCCCGTGATAATCAGGCATCCTGTAATTTGCGCGATCAGCCATCGCCGTGATGAAGGGCGCCATCCCGGTGGCGATATAGAGACTGCTGATTACCATTGGAACGCCGATGATGAAGGACCGCACGACATTCCCTTTGGTCGCAATGCATATGAAGGCCACCGGAACCACCAGGTTCGTCAGCTCGCCCAGGGGGATAAAGCTGATGCCTGGCAGAACAAACGCAGATAAAAGCGCAACGGGGATCAGCAATAATGCTGTGACCACTACCGACGGCATTCCAAACAGCACAGCCACATCCAGCCCGATATAGGTCGCACCCATGGACGGGAACCTTTGGCCTATGAACGTCTTCATGCCCTCTGAAATCGGAATCAGCGAGTTCCCGAGAATGGCGCACATTTTAGGCAGAATGTAGATCACCGCTGCAAAATTGACGCCCAGCTCAGCCGTATCCTTGACACTGTAGCCGCCTCCGATTCCCAGGCTCACACCCATGATCAAACCGAGGACCATGGGTTCTCCGAAAACGCCGAATTTCTCCTGGATCCGTTCAGGCTGTGCATTGATCTGATTGAAGCCAGGAATACAGTCCATGAGCTTATTGACCAGAAGTGCATAGGGCAAATGCACAATTCCCGATAAATGAGGAATGCAGATTCCCTCCATCCCAGAGAACCGGTAGACCATCGGAGCGCTCCACTCTGCGAGTTTCAACACCATGATGAAGACCAGCGTGGATATGAAGAGCGTGACAGGGACATTACCCGTGACCTGGTACACCATCGCAGCCGCTAAAATCACATGCCAATAATTCCATATGTCTATGTTGACCGTCCTTGTGAGCTTCAAGACCAGCATGGTTATATTCACGGCAATCAGGAGCACCAATAACAACGGGGCCAATTCGAATGACCAGGTTATTGCCGCCAGCGGGGGCCAACCTACATCCAGGACACTGAAGCTGAGGCCGGTCCTCTGGATCAGTGCCTGAACAACCGGATTGATGAATTTGATGAAGTAGTCAAAAGTCATGAAAATCCCGACAAACCCGATTCCAATCGTCAGAGCGGATTTAATGGCAGTTTCGAGCCTGATTCTGAACACTATCGCCAGAATGAAAATGATGACGGGCAGGACCACATAGGATTTAAAACTCAGGAAGTAAAAGATGGCGTCTTTCAATGATTGTTCCCCTTTTCATAAAACATAACAAGTGCCTGTCATTGCCCCGTCGCTGTGCTTCTCTCAACAAATCATGTTAATAGCTTAATGACTACGTTTTCACAGGTTCATGGGTTAGGCAAGCACCTATTCCTGACCAATGCCGAATTCATAGCAAATGGTATGCGAATAAGTCACCCCTGCCTCTAACAGGCTGCAAGCGAATTCGGGATTATTCGGCGCATCCGGCACTTCCTGCGCCTCAAAACAGATGCCCTGATGACGGCAAAATGATTTTCCGCTTGGCACATCAGCCGCATCCAGGTAATTGCCCGTATAAACCACCATATGGGGTTGGGAGGTGCCGACTGTCAGCATACGGCCCGATTCCAGATCAAACAGGCTGACGCTGGGAGGGGCATCCGGTTGATCATGAGAATCCATGAGTCTGAAGGGATGATCAATTCCCCAAGCACACAGGATTTGAGCATCCTCCGAAGAAATGACATCTCCGATGCGCCGGGGATTCTGCAGATCGAAAACCGACCCCGCTACGGTAGTCCAACCCCCCTTGGGAAGCATCTCATCATCCACTTCGGCATACGCATCCGCAGACAAGGCCACCCGATGGTCCTCAATTGAAACCGGCCGGGCCGACAGGTTGAAATAACTGTGATTGGTCATGTTCAGATAGGTGTCCTGATCTGAAACACCTACTATGGACTGGGTCAGGATGTTTTCATGCTTCATGAGCTTGTATCGGATTTCAACAGCCAGCTTCCCGGGATACCCGCACTCGCCGTCTTCTGATATGAACTTCAATACAAGAGACAGGTCGTCGCTCTCTTCAACCATGGCTGCATCCATCAGCTTGGTGTGGAAACCGCAGGGGCCGCCATGGAGCGTATTGCCGCCGTTATTGCGGGGAAGGTCATAGTGAGAATCCCCGATGACCAGACGCCCGCCGCGGATGCGCCCTGCCGTACGGCCAATCACTGCTCCGATATACGCCGGGTTGACACGATAATCCTCCAAGTGATCGTATGACAGGACAACATTACCAGGAACGCCGTCGCGGTCAGGCGTCCAAAGCTCCCGGATAATGCCGCCATAGTTCAGGATTTTCACAGTGACGCCGGTTTCATTGGTCAGGGTGTATTGGTTCACAGGAAGCCCATTGGGCAGGATTCCGAATTGTTCTACAGCATTCATCGTTGGCATCTCCTCTTGTAATAGATGAAAAAGAAACACATGGATCGCTTGCTACAGATGAAACGGTCCATGTGTTTTCATGTCTAAGCCGTTCTGATGGAAGCACTCTTCTCGAACCACTTTTTCAAGTCCCCATAGAGCTCCTGATAGAGGGGGTATAAGCTTCTGTATTTTTCTACGTTGGCTGGTATCGGTTGGACTGTGCCCATCACCATCACCATCGACCGGCATCCTTCATCGACATCCGTATACCGATTGGCGCCTACTGCCGCCAAGATGGCAGCCCCAAGTGCACCGCCCTGATTGGTGTTGATTTCCTGGATTTCAAGGGCAAATACATCTGCCAGGATCTGTTTCCACAAAGCGCTTCTTGCTCCGCCCCCGATCACACGTACCTGATTCACGGGAATCCCCAGATCCATCAGGATTATCAAGGAATCATAGAGGCCGAAGGCAACTCCCTCCAGGACGGCGCGGGTCATGTGCCCTCTTGAGGTGGTCATTGTCAGACCAACAAAGCATCCCTTCGCATCAGGGTCTGAGTATGGCGTGCGCTCACCCATCAGATAGGGCAGAAACACCAGCTGGTTGCTGCCGGGTTCAACCTTTTCTGCTTCCTCCAGCAGTGCATCGAAACCGACGGCGGGGTGCACCGTCTCCGCCCACCAGTTTAAGCAGTTTGCCGCAGAAAGCATGACACCCATGGCGTGATATTTTCCGTTGGCATGGCAGAATTCATGAAGTCTGTTTTCCGGATCCAGGGCATAGGTGGGGTGTGCTGCAAATACCACACCGGATGTCCCCAATGTCACAGAGACAATCCCGTCCTCTACCGTTCCGCTGCCTACTGCCCCTGCCGCCTGGTCCCCTGCGCCGCCTACAACCAGAATCTCCCCTGTAAGGCCGAGCTCTGACTTCACGGATTCCGAGACCATCCCTGTCACCTCATAGGATTCAACCAATTTTGGGAGCTGATCCACGCGGATGCCCAGAAAGTCCAGGACCGGTTGGGACCACCCCCTGTTCTTCACATCCAGCAGGAGCATCCCGGAGGCATCGGATACATCCGTCGCATAGTCCCCCGTAAGCATCAGCCGGATATAGTCCTTGGGCAGCATGATATGCGCTATCTTTGAAAAGACATCGGGCAGATTCTTTTTCACCCACAGGATCTTAGGTGCGGTGAATCCTGTCAGCGCCTTATTCCCGGTATACTCGCTCAGCTTTTCCTGCCCGAAAAAAGCTGTGATCTCTTCACATTCAGCCTGGGTCCTCTGGTCGCACCATAGGATCGCGGGCGTCAGCACCTGATTTTGGGAACCCAACGCGACCAATCCATGCATCTGACCGCTGAAGCCGATTGCTCTCACGCCGTCCTTCGGAATATCCAGTTTCCGGATCAGTTCTTTTATGCCTTCGACTGTCCGGCTCCACCAATCGTCAGGATTTTGCTGTGCCCATTTATCTTTAGGAAAATCAACCGGATACTCCTTGGTCACATCTCCTAAAATTTGATTCTGATCATCGATTGCAAGTATTTTAACGCTGGATGTGCCTAAATCAATCCCCAAGTAGACCATGCATGCCCTCCATCGCGAGCCTTGCCGGTGTCAAAGGATACTTCTTGAACCATTGAACAGCTCTTCAAAAGGTAAGAGAGCTGCTCCGATCAAAGATCCCTGATCCTTCAAATCCGAAAAGATCACTTTCGTCCCTTCGTATTCGACAAAGCTGCTCTTCATGTGATTCGAACGGTTGATGAGCGTCAGCATTTTTTCGCTGTATTTCCCCAGCTCTCCGCCGATGATGACAAATTCAGGATTCAATCCTAAAATGATGTTCTCGATTCCGACAAAAAGGCTGTCGATATACTTTTCGATGGCGTTCTGAACCTCCGGTGCATTGAAGCTCTCCTCTGCGAAAACCTGCGCCAGTGAAGTCACTTTACGCCCCGTGAATTCCTCATAGTATTTGAACAGCGCTCTTTTGGATGCGATCAGCTCCCAGCATCCGGTCCGGCCGCAATTACAGAGGGCGGGCTCACTGGAAACCCGCATATGCCCAAACTCACCGGCTTTTTTCTTCGAACTCTTATAGATATGCTGATCAATGATGATTCCCGCACCGACACCATCCGTGATTGAAACGCAGACGACATTGCGCATGTCTGCGATCTTTCCCATCTCGATCTCGGCATATGCGGCCACATTCGCCTCATTTTCGATGAAAATCTTCAGGTTCAGGCGCTTTTGAAACCCGCTGAAATCATAATCCTTCACGCCGATGTTCGGCGCGTATTCCAGAACCAGACGATCTTCATCCACCAGTCCGGGCAGCGAGATCCCCACACCTGAAACGTCTTTCTTATCGATATGCTGCGCTTCCAGCATGGCATCGATCTCTATTTCTATACGGTCCAGCACATCTGGAAACAGATCGCCTTTTTCGGATGTGAAGGATGATTCCATGATTTTTTTGCTGTTGAGATTGGTCAGCAGCAAGTCGACTTTATCGGGAGATATATTCACGCCGACAGAATAGCGCGCATTTTCGACGAATTTGAGGATCATGGGTTTTCTGCCTCCGGTGGAGTCTCCTACCCCGGCCGCTTCCACTAGTCCTTCTTCAATGAATTGATTGGTGTTCGTTGTGATTGTCGGAATACTGAGTTTGAGCATCTCCGCCAGATCCAGCTTCGTGATTTCGCCGGATTGCCTGATCAGTTTCAAGATGTTCGCACGGTTCATCTCTTTGATCTGATCCTGCGTCAAGGTTGCTATTTTAGCCATGATTCAAGCTCCTTCCCAGCGGATTCAATCCTCAGGTCAAACTCCCGCTTACAAACCTATTTTACAATACGCGGAGACTTTTGTTCGAATTAATTCTTCATGCCTTATAAATGGTTCGATTCACGATATCCTCAAGCATTTCCTGGCGACCTGACTGGACCGCAATTTTGTCGTGGCTCAGCGCATAGGCAGCAAGCTCATCAAAGTCTGTGTCATTGTCCACGATTTTCTTCCCGATGCCGCTTGAATAGCTTGCATACCGGTTTTCAACGAATTGATCCAGGACACCCTCCGATAACAGCCGGTCCGCTGCCAGCAAGCCTTTGGCAAAGGTATCCATTCCGGCGATGTACGCAATGAATAGGTCGTCTGCCTGGAATGAGCCCCGTCTGACCTTTGCATCGAAGTTCAGCCCCCCTGGGGCGATGCCGCCGTTTTTCAGCACTTCCACCATGCACAGGGTAGCGTCATAAATATTGGTGGGAAACTGATCGGTATCCCATCCCAAAAGCATATCACCCTGATTGGCATCGATACTGCCCAGTACGCCATTGATCCTAGATACCGCCAATTCATGCTGGAAGGTGTGCCCGGCCAGGGTAGCATGATTCGCTTCGATGTTCATTTTGAAATCATTGATCAGATCATACTTCCGGAGAAATCCGAGAACCGTCATGGCATCGAAGTCATACTGGTGTTTTGTGGGCTCCTTTGGCTTCGGTTCGATCAGGAACTGCCCTTCAAAACCGATCTTTCGGGCATAGTCCTTGGCCATCCTTAAGAAACGGGCGAAATTATCGTTTTCCAGTGCCATGTCGGTATTGAGAAGTGTCTCGTACCCTTCACGGCCACCCCAGAAAACGTAATTCTCGCCCCTCAGCCGATGGGTGATCTCCAGTGCTTTTTTCACCTGAGCCGCAGCGAACGCGAACACGTCCGCATTGGGCGAAGTAGATGCGCCGTGCATGAACCGCGGATGGCTGAACGCATTGGTGGTTCCCCAGAGGCATTTGATGCCGGTTTCTTTCATTTTTTCTTCGATGACCCCGACGATCACATCCAGGTTATCCAGCTTCTCCTGAAGGGAATTCCCCTCTGGGGCTACATCCAGATCGTGGAAGCAGAAAAATCCGATACCCAGCTTCGTCATGAATTCGAACGCCGCTTCAACCCGTGCCTTGGATAATTCCATGCCTGTCAATCCGTTATAGGGCCGTTCCATGGTCGGCTGACCGAAGGGGTCTGAGCCCTCCCCTGTGAAGGTATGCCAGTAGCTGGCCGCGAACCGCAGATGATCCTTCATTTTCTTCCCTGCGACAACCCGCTCCCCGTCATAGTATTTGAAAGCAAGGGGATTGTTCGAATCGATCCCTTCAAATTGGATCCTGCTGATTCCTGCGAAATGTTCTTTCATGATTGAGTCCCTCCATTTTTTCATTTTGATTTTGATTTCGACTTGGAATAAACATCAAATGCCACAGCCAGAAGCAGTACGAAGCCTTTAACGATCTTTTGCCAAAATACGCTGATTCCCATGATGGACATGCCGTTGTTGAGGATTCCCATGATGAAGCCGCCGATGATCGCGCCGATTACCGTTCCGATGCCGCCGGATGCAGACGCCCCGCCGATAAAACACGCCGCGATCGCATCCAGCTCAAATCCCTGCCCGGCCACGGGGGAAGCGGAATTCAACCGGCCTGCGAACACGATTCCGGCAACTGCAGCCATCAGCCCCATATTGGCATACACCCAGAACAGGACTTTCTTCGTTTTGACCCCCGATAGCTCGGCCGTCTTGGCATTGCCGCCCATGGCATAGATGTGCCGGCCTACCACCGTTTTATTCGTGATGAATGAGTAGATCAGGATGAGGATAGTCAGGATGATCACGATATAGGGCAGGCCTTCCGCCAGGGCCAGCCAATAGGCGAATGTGTTGATGAACGAAAAGAACACGGATTCCTGAAGTATGAAGGTTCTGAAAGATGGAACCTGGAACTTGTATTTGATCTTGTTCTTCCGATCGATGTAACGTGCCGTAACATAAATGATCGAGCAGAAAAAACCAATGACTATGGTTGTCAGATGGAGACTGCTCTGAGCGCCGCCGATGAAATCCGGAATCGAGCCTGATGCGATGGTGATATATAGATCCGGCAGGGCGATTGTCTCTCCGTTAAGGATCAAGTCGCTGATTCCTCTGAAAATCAGCATGCCCGCCAAGGTGACGATGAACGAGGGAATCTTTCCGTAAGCAATCCAGTAGCCCTGCCACATTCCTGCCATCACACCGATAATCAGGGACAGGATGATGGAGACCGCAACCGGAAACCCCATGGAAACGCTGAATACCGCAGACGTGGCGCCAATCAATGCGACAATCGAGCCGACAGAAAGGTCAATATGGCCTCCCGATAAGATACAGAGCATCATGCCTATGGCCAGAATCAGAATATAACTGTTCTGCTGGATCAGCCGATGCACATTGATCGGCTTGAGCAGTATGCCATCAGTCAGAATCTGAAACAGGATCATGATCACGATCAGAGCTACCAGCATGGCGTACTGCCGCATATTGCGTTTGATGATTTGTTTTATACTATCCACCCTATCACCCTCCTGATTCAATGTGTACCGCTCTCGGATTCCTTGCGGTTCGTGCTCTGAATGATGCAGCGCATGATGCTTTCCTGACAGGCCTCCCGGATCGGCAGTTCTCCTACGAACTCGCCCTCATTCATGACATAGATCCGGTCACAGATCCCGAGAAGCTCCGGCAGCTCTGATGAAATGACCACCACACACTTGCCTTGGTCTGCCAATTCGTTAATGATGGTATAGATTTCATATTTTGCGCCCACATCGATGCCCCGAGTCGGTTCGTCCAGGAACAGGACATCCGGTTCCGAAAAAAGCCATTTTGCGATGATGACCTTTTGCTGATTCCCCCCGGACAGGTCTCCGGTGCTTTGGTAGATATCCGAGGATTTGATCCGCAGCTTGTCCCGGTAGCGTTCAGCGATATGGATCTCCTCATTGATGTTCACAACCCCGTACCGACTGATTTCTTTGAGATTCACCAGTGTGATGTTTCGCCGTATATCATCCAGAAGAACCAGTCCGGCGCTTTTCCGGTCCTCAGTCAGGTAGGCGAGCCCCGCTTCGATGGCCTGATTCACAGTGGCCAGGTGCAGATGCTTGCCGTCTTTTATGATGTCGCCTTGGATGTTCTTCCCGTATGCATGCCCGAAAATGCTCATGGCCAGTTCGGTTCGACCCGATCCCATGAGCCCGGCAATACCGACGACTTCGCCTTTCCGGACATTGAAGCTGACATTTCGGATCTTGACCCGGCTTTCATCCAGCGGGTCATGGACCAACCAGTTCTTGACCTCGAAGGCGACTTCCCCGATGTTAGGAGTCCGTTTAGGGTACCGGTCCAGCAGTTCTCTCCCGACCATGCCTTTGATGATGCGGGTCTCTGAAATCTCATCCTGCCCCTTGATCAGGGTCTCGATGGTGGAGCCGTCCCGAATGACCGTGATTTCATCTGCTATTTTTGTAACCTCGTTCAATTTGTGCGAGATGATGATGCAGGTGATACCCTGCTGTTCATTGAGCTCCTGCAGCAGATTCAAGAGGCTGTCAGAATCCTCGTCGTTCAATGCGGCAGTCGGTTCATCCAGAATCAGCAGCTTCACATCCTTGGACAGGGCCTTTGCGATTTCAACCAGCTGCTGATGACCCACTCCAATATCGTTGATGAGTGCCGTGTGATCGATGTTCAGCCCCACCCGCTTCATGAGCAGCTTGGCCTTCTCATGGGTTTCCTGCCAATCGATCACACCGCCACTTTGCCTCTCGTTTCCGAGAAAGATGTTTTCAGATATAGTCAGATACGGGCTGAGGGCCAACTCCTGGTGGATGATCACAATACCCAGCTTCTCGCTCTCACGGATATCCTTGAACTGGCACACCTTGCCTTCATAGACGATATCCCCGGAATAGGTCCCCGATGGATAAATGCCGCTCAGCACCTTCATCAGGGTCGATTTGCCCGCGCCGTTCTCTCCAACGATTGCATGGATCTGCCCAGCGGCCACTTTCAGATTCACCTGGTTCAAGGCTTTGACCCCGGGAAACTCCTTCGTTATATTTCTCATTTCAAGAATGTTTGTCGCCATATCCCGTGCTCCTTTTTGCTTACACCCTGTCATCTGCAACCCACCTGATCTCACTGACACATGTCTTTTAAAAAAGTGGGGGCATGGACACCCTTCCGGATCGCCATACCCCGCACTCTAACAGATGAGTTCAGACCAATTACTTCAGTTGATCCTCGGTGTAATAGCCCGTGTCCACCAATAGCGCCTTGTAATTTGCCTTATCGGCAAACACAGGGACACAGAGGAAGGATGGAACGATTTTTACGCCGTTGTCATAGGTCTTAGTATCGTTGACGGGTACTTCCGTGCCCGCCATGATTGCTGAAACCATCGCCACCACCTGGTCAGCCAGAGTTCTGGTATCTTTGAAGATCGACATGGATTGTTCTCCGGCAATCAGCATCTTGACGTTGGTCACATCGCAGTCCTGACCGGTCAATACAGGGAAGGGCTTGTCTGCAGATCCGTAGCCGGCAGCTTTCAAGGAAGCAACAATACCCTGAGCCAGACTGTCATTGGGGGATAAGACCAGATCAACTTTCTTGTCCGCATAATTCGCAGTCAGGAGGTTGTCCATTCTTGCCTGGGCGCCTTCAGACTTCCAACCCTGGATGGCGATCTGCTCCATTTTCAGCTGACCGGAATTAACGACGAGCTGACCTTTATCAATGTAAGGCTGCAGAACATCCATAGCGCCTTTGTTGAAGAAGAAGGCATTGTTATCGTCAGGGGAACCGCCAAAAGCTTCCATATTGAAAGGTCCCTTTCCGGTATCCAGTGAAAGCGTTTTCACAATGTACTCGCCCTGAATCTTTCCAACGAGATAATTATCGAAGGTCGCATAGAAATCAACATTGGCGGAATCCCGGATCAATCGGTCATATGCAATGACCTTGATGCCTTCTTTCGCGGCGGATTCCAGAACACCTTTCAGGGCCGTTCCGTCGATTGACGCGATGACGATCACTTTACAGCCTTTTGTGATCATGTTCTCAATTTGAGTGACCTGCTGCTCCACCTGGTTATCCGCATACTCCAGAACCACCTGGTAGCCTGCCGCTTCAAGCTTGCTCTTCATATTACCGCCGTCCTGATTCCAGCGCTGCAGTGATTTCGTAGGCATCGCCACACCTACAAGATTGCTCTCCTTTTTTGCACATCCAACGGAAGCGAACAGTGAAACTATCATTACGGATACCAACAACCACGACATAAGTCTTTTCATTCAATTACCCCCATGATTTTTCTGATTTTTAATTGAATTCGATTGAACCATGCACTCAGAAAGGCCTTTGCAATGAATCCGTATTCCGATGATTGTTGTGGTTCGCCACCGCCTTTCAACGTTAAGCAATTCGACTGAATATTTAAACAAGTCCGCTGCTTGAAGTCATTATATATCGCTTTCGAATCTTTTTCAACCCGTTTTAAAAACTATTTTTAAAACGGGTTGAAAAAGATTTTCCGTCACGGAACCTGCTTAAGACACATTAAAAAAACCCAGCATTTTTCTGCTGAGTCTTTCGGAGTATCATGGTTCGAGCCGAACGAATCCACTTGCTATTTCGGCCTCTGTGCCCTTAACAAGATCAGGAAGTTTTCATAGGTGAGTTTTTGAAAAAACAGTTCCCTGAATTTAACGGTCTTACTTTTCCCTTCCTGCCGAAGAGCTTCCAGCTCCTTTGGGATTTCCTCCTGCCGGGCAATGAGGTGTTCGTACAGATCCTCAAACTGCGCCAGCTTATCAATGGCCTCGCCGTAATACCCTTCATCGTCGAGCTTTCCGGTGACCGCGTCAGTCACATAACAATCCTTGTTCGACGAAATCCGTGTCAGTCGCTCCATGCTTCATCCTCCAGTATCGTCATTCCTGATACCTGTGATATTCAAAACAACTCCTTCACTATGCTGTACACCGTCCAAATGACACCTGCACCCATCGACAGCAGAATCATCGTCGCAACGGTCTTTTTCTTTCGGTGAATATCCTGGTTAACTGCATTCATGTACCTGTGCAGCTCCTGTTCCTCATGAGGATCGAGAACCACGCCCCCGCCTGCATCAGACTGAATCACCTCTCCGAGAATGCTTTCATCCCCAGACAGGAGAGCCTTCGCCCGTGAATAGGCTCCCTGAGGCACATAAATCTCGATCCCGTATGGAGTTCCACCCATATAAAGCTCCAGATATTCCCCGCTTCCATGATGCTTCTTCAAAACCGGAATATCCGCTTCTGCCATCAGGGATTCAATCCGTGTGAATTCAAGCTCATCCGGAACAACCGTCAGCAGTGTTTCCCTGACCATCTCAGGATCCGGGAAGTCTGTCTTCTTTTCCGGATGAGTATCCGTCAGGGGAACCCGACAGTCCTTGCAGACTGTGAAGCCTTCTCGATATTCCGTACCGCATTCAGGGCACCAGGGCATCGTACATCTCCTTAATCAATGACTTACAGCCGGCATTCCATGGGCTGATAGACAATTCCGTTTTCTTCCTGCAGGGTATCCGTATTTTCAAATCCCAGCCGCTTATAAACCGGAACGGCATAGGGAGACGAATGGACACTGATGGTCTGAAGGTTTGGTTTGTTATACCTGCAGTACTCTACTGCTTCTTCAAAAAGCCAGCGGCCGATCCCTTTTCCATGATACCGTGCCTTGACGAAAAACAGAGTACAATGATCAAAGTCGCGCATTTCAATGATTCCGACCAATTCTCCATCAGCAACGGCAACCATGGAGAAATGACTCCCCCCTTCAATGCGGGCGGTCAGCGCTTCCACACTGGCGTATTCATAAAATCGGACTGTTCCTTCCGGTGTGTAATCATGAGCAACAAACTTGTCGTAGCCTTCAAGTATCAGCGTTACCGCTGCCGGTATATCTTCAGTTTCCAACATTCTGACTAACATAGGGTTCCTCCTGACTATCTGAATATGAGGGCGACGGAGATATCATCACCGCTGCCCTGTTCACTGGTTTCCTTCAACCACTCCGGCAACTTGCCATGCACGGCATCAAAACCATGAACGGATATCAGCCGCGAAAAATCTCTTAAAGTCTTGTGAAAATCAGCCTCTGATCGAAATGAGTTTCCGTAACCGTCCGTACTTCCCAATAACATTTTTAGGGGTCCGGAGTGCAGATGACAAAATCTGAATTCATCCAGTGCATTGGGCATACACAATGATGTCGTAGCGTTTCCCATGTGCTTCCCATCCGGTTTGAAAACCCCATTTACCGCTCCGGCTGAATCCAATGTGAGAAAATCGCCGTCTCCCAGCTGAAGGAAATAGACATCGCTTTCCAGCACGTATGCGACAAGCAGGGTTGCTCCGTAAGCTACCAGAGCATTGCGGCCCAGTAAGGTTCGCTGTTGTCGGTCCAACTCCTCTGTTTCATCCGGGATGAAAGGGTGCTGTTTCAAATGTTCCATGACACTGCTGCGCCAAAGATGCAGGATTTCCTCTGCAATCAGCCGCATCCCGTGACGTTCTTTGAGATAATCCGCTATCCGGTCTGTATGCAGTACTTTCTCGGCGATTGACACGGCAAGATGTGCGCCTTTGCCGCTCCGAAAGCAGGTCCGGCTTCCATGACCGTCTGATATTGCGGCGAAGGTTCCGCCCATTTTAGGAAGCTCACCAAGGGCGATTGCATCCTGATTGGGCTTTCCGCTCCGCGCATGCCTGCTTCCAGGAATACTGGCTCCCATGACCCGCCAAGCTTCTCTCCTTTGCACTGGGATCACCAGACATCATCAACGGATACGACATCCCAGAAATCCTCCGGAAATTCAGGCAAAACTACATTTGTCTTTGATGCAGAAACCTCTGTCTGGGTGGCCGGAGAAGAAGCCGACTGCAGGACCACTGTGGAGACCCAGCGGATATATTCCGACAACTGATCGGCATTGTCAGCATGAAGGGGCTCAATCGAGGGGTTGTTTATGAATTCCTTCAGAACCCGCTGATTCGTACCTTTGCCGATGGCAATAGCCAGACGCACGGCTTTGATGCCCCAGGGAAGCTTCATCATCTCTTCCAGTGGCTTCCTGTAATCGTCTGTGGGCTGGCCGTCTGTGACCAGAATGAGGACTGGCGGGAGAGCTCTTTCACTCATCGGAGGTATTGTAAGTTCTTTGGAAAGGAGATCGAATGCCTTTCCCAGATCAGTGACTCCTCCATGAGTCAGATCCTGCCACTCGAACTCCCCTATCGGTGTCGGTTCTGCTACATGCCATTCGGCTCCGCTTGAGAATCGGATCGCCCGTACCATTACTTCAGCGTTTGGATTCTCGTCTGCAACGCGACGCATTTGCGGCAGAGCATCACGAATAGCCTGATTAAGCGCCTCCATCTTGCCTCCGGTCCCCATGGATGTTGAACAATCTGCTATCCATATGAAATGCAGGGGTCGGGAAGCCAATTCACCACCAGGACGTTGCATAGGTTTCTCCTTTCAGAAAAATATCATTTTCAATCGTTTGTCATTGTCGGATTTCCACAGACAAATGTGGGAACTTGATGATCTGCCCTGCTTCAAGAACCACTGTCTGGCCTTCATTGACAATAAGGAGACGCCCGTTTGAGCACTCAATCCGCCAGGTTTCTTTTGATAGGTTCCGCAGTCCCAGCCTCTCAGGATCAGCGGGGTGACTGATCACCTCTCCGTAAAGCTGTTTGAAATCCCGCCGTTTGCCCGGCTGGATCTGATGGCAGAAGAGGAGGGTCTTATGACTGAGAACCATCACCTCGTCTTTCAGCTTCATTCTCATTGGAAGCATCAGTTCCCGCCTGCAGGACCAGCATCGAACCTTTCCAGCTGTTGATTTTACGCGGTCGATATCGAAAAAGTTCTCAGCGTCACACTCGCAGTGCTGGACAGAATCCAGCAGTTTTTCCAGACCTCTCAACCATTCTGTTTCAGGAATACGGCATTCGGGCTTCAGGAGGGCGGTCGTAAAAGCCCTGGTGAAGAGTTCCTTTATAAAACGGGGATATATCCCCCAGTATATCAGTGCGTTTTCGTGGACCTTCTGCAGGGGACGATTGGACGAATCATCCGGGTCGAAAATGAACAGCGGATCCGTGCCGTAGAGTCTTGTCATGGCAGGCAGGTCAAAACAGCGTATTTCGGCTTCTTTCTTCCCTTCCAGAGGATGATGGACAAAAAAAAGATAAAAAAGGAGAACGCTTAGGGAATAGAGATCGGATGCAACGTTAGGAGTTCCTGCACCAATCACTATTTCCGGTGCCATGAAACGGGGTGTGCCCAGCACACCTGTATCGACAGCTGTCTCGTGCGCAATGTTGTCGTTGTCACAAATCAGAACATCTCCGGTCCGATGGTCGAAAAACACATTTCCGAAGGATATGTCCCTGTAGCACAGGCCTTTGTCGTGGAGCCTCTTGAAGCTGTCCACAAGGTGCAAGGCTGCCAGGATAAGTGTTTGGAAGGAAGGATCCACCTTTCTCTTCATCAGATCCACAATGCTTCTGTAATGAGCCGGTCTGAGGGGCATCAGATACCCGAATCCTTTGAGGCTTCGATCCGTTATTCTGTGGGTAGGCCACAAAAAAAATTCATTTGGGGGACCGATCAGGCAGAGACGATCGATCAAGCCCGCCTGGGAAGGGGTTGCATGACTGGGATAGTACCACTTCAAGGCCAGCTGCCTGTTATTGGAACTGACCTGATATACCTCACCCTGACCTCCTGATCCCAGGAATTTCTCAACTTTGATGATACCCAATCCCTGATGGTGCAGGAATTGTCCCGGTTTTAATATTTCCCTCATAGCCGCGGTTTCCCACACCTCCTTCATTGGTGCCTCACATAACCGGGTAATGGGATTCTTCACCGGCCTGGTAGGAATAATAACGTTCAAGTGATTTCAAATCTTCCACGAACAGGAGTAGTTCATGCTTTAGCTCGCGGTATCGAAGAGTCAGGTGGTTCAGATCCTGACTCATGGCTTTGTTTTCAATATCCACCATATAAACCATCAGTCCATCTGATCCAAAGTATCCCAGGCTTCCCCTGAGAGCATGGACAAGCTTTCGGAAACTATCCCGGTCCTCCCGCCAAAGGGCTGTTTCTGCCTCGGCTATTTTCGCCGGGTATTCCTTCAGCGCGGCTCTGACCAGACCTACGATCTCGGCCTCTGTCATGCGCCTGACGAACGCCTGAAATGATGACTGCTGGACATGATGGAGACGGCTGAGTTCCCATGGAACGCTGCCTTGGAACCGGGGCTTCAAATTAAAATCCTCATCTCCGGCAATTCTCATCAGCAGATTGATCAGGACACCTTCCTGAATGGGCTTGGTCAGGTAATGATTCATACCCGCTGCCAGGAACCGCTCTTCGTCACCCTTCATAGCTTCGGCAGTCAGGGCAATTATCTGTGTATAGCCCGGATCTTTCGGAAAGATTCCCTGCTGACGTTCAAAAGCTCTGAATTTTCGCACGACTTCGACTCCATCCATGCCGGGCAGGTGTCCGTCCATCAGAACACAGTCGAATTTGTCGTTTCTCAAGAGCTCCAACGCTTTAAGCCCGTCCTCCGCAGTCATGATCCAGCACTGGTGTACCTCTTCCAGTAATTTCGTGAGGAACAGACGGTTTATGAAGTTGTCCTCTGCAATTAGAATCCGCATTCCTTCCAGCTGACTGGTCTCTAAGGGACAATCGGCTTCCAGGACTGGAATATCAGATTCCCGGACTTTGTTCACCTTCAGGCCGACGATGAAGGTCGAGCCTTCACCGGGAGTGCTTTCAAGTGATATGCTTCCAGACATCATTTCAACCAACCGTTTGCATATGGCCAATCCCAGCCCGGTACCACCGAACTGGGACGTCACATCCACTCCGCCCTGTTCATAATCTTCGAAAACACGGCTTTGCCTCTCGGGCTGAATGCCGACACCTGTATCGGCAACTGCCAGCTCGAGCTCAAATCCATCATCATATTCACCGATTTTTCGGGCCGTAACCTGAACGGATCCGGCAGTTGTGAACTTCACTGCATTTCCCACCAGATTATTCAGGATTTGCTGAATACGCACAGGATCTCCCTCAATCCACGTCGGGAGCCCCTCCTGAATATCAAGGTAGAGTTCCAGCCCTTTGCTTTTGGCACGGAATTCAAAGGCCCGTATCAGCTTCCGCAGCATATCTTTCAGGTCGAAGACCTTCAGGTCAAGATCCATTTTCCCTGCTTCAATCTTTGAGAAATCCAGAACATCATTGACCAGCTGAATCAACGAATCACTTGAATAACGGATATAGTTGGCCAGTTCCTTCTGTTCCTTATTCAGAGACGTCTTGAGAAGCAGGTCTGTCATCCCCGCAATTCCACTTAAAGGGATCCGGATTTCATGACTGATATTCGCAAGATAAAGACTTTTACGCTGGTTCGCCTTTTCTGCGGCTTCCTTGGCCTTGATCAGTTGTTCCAAAATTGTTTCAGACACCGGATTCTCCTCTTCCATTCAGAGTCATTGTGTTGGAGCAGGTGCCACAACCGGAGGTTCCGGTTGCTGTGCCTGGTTGATTATTTGAGTCAGTTGATCCAGTACCTGTTTAAGCTGCTCGATGCTCTTGACGGAAGAATCAATAAGTCCTTTGGCCTGCTCCACCAATGCCTTGGTTTCACTGGGAAGAACAGCGACGCCGCCGGTTGGCTGGGCAGGAGCAGCCGGTTCAGGAACGGATGGTTTTTCAGCCCCGAATATCCTGTCCAATGACTTTTGAAGGGTTTCTTCCATAACCACCTGCGTCCCGTAGGATACCACAACCCGCTTCATTTCCGGAAGACTTCTCTCCCCGACTGACTGCAGATAGATCGGCTCCACGTAAATGATCGAATCCTTGATGGGGATGGCCATCAGGTTGCCCCGAAGGACTTGGGAGCCCCTTTGATCCCAGAAGGTCAGCTGCTGGGAAATGACAGTATCCTGATCGATCCTGGATTCCAGCATCTGCGGCCCCTGAACCAGTTTGTCCTTGGGGAATCTGTACATGAAAATCTTCCCGTAGTTCTCATCGTCATTACGGGCCATCAGCAGAGCATTCATATTGGACTTGTCCTTTGGCGTGAAAGGGATATTGAGGACGAATTCCATCTCCTTTTCACCAGGGAGTCTGAACATGACATAGTTTGCTTCAACCGTTGTCTGTTCCTGCATGTATTTTTCCTGAGCCACATCCCAGATATCCTCACCATTGTAGAAGACATCAGGATTGCTCACATGATATCTCTTGTAAAGAGCCGCTTGGACATCAAGAAGACCTTTGGGGTAGCGTACATGCGCAGCAAGTCCTGCAGGCATTTGCTCCGAGTTCTTGAAGAGGCCTGGAAAAATTTTCTGATAGGTCAAAACCACCGGATCGGCCTTATCGTACACATAATAGTCTGTTTCTCCTGAATAGGCATCCACAACGACTTTAACGGAGTTCCTGATATAATTGACGCCGTTGGTATGGGGTTGGGAATACGGATAACGGTTGCTGGCTGTGTATGCGTCGATGATCCAGTAAAGCTTTCCGTCGTCCTGATTGATTACGATATACGGATCCTGTTCGTAGGTCAGCCATGGCATGATGCTCTTGACACGCTGAAGAACATTCCTGTTGATGATGATACGACTGTCTGAATTCAATGCACTTGAAATCAGCGGATTGATTGTTTTCTCGCGGATCGAGTAAAGCACACGGTTAACCAGATTCATCTTGATACCGGCAGGACCTTCATAGTTGACATACACATTGTCAGACCCCTTCGGATAATCGAATTCCTTCTCCCGGGCATTGACAATGATGTAGTTGTTGGTAAATTCACCGAAGTATATTTCCGGGCGTTTGATTTCAATGTCCTTATTGGCTGATACCGGCGGAATATCCTTGATCATAAGAACCGGCTGTCCTTCAGCAGTCACCTCGTTCACCGGAGCCAAAGCAACACCGTATCCGTGGGTGAACTGGAGATGCGTATTGACCCATGTCTTTTGATCCAGTTTCTCCTGATTCATCTCACGGGCAGCGATGAACACCTGTCGGTATTCTCCTCCAATGGTGTACCTGTCCACATCCACGTCATTGAATTCGTAATAGAGCCGAATCCCCTGAATCTGGTTGATTGTCATTTTCAGCGGTTTGAAATCATTGATACGGATGTTCTTGATGATATCGGCATTGTCTTTCAGATCCGCGCTGGTAAGTGTATCCTCAGCAGGAAACTCCAGAGTCTGGATCTGGTCAAGTTTGAATGCTTCCTGAGTGTTCTTTATGTTTTTGACTATATAAGGTCGTTCAACAGCCCGTTCATCGGGGTCAACAATGAATTTCTGAACCACAGCTTCCGTCAATGATATCCCTACGGCAGCCAGCATCAGGACTGCAGGACCTATGATCATGAACTTCCACTTCCGTTTTAACGCTCCGAACAGGAAAAGACCGGCCCCGATCAGTGCGACACCAGCCAGGATCCAATAACCGGGCAGAGCGATTTTCACATCAGTATAGCTGGCGCCATAAGCAACACCTCTTGGGGAGTAAACCAGATCATAGACGTTAATGACATTGGTGAATGCGATCAGGACAAGAGAAAGGGAACCCAAAATCCCTATCTTGACAATGGCATTGGCAAAAATGTTCCTGTTCAGGATAGAGCGGATATCATTACGGAATCTGAATTCATTCAAATCATAAACATGATCCTCACCGCTCTTCGGCCGCACGTTCATTAGAAGCAGCATGAAAGCGACTGTCAGCATTACCAGCATGAACAGAAGCGTAAGCCCCATTCCCAGGAACTCCCTCAGTAGAGGCAGAACAAAGAAATAGAATGATATATCCATATTGAAGAGGGGATCAGCTTTTCCGAAAGGTGTTTTATTGATGAAACTGAGCCAGTCGAACCAGGTACTGCTCACAAACATCATGGTGTATATCAAGCCGAGAACAACGGCACCCAAGTTGTGACCTGTGGTGATCTTCTTTTGAACGGCCTTATCCGGCAGGATGCCTGACACCTTTTCAAAGCGGTTCTTAAGCGCTTTAAGGTAAAAATAAAACACAAGAGAACTGATGAGCAACACCGGAGCACCGATCCTGAGATATGCTGAAATCCGGGTGAGGAATGTGGCCGTATAACCCAGTTCATAGAACCAAAGATAATCCGTTGCAAACCGGATCAGCGTGTCCATCATTCCGATCACAATCAGTAATACGACAGCCAACCACGGCAGCATGTTGTTCTTATTGTTCATACAGATCCTCCTGTCAGAGTTGATGATACCCAAACAGCTCAGGACAGCATTGTCCGTCACTTTATTGTCTGATACCCACATAGCGTTATTATAACACACTGCTTTTAATAACTTTTGAACATACGACCAGGATGGAAGGCAAATTTTCTTTGAATACGACTCTTTATATGTGTTATAAATAGATGAGAATTTCTCAACAGAATGGAGCCAAATCCTATGTATCTTAAAAACAAGTGCGTGATTATCCGCATGTCCATGAGTTTCGCACTGATTAGCGTCATGTTATTTTCCACCCTACCCGTTTGGGCTTACGAAATCGCACCTCTTGATCTTGATGAACCAATGACGCTTATGGAAGCAGTCCCTATTCCCGCACCGGTAACTACGCCGTCAGTGACCCCTGTACAGCCTCTGGCACCGGAAACTGTACTGAACAATGATGGATACCCTCTGGTGGAAAGCTTTCCTCCGAATCTCCCGACAGGTTTCACAATGAACCTTCTCTACAAGAAGTATCTCACCAATTACGATTATGGCATCCCCAAAAATGGTGCCGGAATCCGTACAGGTCCTGGCGGCAATTTTGATTTTATCCGAAAGCCCGGAACATACGAAAAAATGAGTCTGGTTGATTCGGTGAAAGGTGAATATATAGCGAAATATAATTCTGACATATGGTACCGGATCTATTGGTATGATAAATCAGGAATCAAGACCGGTTATGTTTACGGCCCACTTGTTGATGTACGCCGATATGATCTGGCACGCAAAATCAAAGAAGCAAAGCTTCTGCAGGCCGACCTTTCATCCGCCGTAACGCTGGGATATGTCAATAACTACAAGAACAGACGGGGCATCCCTCCAAAGCTTCCGAACGGTGCAAATGATCGTTTCGGAAATGATTATGGACAGAGTGCGCCAGGCTATTCTTCCCTGGCTGATAAGAAGAATTTCGTCTATGTCCAGGACGGTACCCTTCTGATCATCTTCGGAAAAAGTGCGGGTTATTACCATTGCAGACTCCCTGGAAAACAAACCACGTATTGGATTCCACAAAAGTATATCTCCTTAACCTCGTCCATGAAAAAAGCCACACAATACGTTGTCATTGACCGAAAGCAGCAGAATGCTGCCGTATTCCACCAGTCACCCGCCGGCTGGCAGCTGGTATCATATCAGGTTATTACAACCGGAGCTCGGGACAAGTACCGATATCCCACTCCGCTGGGTGCTTTCATGGCGTTGGAGAAAAAAACCAAATTTGATTATCTTCACGATCTGACAGGAGTAGTTGACGGCTATGCGCCTCATGTCGTGAGGTTTTCAGGCGGTGCTTACCTTCATGGGGTCCCGGTGGCTTATAAGAAGAATCCGATTACCGGAATGCTGACCGACCCCGGTCAGGTGGAGTATCTTTCCAGTCTCGGAACAGTCCCAAGAAGCCATAAGTGCGTCCGAAATTACACCTCACATGCCAAGTTCCTTTATGACTGGCTGAATATCGGCCAAACCGCTGTCATCGTCATCGAATGACCAGACCCGGCAATTTCCCTTAGGAAGTTGCCGGGTCTTTTAACGCTTAGGGACAGTATTCTCAATATTTACCGTATTCGCCTTCACTGAGTGAGATCATTGGGATCCCTGTACTGATCCGTGTATCGATGTGTCCGTTTTTCTTGTTTTTACGAGGTACAGGTGGAGTCAGAGTCATAGGCTCCTGTTCCCGGTGAATGACTCGTGAGCTGCGTACCTCCTCACGATTCCGTCTCAGGCGGAAATTCCCAACCATTTCCTTGAGCATTTCAGCCTGTCCGTTCAACTCCTCGCTTGCTGCAGCACTTTGCTGAGCCGTGGCGGAGTTTGTCTGAACGACCTGTGATACCTGCTCGACACCTTTATTGATCTGGAAGATGGCATTGGCCTGCTCATTGGAAGCCATTGCAATTTCCCCAACAAGATTCGCCGCTTTTGCTACACCATCCACGATTTGAGTGAGCGCGCCAGCGGTTTCGTTGGCAATCCTGGTACCGCCTTCAACCTTGGCAATGGAACCTTCAATCATCGCCGTGGTCTCTTTTGCTGCGTTTGCGCTGCGTGCAGCAAGGTTGCGCACCTCTTCCGCTACGACTGCGAATCCTTTTCCGTGCTGCCCTGCTCTGGCCGCTTCTACTGCTGCATTAAGGGCAAGGATATTTGTCTGGAATGCGATTTCATCGATAACCTTGATGATTTTCGAGATGCTGCTGGAGGATTCATTGATATCCTGCATCGATCTGAGCATCCCCTGCATCGACTGATTGCCCCTGTCTGCGTTAACACGGGCCTGATTGGCCAGTTCGTTGGCTTGGCCGGCATTTACGGCATTCTGCTTGGTCTGCGCTGCTATCTGCGTGATGCTCGCAGTGAGCTGTTCCACTGCACTCGCCTGTTCAGTCGAGCCCTGGGACAATGCCTGGCTGCCGTCGGAAACCTGTCGTGAGCCTGCAGCTACCTGTTCTGATGAGTTGCCGATTTCACTGAGGACTTCGTTGAGTGAATCCAAAGTGTTATTCAGGGCGTCCTTGATGGCTGCGTGATCACCCTTATAATTTCCCATCACTTTAACCTGCAGATTGCCGGTGCTCATTTCCGTAAGAACGGATGCAGCTTCCTGCATCGGCTCCACTACAGCGTCCAGGATATGATTGATCCCATTTATCAGATCTCCCCATCCACCGACAAAACCGTTTGAATTGGCACGGGTATCCAGATTTCCCGCAACTGCTGCGGTAATCAATCCTTCTGTTTCATTGATCATCGCACGAATGGTCTCTATGGTTTTTTTCAGTGCCGGTCCGATTTCATCCCGATCGTCCTTGGCATCGACATCAATGCTGAAGTCGCCCTGCGAAATTGCATAAAGCGTTGCTATCACCTTATTCTGAAGATCATCTGCAAATTGATCCATCGTGGCGGCCATAACGCCTATTTCATCCCTGGTGTTCAGATTCATACGTACCTTCAAGTGACCTTTGCCCATTTCCTGAATCATTTCAACCCCTTTTTTCAGTGGGGCGCTGATTATGCGTGATAGGAATAGTCCCAGCACGATTGCCAGTATCATTGCCGCAGCTGCCATTATGCCCATCATCATCATAGTCTGATTGGCCTGAGCAGTGTTCGCATCAGCTTTATCCTTAGCTTCACCTTCCAGCGCTTTTACAATCGCGGTGATGTCATCGAGATAAGCCTGACTTGCGATTCCAAATGGACCACTGTCTGCAACCGTTGACCATGCCTGCTCATCCTGGTTGCTGTCAAGGTATTCGAACAATTTTGTCCGTTCATCAATCAATACAGTCCTTGTACCTTTCCAGTCGTCTATCAGTTTTTTAAGCTGAGGGGAGAACTTTGTATTTTCCATTTTGCCCATTGCGGCAGTGATATCTTCAGTACCGGCCAGCATGGCATCCTTGAGATTCTTGATTTCATTTGGATCATCCGCATTTATGGCCATCATTGTGAGAACAATGTTTCGTTGGTATCCTGAGCTGATTTCTCCATAATATGTAATGGGTGCAGTTTTTTCCTCATACAGCTCAGTATCCGAAGCATTCATCTTCTGGATATTGAGTATTCCAAACCCGCCTACGACTCCGGCTATCAGAGCTACGGCAACAAATCCTATCAGCAGTTTCACACCAATCTTAAGATTATAGAAGCCCTTCATACATTCTCCTCCTGCAGCCTGTAATGTTATTTATTGTCACCGCTTACTTACCCGTACATAAACCAGATAAACATCATTATGGAAATATCTCCCCATTGAGCTAAAAAAAAAACCCTCAAAATGAGGGCGGCAGACTTAAGAAGAAGCATCCGATGGATTACAGCCATCCGATGACACAACTTAAGGTCTATTTGCGAAAATATAGAACAAGTGAGCACTCTACCTGAGGGAGGTTAGGCTTGTGGTGATCTTAGCAATTCAACAGCCTGCATTTCAGAAACCGGACGTCCCAGCAGGAATCCCTGGATGCAATCACATCCATAGCTGTTCAGCAGCTGCAGCTGGCTTTCAACCTCTACACCTTCTGTTATGACCTTCATATCCAGATCATGGGATATATCGATGATTGACTTGACCATTCTTTGCAGCCGAACGTCGCTTAAGATATCGTCGATGAAGCATTTATCTATTTTCAATGTCTTGACCGGGATTTTGCGAAGGTAGTTCAGCGAGGAATAACCTGTCCCGAAATCATCCAGCGAAAAGTTGATTCCCCACTCCTTCAGAACAATGATTTTCTGATAGCTGGTATCAAAGGACTCCATTAAGGCGGTTTCCGTGATTTCAAATACAATTCGGCCTGGAGAGACTTTCTCTTCCTGAATGATTTCCTTTACCTGAGTCACAAAGTTTTTCTGCAGAAGCTGGACAGGAGAGAGATTCACAGACACATAAATGTCATCGTTACCAAGAAGGCCAATGCGTGCGGCAAAGCCGCATGCCTCCCGAAGCACCCAATTTCCCAACTCAACAATCCGACCGTTCTGTTCGGCTAATTTAATGAATTCAAAGGGCAGTACGAATCCGAATTCCGGATTATTCCAACGCGCCAGTGCTTCAAAACCTGCCAATTCCCTCGTCGCCGCCGTATAGATCGGTTGAAAGTGGAGTGAGAATTCCTTATTCCCGAAGGCTGCCTTAAGACCCGCATCCAATCGGACATGACGCATGTTTTCCTTGGCCATTTTATCATCAAAGAAAACATAGCCGTTCTTTCTTCGCTTCTTGGCCTGCTGAAGAGCGACATCCCCATAACGGAGAAGCATATCCGCTGTATTGGCGTCCTTTGGAAAAAGAACCGCTCCCAGACTTGCCGTCACAATGATTTCACCATTATTCAGATGGACCGGCTGACGAATCAGTTCCAGTATCTGTTGAATTTCTGCTTCGATTTCATGCCGTTGTTGGATGCTGCTGTGGAATATCATGAATTCATCGCCCGAAAGCCTTGCCACGTGCCTGTTTTCACTATCCAGAGAAGCCAGTCGGGAGGCGATTTCTTTGAGGACTTCATCTCCATTCAGATGACCCATTGCGTCATTGATCACTTTGAAATCGTCAAGCCCCAGAATCAGCAATGCTCCGATATCATGGACAGCCACCGTATCCTTCACGCATTTTTCCAGTTTTTCAATGAACCAGTCCCGGTTCGGAAGGCCGGTAAGCTGATCATAATATGCAGATTCATAAAGCTTCTGCTCCTGGATCTTACGCTGGTGGATATCTCCGTGGGAGCCTGCCATAAAGAGATTCCTGCCGTTCTCGTCCCGTAGTATGATGCCCTTTGACCGAATCCACCGGTATTCACCCGAAGCATGAAGAATCCGATATTCCATGTCATAGGACTCGATCTGTCCGCGGTTCAGGGCCCGCCATTTCTCGTAGACCCTTGGGAGATCATCAGGATGAATCAGTGAATCCCTTTCCTTATCCATGAATTCTTTTTTTCCCGGACCGTATCCGTAGATTTCAGTTACCCGGTCCGAAAGCAAGGTTTTCTTCGCGGCAAAATCATACTCCCAAAGGCCTTCATTACCGGCCTGATAGATCAGCTGGTACCGGTCATTCATCCGTAGCGTTTCTTCCTGACTTTTCTGGAGTTGATCGTATTGTTCCTTCAATGTTTCTTCAGCCGCACTCATTTCTTCATACAGAGCTGTTATTTCATCATTCTGTAAAGTGAGGCTTTCTTTGGCAAGGATCAGTTCCTTTTCCCGACGTTTGAACAAAACTAGGATAATGATTCCAATCACTATAACTGCCAGAAAACCGATGGATTCTATTTTCAGGATCATAGGGCACCGCCTGTTCTTCATGCTTTTCGTCAGTATTATTGACGTATTGTAACTACTATACCCCTTATCGGATGTCCGGCCACTAATTTATCGAAAATTCAAAAAATAACCTTTGGATCTTTTCCTTAAGGTATACACAAAAAAACCCTTCTCGGCAACTGGCTGTCATGCAGATAAAGAACCTGTGAAAATGGTTTGCAAAGGTTCTTCATTTGTTTAGACCCTGGTAGTTTTGCGTCGCTGATTTTCATCAGCTTAGCTTTGAGCCGAAAGGTTATTTTGGTAGCCTTGCTGCCCTGCACCGAGTCGCATCCGTCTTTTCGCACGGATCCCAGTGTTTAGGCCTTGGCTTTGCGCCACCAGCTTTCGCTGATTTGGCTTTGATTGATTTATACCCAGAATGACTCTGATTAAACAGTTACCACACTTATCAATAAATTTTTGTCGCCTTAAAAACGAAAAAAGAAGTACAATGAAATCAGTATATTAAGGAGGATTCCATGGCACATCATACCGCCCGGGAAGGATACAAGAATCTAACCGAACGTATCAACCGTTTCCCTCAGGGAGCGCCACCTTCGGAAACTCTCTATAAGATTCTGGAACTGCTTTTCACAGAGCAGGAGGCAAAGCTTGTGTCTCAACTGCCTATTAAACCATTTAAATCTGAGGATGCCGCCCATGCATGGCATATGCCGGTCCAGGAAGCCAGAAAAATCCTGGACACGCTGGCTTCCCGTGCCATCCTCCTTGATACCGAAGGTGAAACCGGATCTACTTATGTGCTCCCGCCGCCAATGGCAGGGTTTTTCGAATTTTCCCTGATGCGTACCCGTGGCGATATTGACCAGAAGCTTCTAAGCGAGCTGTTCCACCAATATCTCAATGTTGAAGAAAGCTTCATGCGGGATCTGTTCGATAGTACAGAAACCAAGCTGGGTAGAGTATTTGTCCAGGAACCGGTTCTCACCTCCGATCAGGCTATCACCATCCTTGATTTTGAAAAATCCAGCCACATTATCCAAACTGCCCAGCATATCGGGATAAGCATGTGCTACTGCCGTCATAAAATGCAGCATCTTGGTAAAGCCTGTGATGCCCCGATGGATATCTGCATGAGCTTCGGCAATCTTGCGGAATCCCTTTCCCGGCACGGTTATTCACGCCTTGTCGGTGCCTCTGAAGGGATGGAGCTTCTGCATCAGGCTTATGAGCATAACCTTGTCCAGTGCGGTGAGAATGCCAGGGAAGGTGTCACATTCATTTGCAACTGCTGCGGCTGCTGCTGTGAAGCGATGATCGCATCAAAGGAGTTCGGAATCCTCCAGCCGGTTAACACTACCAACTATCTGCCGCAGGTTCTGGATAACTGCATCGGCTGCGGGAAATGCGCACGGCTTTGTCCGGTTGAGGCCATCACTCTGGAACAGGAGCCGGGTCAGCTAAAAAAAGCCGTGATCGATGAGGACATCTGTCTGGGGTGCGGCGTATGCATCCGCAACTGTGCATCAAAATCCATGCTGATGAAACGACGGGAAAAAACCGTCATAACTCCTGTGAATTCCGTTCATCGGATCGTCCTAATGGCCATTGAGAAAGGCACCCTGCAGCACCTTATATTTGACAAGGGCCTCCCAAGCCATAGAGCCATGGCTGCTATTCTTGGCGCGATCCTTAAACTTCCTCCCGCCAAGCAGCTCCTGGCGAGCAGGCAGATGAAGTCTGTTTATCTTGAAAAACTGCTGAAACATACATGAAGGCCGGGGCTTCGATCCCGGCCTTTTATTGTTTTGCAGTTATTATTTGATAGTTATTATCACTCAAATTTCAAAACTTCGTTATTTCTCGTTTTTTTAGGGTATCTAATCATTAGCGAGGTGGGACCATGCAGAATCAAACACTGTTTTCTCCTTATACAGGCATTCATATGAACCTGGCTTTGGAACAGCTGCTTGCCAAAACCATCCTTCCAGGACAAAGGTACCTGCTGTTGTGGATGGATGAGCCCTCTGTCGTTTTCGGGAGATTCCAGAATCCATGGGCGGAGTGCCGGATCGATCTGTTGGAATCCACAGGAGTCGTTCCTGCCAGAAGATTATCCGGCGGGGGTACCGTTTATCATGATCTTGGCAACCTGAATTATTCAGTGGTCACTCAAAAGGGGCAGATGGATATTCAAGGCAACCTGAAAACCATAGCCGGAGCGTTGAACGGTAAAGGTTTGGATGTCCACATCGGATATCGCCGGGACCTCTTCATGGGAGCTTACAAAATATCAGGCAGTGCATTTCAGGTGCGCCGGGAATTTGAAGTACATCACGGAACCCTGCTGGTTCATACGGATCTTGACAGGATTCAATCACTTCTAAGCAGACAGCCAGACATGCCTGATGCTCGATTTGTCCCATCAGTCCCTTCACCGGTAATCAATATCGGCGATCTGTCAGGGCTGCATGATCCTTTGTCATGGGCAAAGCTGATTCAGGATGAATTTGGATCAGCCTGGGGAGGGTTTTCCGACAGTCCTCTGCCCCTGCCGGATGGGACCCTGCTTGCTGAGGAATGTCGGATATTAGCAGACAGGAACTGGATATTCGGCCGGACAAGTGATTTCAATGCATCAGCCAATATAAATCATGATAGTTGATCAAAGGAGGCATAACATGCTATTTGAACAGTTCGACTCAACGAAGAATGAAATGCTGCAAATCATGGATCAGGAGGGCGTTGTCCTGCATCCTGATCTAATGCCGGATCTCGATAACGCGACATTGATGGAGATTTACCGTACCATGGTATTTTCGAGGTCCATCGATAACAAGGTTCTGCAATACCAGCGGCAGGGCCGGATGCTGACCTATGCTCCGAATCTTGGGCAGGAAGCCGCTCAGGTTGGATCAATCGCGGCGACACTACCAACTGACTGGATGGCATCTTCATTCAGGGAACTGGGCTGCTGGCTATACAGGGGAGCTCCCCTGGAAAAGCTGCTGCTTTATTGGTACGGGAATGAGGATGGGATGCGGATGCCGGATGATATTCGAATCCTTCCGATAAGCGTACCCATTGCCTCCCAGCTTCAGCACGCCGTAGGACTTGCCTATGCGGCAAGGTACAGGGGACTCAGCGATATCGCCATCGGATTCGTCGGTGACGGCGGAACCTCTCAGGGTGATTTCCATGAGGCTCTCAACAATGCCGCTGTTCTGGGCGCCCCTGTCGTGTTCCTTATCCAGAACAACCAGTATGCCATATCAGTTCCACGACTCTCCCAGACAAAAGCACTGAACCTGGCCATCAAATCCATAGCTTATGGAATACCGGGAATCCTGGTGGACGGCAATGATGTCTTCGCTGTATATGCTGCCGTCAACGAGGCGGTCTACCGCGCCCGCAGCGGTGGCGGCCCAAGCCTGATAGAGCTTTACACCTACCGCATGGGAGCCCATACTACTTCAGATGACCCTTCCATTTACAGGAGTCAGGAAGAGGTGGACGCATGGAAGCTTAAGGATCCCATAGACCGATTCCGAAAATGGCTGATTACCCGAGGCCTGTGGTCTGATGAGCAGAACCGGGAGCTGCAGCTGAAATATGATGACTACATCAAGAATACGTTCGAACAGAAGATTGAGAAAGCAGAGCCCGTGGAGCTGCTTGAAGTTTTCAGCCATACCTATGAAACCATGCCGGATCACCTCAAGCGTCAGTATGAGGAACGCCGCGATTATTTGAAACAGGAGGTGTAATCATGCTGATGAATCTCGTTGAAGCCGTAAACAGCGCCATGGATTCTGAAATGACTCTGGATTCTTCTGTTATCGTGTTCGGAGAGGATTCCGGGTTCGAGGGCGGCGTGTTCCGCGCCACTAAAGGACTCCAGGCAAAATTTGGGAAAGACCGATGCTTTGACAGCATTCTGGCTGAATCCGCAATTGTCGGCACCGCAATCGGAATGGCCATAAACGGATTGAGGCCGATTGCTGAAATCCAGTTCGAAGGTTTCCTATATCCCGCTCTGAATCAGATTTATACCCATGCTTCAAGGATACGGAACCGGTCCAGGGGCAAATATACTGTCCCGATGGTAATTCGTATGCCATACGGCGGCGGCGTCAAAGCGCTTGAACATCATTCGGAAACACCAGAAATCCTGCTTGCTCATATCCCAGGACTCAAGGTCGTTATCCCTTCAACCCCTTATGATGCCAAAGGACTTCTCATTGCTGCCATCCGCGATCCTGATCCGGTCATATTCTTTGAACCCAAACGGATATACCGGGCTTTTCGCCAGGAGGTTCCCGAGGAGGCTTACACCTTGCCTATCGGTAAGGCCCAAATAATCAAGGAAGGCAATCAGATGACCGTTGTCACCTACGGTGCCATGGTACGGGATGTGCAGGAATCCGTCAAGACCCTGGAATCCGAAGGCTTCAGCATTGAGCTGATCGACCTCCGTACAATCTCGCCTTATGACCGGGCTACCGTGATCGCATCGGTTCAAAAGACAGGCAGGTTCGCAGTGGTTCACGAAGCTGTCACTACCTTTGGCGTGGGAGCCGAACTGATCGCTGCTGTAAACGAGGATGCATTCCTCTACCTGGAAGCTCCGCCGATGCGGATCGCATCGCCGGATATTGTCATTCCGCTGCCCCAGGGTGAGCATTTCTTTCAATTGGATTCGGCTTATATCACTCATAAGCTCCGGTCAGTTCTAAAATTTTAGGAGGATGACGATGAAAGACATACTGTTCGCAGATATCGGTGAAGGCATCCACGAAGGTGTTCTCCGCCAGTGGGCCGTCCAAGCCGGTGAGGCCGTAAAAGAGGGGCAGACGCTTTTCTTAGTGGAGACAGACAAAGTCACTGCGGAGATTCCCTCCCCCGTTGACGGTAAGGTTGCCGATCTGATGGCCCAGGTCGGCGAAACCATAAAGGTAGGCCAGACAATCCTGCGCATTGATGACGGCAGTGAAACACCAGCTGCAAGCAAGGAAATAAAGAAGGAGCCTGAAGTTGGCGAACCTGTGAAAAAACAGGAGGTTACTATAACAGAGCAAGGGAGTACCAGTGTGGTGGGGCAACTGGTTATTTCTTCTGAAGTGATCCCCTCCAGTCATGAGGGCGGACATGTCACTGAAGAATCTCCCTCCATGAGGAAGAAGGTACTGGCAACGCCTGTGGCGCGTAAAATGGCGCAGGACCTCGGCGTTGATATCAATACGCTTATCGGTACAGGTCCTGCCGGGCGGATTATGAAGGATGATATCCAGCAGGCGGTCAGTAAGCCGGCTGAAACGGCAGCTCAGGCGGAGGGTACAGCCATTAAACCTGCTGTTCAGCCAACGGCCCCTGCTGCCATGGACCAGCAGGTTCCTATGAGCATGCTGCGAAAAACAATTGCCCGCAACATGACCCTGTCAAAAACAACGATTCCTCATGCCGCAGCCATGGACGAGGTTGATGTAACAGAGCTTGTGCATCTGCGCGAGCAGATGAAAGCCGTTGCACAGGATGAAGGTGTTCACCTGACGTTCATGGGTTTTATCCTGAAAGCGGCAGCAGCTGCACTGAAAGCTCATCCTGATGTCAATGCCAGCCTCTCAGAGGATGGCGAGTACATGATCCTGCATAAATCCGTGAACCTCGGAATAGCAGTGGATACACCTGAAGGTCTGATGGTCCCTGTCATCCAGGGAGCAGATTCCAGAGGAATACTTGACCTTGCAATGGAGACCGCCCGATTGGCCGAGGCCTGCAGGGCCCATACGATCAAGCTGGATGAGCTGCAGGGCGGCACCTTCAGCATAACCAATTACGGATCGGCCGGTACCCTGTTCGGTCTGCCGGTGATCAAGCCCAACGAGGCGGCTATTCTAGGGGTCGGAACAATCACTAAAAAACCCGTGGTAATCGATGACCAGATTGTCGTACGGGATATCCTGGCACTGACCCTCTGTTTCGATCACCGAATCGTAGACGGCGGAGGAGCAGGACGATTCATGAACGAAATCAAGCGCCTCCTGAAGCAGCCGCTGCTGCTTCTGATGAAGTAGGCGATGCCATGGACTATGACATTTGCATCATCGGAGGCGGCCCAGGCGGTTATGTAGCCGCAATCAAGGCCGCTCAGCTGGGGGCCAAAACAGCCCTCATCGAAAATGACAGGATCGGCGGGGTCTGTCTGAATTACGGCTGCATACCCACCAAGACCATGCTCCGTACTGCCAGGCTCTTCTCGGATATCCAGGATGCAGCCAGGTACGGTATTGTGCTGGAAGGCAGCAAGGCCACCATCGATTGGACACGGCTGATGAAACGCAAGGATTCAGTCGTCAATCAGCTTGTCGGAGGCGTCAAGCAGCTTCTGAAACGCAATGGCGTTACTGTTTTTGAGGGGTTTGGGACGGTTCAGGATCCCCACACCGTCCGTGTAGGGGATCAGACAATCACATCATCCCATCTGATTGTTGCTACAGGTACCTCGACAGCATTTCCTAACATCCCCGGTCTCACCAAAGCACGGGAGAAGGGCATCGCCATCGACAGCACAGGGGCCCTGGTGCTCGAGGCCTTACCGAAGAGTATGATCATCCTCGGGGGCGGTGTTGTGGCAGTGGAATTCGCCACCCTGTTCAACGGCCTGGGAACTGAAGTCGTCATGGTGCAGCGTTCAGCGGAAATCCTGAAGAATCTGGACTCTGAGGTTCGTCACACCATGCAGTCTCACCTGGTTCAATCCGGCGTGAAACTTTATCACAGCACGAAAGTCCTGTCTGTTTCTGATCACGTTGTCGCCCTGGATACCCCAGAAGGACCCATCAAGGTCAGCGCCGATTACATTCTGGTTTCCACGGGACGAAGCGCAAACATGGCAGGCCTGGAAGCACTGAACCTGAAAATGTCAAACGGTTATGTCGAGACGGACGTCCACCTTCGCACCAATATTCCGGACGTGTATGCCATCGGGGATCTGAATGGGAAGTTCATGCTGGCCCATGTCGCCTCTGCAGAAGGCATCACAGCAGTCGAAAATATCCTTGGCAACAAGACTGCCATCAATTACGACCGTGTTCCCTCCTGCATTTACAGCTTCCCGGAGGTGGGGGTCGTTGGGATGACTGAAGACGAGGCTGCCCAAAGGGGATATGACGTCCTGATCAGCATTTTCCCTCTCACTGCAAACGGTAAGGCTCTTGCAGAGGGTGACAACCTGGGATTTGTGAAGATTGTGGCTGAAAAGAAATACGGCGAAGTGCTGGGGGTTCACATTGTAGCCTCACACGCCACGGACATGATTGCAGAAGCAGTGGCAACGTTGGAGCTGGAAGGCACGGTTCATGACCTGGCACGTACGGTACACCCGCACCCAACCCTATCCGAAATAGTCATGGAAGCGGCCCATGGGGCGGTGGACAAACCTATTCATATTTTCAGGGAACCGTGAACGGATACTGCTAGGTTAACGCAATGAATAGGCTGTCTCATAACAGGAATATGATTCCTGTAAGAGACAGCCTATTTGCGTTTATAGAAGTTGTCATCGCGAGCAAAGCGCGGCGATCTCTCTCTTGAGAACAATGTGGTAAATGCAAGCTTTAATACTTCTTTTCAAGACTTCATTTTTTCAAGTTTTGACTTGTCCGGTAGAAATCCTCCCAGGGATCATCCTCTGAAATCCGCCTCATTGCCTCTTCCATACCGATTCCATTGGGTTCCACCGTATCAAGCTCGTCCCATGAAATGGGCATGGAAACGGGGGCACCCTTCCTCGCCCTCAGGGAATAGGGTGCAACGCTGGTGGCGGTTCTATTGTTTCTGATCCAATCGATGAAGATCTTTCCTTTTCTTTTTTCCTTTCGCATGTTGCTTGTGTAGCGGTCAGGCCACCGCTGTTCCATGACCTTGGCCATGAGCTTTGCAAACTCCCGTACCGTATCCCAGTCCGCCTTGGGCTCAAGGGGTACGACCAGATGGTAACCCTTTCCTCCGCTGGTCTTGAGAAACGATTCCAATGAAAGCTCGTCCAGTACCTTCTTCATGTCCCGTACACCCTCACGGAGCCTGTTCAGATCCATCCCCTCATCCGGATCCAGATCAAAGACAATCATGTCGGGCTTTTCCAGATGATCTATCTGGCTCCCCCATACATGAAACTCCAACGTGCCGATCTGTACGGAGTAGATGATGCCCTGAACATTCTTGATGAAAAAGTATTCTTCCACATCCCCGCTGTTTTCTCTGACGGGCAGCTTACCCAGCCCTTCTGCAGCCTGATGAAGATGCTTCTGATAGAAACATTCACTGGGTACGCCATCAGGACAGCGGACAAAGCTCAGCACCCGGTTCCCTACGTAGGGCATCATGCGGCCTGCGACCGCCTCATAGTAGCGCGCCACATCTTCCTTGGTGATTCCGCTGCCCTCAAAGAGTTCCTTGTCCGGACTGCTTACCTTGACGCTGCTCACCAGGATGCTCTTGTGGTCGGATTTCTTAGGTTTAGGATTTTCCTCAGCCGCTTCTTCCTTGTCTTTCATATCTTCCCTCACAACGTCCCTTGGTTCCTTATCCGTTCGTAACCCTTTATAGCTGGCTTGTATCAGCAGATTCTCATCGGACCATTCTGCGAATCGGATCTCTGCAATCAAAGTTGGTTCAAGCCAGGTGATGGTCTCGTCACTCCTCTTTTCAGGCGTATCCCTGAACGGTGATGTCTGACTTTTTATTTCCCTGAACTTCTCCTCGAGCATATCCATGGTCTTCTGGGTGAACCCTGTTCCCGCACGTCCTGCATAGATAAGGTCCTGCCCTTCATAAACTCCAAGAAGAAGCGCACTCACACCGGCTCTTTTTTTGTCAGTAAGCGAATAGCCTCCAATGACGAATTCCTGTCTGGTATCACATTTCATTTTAAGCCAATCGCCGTTTCTTGATCCGCTATAGATGGAATCCGCCCTTTTACATAGGATTCCTTCCATATTGGCTTTACAGGCAGCAATGAGGATATCCTCAGTGTTCCCACTCGTATGGTTGCTGTAATGGAGGCTTTTCGGTGCATCCTCCAGGAGGAATTTCAGCATTTCCTTTCTTTTTATCAAAGGTTCCCGTCTCAAATCCGACCCTGTAAGTGCCAACAGATCGAATAGGGCATAGGTGAGACTTTTCCCCCTGGGATTCTGGATGTATCGCTGCAAAGCCTGGAAGTCCGTCTTTCCTTTCGAATCAAGGACCACCATTTCCCCATCCAGAACCATGGTCCTCCCATCAGCCCATTCAAGCAGGGTATCTGCCATGACATGAAACTTCTTTGTATAATCCTGTCCATTCCTCGTCAGGAGACGCACCCGATTGCCATCAAGATAGGCAAGGATTCTGTAGCCGTCATATTTCAATTCATAAATCCAGTCATCACCGGCAGGCGCCTTATCCACAAGCACTGGAAGCTGCGCACTCACTTCCCCGAAGGGGAGATCAACGGATTTTCCCTCCCGAATTTCCTCCATGGTCCGTCCGGTACGGATGCTGGTTGTGAATCCGGAGACCCCGTCAAAGTCCATGACTTCCTTGTCCTTCTCCTTGATGAGAAGCCAGTTCTTTTCGTTCATTTCTTCCCTGGCTTTCATTCTGACCAGAGCCCATTTCCCCTTTAGCCTCTTACCTTTGATGATGAGCTTCAGGGACCCCTCCTTCAACCCCTTCTCCACATCTGCCAGAGGTTCCCAATAACCCTCATCCCAAAGCATGACGATTCCTCCGCCGTATTCCTTCTCAGGAATGGTACCCTCAAAATTCCGGTATTCCAGCGGATGGTCCTCTACCCGGACAGCCAGCCTCTTGTCATGTGGATCGTATGAAGGACCTTTTGGTACAGCCCAACTCAGCAGGACGCCTTCCCACTCCAAACGGAGGTCGTAGTGATCGCTGCGGGCTTGATGGTGCTGAACGACAAATTTCAGCTTTTCTGATGACTTTTCTTTCCGTCCCGCCGGCTCTTTCGACTTCTCGAAGTCTCTTTTCCTGTCGTATTCCTCCAGATTCCGTTCCATTAGCCTTTGCTCACCTTCTTCCTGGGAGCCTTACCCGCTGCTTCAGTCTTGATTTCGCGCGATTTTTTTGCCTCCACGCTTCTCTTAAGAAGATCCATGATGTCCACGACTTTCCCGGTGAGAGCTGTATCCTCCCCTTCATCGATTTCCTCATCCTGGACGGCATCTCTTGATTTCTTCGATTTAGCCTCGATCCGCTTCATTACGGCTTCTCTATATTTATCTTTGTATTCTGCCGGTTTCCACTCTTCGGTCAAGCTGTCGATTAGGCTCTCAGCAAGCTCCAGCTCCTTTGGAGTGATCTTAACTGACTCAGGAACCTTCAGATCTTCCATTGAACGGATGTCATCATGGAACCTGATGAGATTGAGAACCAGTGCGCCATTTATGGAATAAATCACGGTCAGGTATTCCTTAGTTCTTATCACAACCCGTGCTACGGCAATTTTTTCGGTTTTTTCCAGAGCTTCACGAAGAAGAATATAAGCCTTTTCCCCTCCTTTTGTGGGCGCAATGTAATAGGGCTTCTCCAGATACATGAGGGAGAGCTCTTCCCTCTTGATGAAGGTTTCAATGTCCACCGTCCTTGTTGCCGTCACATCCGCCTTCACAAAGTCCTCATCCGTCATGACCACGTATTCCCCGTCTTCAAACTCATAGGCCTTGACGATGTTGTCCCAGGGCACTTCCTCGCCGGTGACTTCATTTACTCTTTTATACTTGATCTTGTTTTCATCTCGGGAATCAATAAGATGGAACTTCAGGTCATTATCCTCTTCCACGGGATACAGATTTATAGGGATATTCACCAATCCGAAAGAAATGGCACCTTTCCATATTGATCTCATTACCGTTCACTCCTCACTTAAGCCTTCATAGGCAACGTCATCTTCACTGCCGTTCCTTGCCCATGGCCTGTTTCAATCCTTAGTCCGTAACCATCTCCAAAGTGCAGCCGGATCCGTCGTTCCACGTTATTGATTCCGACACCGCCTAGCCGAATACCGGATGGTTTATCCTCACCCTTTTGGAAGCCGATGCCGTTGTCCGTGACATTCAGGCACAGATTGCCGGCCTCCTCCTTAGCGGAGATGAGGATATGCCCCTTCCCATCCAGCTCCCTAATTCCATGATAAATGGCGTTCTCCACTATGGGCTGGAGAATGATTCGGGGTACTCTGACCGCATACAGGGATTCGTCAGCTTCGATGGCATAACTCAACTTATCGCCATACCGCTGCATCTGGATGAACAGATATTGCCGCACATGCTCCAGCTCATCCGATAGGGGAATCAATTCCTCTCCCTTGCTCAATGAAAGCCGGAAAAAATGGGCCAGTGATTTCGTCACAGCAATCACCTTTTCACTGTCGTTGAATTCAGCCATCCATACGATGGTATCCAATGTATTGTAAAGGAAGTGGGGATTTATCTGGCTATGAAGTGCATTGATTTCATAGGTCCGCAGCTCTTTTTCCTTATCGCTGATGCTGTTCATCAGGATTTCAATCCGATCCATCATCATATTATAGTGACGGGCCAGACTCTCGGCCTCATAACAGCCCCGTTCATCAACAGTTACCCGGGCCAATCCCTCTTCCAGGCTTTGCATGGCTTCCTCCAGCCGCTGGATCGGGTTGGTTATTTTGCCTGCAACAAAGACACCGCCCCCCAATACGATGGCCATAAGAAACAGTGCGGCTACTACAAAGGTTTCTATCAGCTGTCGACGGATGATGGACAGGTCATCCAGTGAAGAAAGGCCCACCAGTGTCCAGTGGGTACCCTCAATGGCATAGTGATCCGTCAGCATACCCATCCCCGCGTCATACCCGTCCGCCATCCGGCTGATTTCAATCAGCTTGCCTTTTTTGGCGGCATCCTCAAAATAAGCGGGTTCCGGATGATACACGACCCCGCCCCCGTCGTCCAGGATAAAAGCGAATCCCTTTTTACCCAGGTTAAGACCCGACAGGTAATCTTCAATTACCTGATAGCGGATATCCAGGAGCAGTACGCCTGCATTGGACCCATTCACATCTGTTATTTCCTGGCTGACAGAGATGACCCAGGTGGACTGTTCCATGGTAAAGCTCTGAAGTCTGGCCGAGGTGAGCACCGGCATTCCGGCTCCGTTCAGTGCAGCTGCATACCAGGGCTCGTTCATCATATCCGATGAAATCGTCATATCAAGGGACTTCTCATTGGACAGGACATCCCCATTCTTACTGACAAGCACTACTGATACAAGGGAGGGGTCCGTCGCCAGTGTTGTTCCGATAAGGCTCATTACTCGGGAGCGTGCATCAGGATCAGGATCTGTCAGGTAAGACCTTGTATCCGGGCTGTCTGCAATGATCCTGGCCAGCGCTTTGAGCTTATCGATATAGACCTCGATATAGTTGCCGCTGCGCTGAACCGCTGAGATGGTGCTGTTCAGTTCGTTCTGAAGAATGATGCCGGAGATGCTGTTGTAAAGGATTCCTCCCAATAGCGCGATAAGAATCAGGCTGGCTGATACGAAATACAGTGAGATCTGGACTTTCAGCAGTCTGAATGTCTTGTTTTTAATTACTTTCATGGGATCCCCTCACCTTCGCCTGATACTGTCTGGGTGAAAGTCCATAAAGCTTCCGAAACCGTGTACCAAAATAATTGACATCATCAAAGCCGACTGCCTGAGCAACTTCATAATTCTTCATGTCTGTGGTCAGAAGCAGCAGCTTGGCCCGCTCCAGTCGGTGGTTCAAGACATAATCCTGAAATGGCTGTCCGAAAATCTTCTTGAATAGACTGCTGAGATACCCGGAGCTGAATCCCATGTCGCCAGCCAATGAAGATAATGAGAATTCACTGTTGTTCAGTTCCCTGTCGATGATGGCCAAAATCCGTTCACGATAAGCAAGTTCCACATCGCCACCACTGTCCTGAAGTATTTCGCCGACGACCCGAGTGACCTCCTGCTTCTTTCGATCCGACTCCAATCGTGAAATCAGTTTTGTAAGGACCTCCGAGACGTCCTTTCTGGAAATCGGTTTGAGAATGTAATCCTCCACACCGATTTTCAGAGCCTTGACAGCGTAATCGAAATAATCGTATCCAGTGATTATGGCGATCCGCACATCCGGCCTCAGAGCTTTTACGGCCTCTGCAAAATCCAGCCCGTTCATCCGCGGCATGTTGATATCTGCCAGAATAAGGTCCGCACCATGTCGTTTGAAGATTTCCAGTGCCTCATGGCCGTTGGATGCTTCGTATACTTCTCCGATATTCAGGGCATGCAAGTCGACGAGGGATGTTATCCCCCGTCGGACTAATGATTCATCATCCACGATCAACAATTTGTACATGCTGTTCCTTCTTATTTGATAAGACTTTTCAGGTATCCGTACCCTTGTGCTTCCATATCCTCCACTGGAACGAAGGTAATGGATGAACTGTTGATGCAGAAACGTTTACCGCCCTTGTCCTTCGGTCCGTCGTCGAATACATGGCCCAGATGACTGTTGCCGCTTCGGCTCCTGACCTCGGTGCGTAACATGTTATAGCTTCTATCTTCTACATAGGTCACTACTTCCGGTATGATGGGCTTGGTGAAACTGGGCCACCCGCATCCTGAATCATATTTGTCGGTGGAGGCGAAAAGAGGTTCACCCGTTGCGACATCCACGTAAAGGCCGGCAGCATGGTTATCCCAGAATTCATTGGAAAAAGCACTTTCTGTTTCATTCAGCTGGGTCACACGGTATTGAGCGTCCGTCAGTTTCTCCCGTAATACAGCGTCACTTGGTTTTGGATACTTCTCCTGTGAAATCACGGGTTCCTTCACCAGGTTCAGGTCGATATGGCAGTACCCGTTGGGGTTTTTCTCCAGATAGTCCTGATGATATTCTTCTGCAAGGAAGAACTGAAACATAGGCCGGACTTCAACCACGATGGATTTTTTATATTTTTTCTGTTGTTCTGCAATCTCGGCCTGAATGATGGGCAGCTCTGCAGGATCGGTATAGTAGATCCCTGTTCTGTATTGGGTACCCATGTCATTACCCTGCTTATTCAGGCTGGTAGGATCAATGACCTTGAAATAATACTTCAGCAGATCATTGAGGGCAACCGTATTTGGATCGTAACGAACGTGAACGGTTTCGGCATGGCCGGATCCGTTATAGATAAGATCCTCATACTTCGGGTTTTCTGTTTTGCCGTTGGCATAGCCGGATTCAGCATCGGCAACACCATAGATACGGGCCATGTAGGCTTCAAGGCCCCAGAAGCAGCCGCCAGCCAGGTAGATATCCTTCAGATTGTTCATATCATAGACCTTCCCTTTGTTCGGATTATCCGGCAGACCGTTGCCGGATTCATTTGAAACCGATACTGCCGTCTCCGATGCGGCTTTTTCAGTCGTTCCGGGCTGTAAGTACTGATTCAGCGGCGCACAGGCAGTTATCAGCAGAACCCCGATTAGAGCTGCTACCAGCAGGATCTTCGTCATTTCGTCATCCCTCTCCTTATTGATACCCTTTAAAATTTTTGTTATTCTTTTGCCGCCTGACCATTGGATGAAATACTTTCCTTAGTACAATTATAATACTTAAGAACTCTATTTGATATTGATTATCATGTGGTTTTGCTCGATTATCATCATTTCTGCTGCTCAAATGAAAAAATCACTCCTTTTGGAGTGATTCGTTCAAGCAGCATTATGCATCGATTGACTACAGCGGCCGTAAAAAACTGATTTCCTTTGAAAGGATCATACCAGCCAGCCTCTCGCCTTTTTCCCGAAGATAGGGCGATTGTGCATGTATCTCAAAATCCCTGTCGGTGGCCCATGTTGATACGAATGTCAGTATGTTCGGGGTTTCCAGGTTCTGATAAAGAACATACTCCAGGCAGCCGGGCTCCGTAAGTGTGATCTTCACGGCCTCCTGCTGAATCGGCAAAACCTCATCAAGACATTCCGGAACAACATGAATGTTAGCGATAACTTTCAGCATAGTGCACCTCCGTTCAATCAAGTCCTGTTGCGATAATGGTTACCTTCACCTCTGATTTGAGTTTCGGATCGATCACATAACCGATGATGACATTTGATTCCTCATCCACAACCCGGCTGATTATCTGAGCGACCAGGTTGTAATCGCTGAGAGTAAGGTTTTCACCTCCGGTTACATTACCGATGATCCCTTTGCATCGATTGAGAGGCGTTTCCAATAACGGTGAATGAATCGCTTGCTCAGCCGCATCCACTGCAGCGTCTTCACCTTTACCCTTACCCACGCTCACATATGCAAAACCGCTGTAGGTCAGGATCGTTCGCACATCGGCAAAATCGACATTGATGATTCCATGGTGGGTGATCAGGTCCGTGATTCCCTGTATCCCTTGCCGTAAAACATCATCAGCCATCTTAAAAGCATTATCAAGAGTAGTGCCAGGCTCTGAAACACTGATCAGCTTGTCGTTTTCCACTACAATCAATGCATCCGTATATTGCCTTAGCTTATCAATCCCCTCCTGTGCCTGCTTCATTCGCGCTCTGCCCTCAAAACGAAACGGCTTCGTAACAATTGCAACGACAAGTATCCCCATCTCTTTTGCCAGACGTGCCACAACAGGGGTTGCTCCAGTGCCTGTGCCCCCGCCCATTCCAGCAGTCAGGAGCAGCAGATCACAGCCTTCAATAGCCTCTCTTATCGCGTCCTGGCTCTCAGTGGCGGCTGCAAAACCGACCTGCGGATTTGCTCCTGCGCCTAGTCCGTGTGTAAGCCTTTCTCCAATCTGAATTCGTTTTTCAGCTTTTGTTGAATGGGGCACATCCTCATCCGTATTGATGACAATGAACTCCACACCAGTGATCCCTTCATCAATCATGCGGTTAACCGCATTGTTCCCTCCACCGCCCACACCCATGACAATGATGGTGATCACTTCTGATTCTTCCCTGTTCAATTCGAACATAGCGCCTCCCGGTTTTGAATTTCAAGTCATTATCTTTCGCGACATTACAAACCCCTCACCAATGGGACAAAACGGACGTAATCCAACACTTCATTCTGCACGTTCCCGTTTTCATCCTTCTCAACCCGCAGCAGTCGCTGAATTTCGAATTCATCACCGATCGGTATGACCATGATTCCGGGAACTGCCAACTGATCTATTAAAGCTTCCGGTATTTCGGAGGCCGCTGCTGTCACGATTATACGGTCATAAGGTGCATGTTCCGGCCAACCCTGCCATCCATCGCCCAGATTGAAATGAACATGTCTTATTCCCATGGCTTTCAGCCGCTTTTTTGCATCGGAATACAATGGTTCCAATCTTTCAACTGTATAGACCGCCTTAGCGAAGCTCGTCAGCAATACAGTCTGATATCCGGAGCCAGTGCCGATTTCCAGCACACGGCATCCTTGAAATGGTTTCAGGGCAAGTGTCATTTTCAGAACCAGCGTCGGCTGTGAAATAGTCTGCCCATATCCGATCGGGAGCGGACCGTCCAATCCCGCCAGCTCTTTCCATTCATCCAGAAAGAGCCGCCGGTCCAGGGACTGATAGGTGTGCAGGATCTTCTCCTCAATTGATTCCATGTCAGTACCTCCTCTGTTCATCTATACCCCGATTTCAACCATACAAATATCGAAATTTACAAAGACGGATTTGTCGAATTTTGTTATATTGTAATCAGCATCCGGAATTGAACTCAAACCATCACAAGGAGACCATAAAATGAAAGTCCTCGCAATCAACGGAAGTCCAAAAGAAGAAGGAAACACATATTTCGCCCTGAAAACCGCAGCTGCCGAACTTCAGAAGGAAGGCATCGATGTTGAGATTCTCCATGTGGGGAATCATGAAATCCGCGGATGCACTGCCTGTGGGCAGTGTGCCCGGAATAAGAACGAGAAGTGCGTGCTCCCTGGCGATCACGTCAATGAATGGATCCAGAAAATGAAGAACGCTGACGGGATCCTGCTTGGCTCGCCGGTTCACTACTCCTCCATCGGAGCCAGCATGAAGGCGTTCCTTGACAGGGCCTTTTATGTTGCCGGAGCCAACGGAAGTCTGTTCCGCCATAAGGTGGGGGCAACCGTAGTAGCGGTGAGAAGATCCGGTGGTGTCACGACCTTCGATCAGATGAACCACTACGTGCTCTACTCAGAAATGCTGGTCCCCACATCTAATTACTGGAACGTGATCCACGGTGCCAAGCCCGGAGAAGCGTGTCAGGATGAAGAAGGTGTTCAGATCATGCGAATATTGGGCAAGAACATGGCTTGGCTGCTGAAGCTGGTTGAGAATGGCAAGGGTCAGGTTGTCGCCCCGGAAAAGGAAAACAAAGTGTTTATGAATTTTGTACGATAAGAATCCTTCATCATATGTGAAGGGAGAGATTGCCGCGCGGCAATCTCTCCCTTTATGCTTTATCCGATGCCTAACAGTTCTAAGACTCCCGCTTCTATAAGCGGTGAGTGGAGAACTGTAAAGGCCCTGGATCCGTTCAACTAAGCTTCGGATGGAGTAGAAACTCCACCCGAAGCAAGGTTCACTTCATTCACCGAGGTTTTACTTCATAAGCTCCTTAAACAAGTCCCCGTCCTCGTCGGATGTCGGGACCTCTTTCTTCTGGGACACAAGATTCTTTGCCTTGATCATCAGGGACAAATCCCCTGTCAGGGCTGCACCGACAACGGATCCTGCCTTAACAAAAATACGGTGGAATGTCTTTTCATCCCTGAAGGTGATAACTGAATCCGGCTCGGATACGTCTCCGGCAGAAAACAGCTTGACCTCGCCGATATTCATTGTTGTAACCAGTTGGGGAGCCAAGTATGTGAGATCCTGACCAGCCAGGTTGAAACCGGCGATTTTCCCCTGCTCATTGGAAGCGGTCCATAATCCGAACACGGTTCCCTGGTATTCGACAACATCGCCTGCGGCATAAACATCAGGGATATTGGTCTGCATACGCTCATTGACAAGAACACCCTTACCGACTGCCAGAGGGCTGTTCATGTAGATCTCCGAATTGGGTCGGACACCGGCAGAAAAAATCACGGCATCGGTTTTTATTTCCCGACCGTCGCCAAGCCGTAATCCTGTTACTGAGGAGGTCCCCAGAATTTCCTCACAGCCGCAGCCAAGGATGAAGTCCATTCCCTCCTTCGCCAGCTGGTCCTGAACCACCTGCGCCATTTCCTGATCCAGCTGCCTGGGAAGAAGATACTTGAAGAATTCCAGAACCGTCACTTTTTTACCCTGTTCGATCAGACCATGCGCTCCCTCGAGCCCGAGCAGACCACCGCCGATTACAGTAACACGCTCCCTGTCTTTAATGTAATCCAGAATTGCCTTAAGGTCATCCAGGCTCCGCAGCGCAAAAACACCCTTCTTCTCCGAGCCTTTGATCGGAGGTACGAACGGATGGGCACCGTTTGCAAGCAGCAGCTGATCGTATGCAAAGATTTCACCCTGCGCGGTGATCACCTCTTTTTTCGTAAAGTCGATCCGTTCAACACGGGTATGAAGTTTTACTTCTATGGCCTTATCCCGGTACCATGCTTCATCCTTTACAATTAGTTCATCAACCTTGAAATCCGGCTTGCCGAGAAAATGTGACAGCTTTAGACGGTAATATGTAAGGTAAGCATCCTCGCTCAGCATAAGAATTTCCGTATCCCTGTTGTGCTTCCTGAAGTTCTCAGCAGCAGACAAAGCTGCTATTCCGTTCCCGATGATCAGTAGTCTCACAGTCGTCACCTCATTATTTGTTTGATTCCTGATTCAATCATACCTATGAGACGATGGAAATGTCAAATATTGATTTTTCTACACAGTTTCGTCACAATCTTTTGATATGATTTAATGAAGAGCATTACGGTGTCGGATATGGGTCTTATCATATGCAACAGGATGTTGCAGAAAGCAGGTGGATTTTATGATGCGATATGGATTTGAACGGGGTGCATACGGAATAATGGGCGGCGGCGTTGGCAGCTTCCTGATGATCCTCTTCATGCTTTTGCTGCTGGCGCTAGTGATTCTTGGGCTCATCGCCCTGATACGTTATCTTCAGATCGGACACAAGAGTGCACCGACAGTGGACGATAGCGCCATGATGATTCTGAATGAACGATTTGCCCGGGGAGAAATCAACGACGAAGAGTTCAATGCAAAAAAAGCAGCATTAAGCAAGCGATAGCAGTGTCAGGCTCCATGATGCATAACGTAAAGGGAAGGTTCAAAACCTGTGGCAGGTTGAACCTTCCCTTTTTCATGTGCTTTTCAATGGCTTATGCGGTCTTGTGTTCCTTGGCAGCTAATGCTTCGAGTTCTTTTGAATAACTCCTTTGTCCGATTTCATGCCAGAGTTCTGCACCTTTGATGCCGCAGCGCTCAGGAATGAATACCGGATCCAGCCCCATTTTCTTTTGTGCTTCATAGTCCTTCAGTGTAGCAAGAGCCGGTTTTGTCAGTATGATGATGACAATGATATTCATCCAGGCCATCATCCCAACGCCAATATCCGCGAGGTTCCAGGCAACATCGGAGGTTCGGATGGTTCCAAGGAACGTCATCAGTACAAGCATGACACGCACCACCTGGGTGATGGCTTTGAAATTCCGGTTGTTCTTGAACAGGTAAGCCACATTGGAATCCGCATAGAATCCGAAGGCCAGCAAGGTTGTGAAGGCGAAGAAGAACAGCGCGACAGCGATGAACGGGCCGCCGAACCCAGGAAACATCGTATCAATGGCTGCCTGAGTAAATGCACTGCCAACGCCTACACCGGGCAGATTCTCAACAAGAAACCCGCCAGATGGATCAGCCACGTTATAGGTCCCAGTGGATAGGATCATGATTGCTGTTGCCGAGCAGACAAACAGTGTATCTACGTAGACTGAGAATGCCTGTACCAGACCCTGTTTGGCAGGATGAGATACTTCCGCTGCACCGGCTGCTTGAGCCCCGGTTCCCTGACCTGCTTCGTTGGAATATATCCCGCGTTTCACACCCCACATGACAGCGTTGCCGAAAACTGCTCCAAATGCTGCATTGGTGTTGAAGGCACTGCTGAATATCAGACCGAACATCTCCGGAATTTTGGTGAAGTTTATCATGAGAATGACAATTGCCAGAAGGATATAACCGATGGACATGAACGGCACTACCGTTTCAGCGAACTTGCCGATCCGTTTTACTCCGCCGAAAATTACGAATGCGAAGAGACCTGCAACAAACACACCCATGACCATGGGATCGATACCGAAAGCATTTTTTGCTGAATCCGCGATATTGAAAGCCTGCACGCCGGGCCCGGTAAAACCGCATGCAATGATAGTCGCTATGGCAAATACAATTGCCAGGGGCTTGTTCTTAAGACCCTTTTCAATATAATACGCCGGACCTCCCCGGTAGGATCCATCAATCTCTTCCTTCCAAACCTGTGCCAATGCAGATTCTGCATAAGCAGACCCTGCTCCCAGAAATGCAATGACCCACATCCAGAATATTGCACCAGGGCCGCCATAAAAAATCGCCGTGGCAACACCTGCTATGTTGCCGGTGCCTACCCTGCCCCCAAGAGCCATTGCAAAGCCTTGGAAGGATGAAACACCGTTCGCGGAGCTGCCGCCACTGAATAACTGCTTCACCATGTCCTTAATGAGCCTTACCTGCGGAAAGCGGAAAATGATTGAAAAATAAATCCCGGCTCCCAGACATAGATATATCAAACCCTTACTCCAGATCAAACCTGCCAGTTGGCCTGTAAGTGCTGCAAAATCCATAATTGTTCCTCCCCTTGATCACTGTACCCCAGTCGGGGCAATGAAGTTTATCTTGCTTAGTTTAACTGATCCAGGGCCTCTACAGTTCTCCACTCCTGCTTTAGAAGCGGGAGTCTTAGAACTGTTAGGCATCGGAAAGCTCCGCTGGGATGCTAATCTCCTGTCGCCCATTGTATTGCCCTATAGATAAGGGCTGGTGTCTTCATGTAAAGGTCATCTTCATAAACCCGCTCAGTGATCTTGTGAAAATCCTTTCCCCAGGGTCCGATGTTCACTACGGGAATGGAAAGTTCCCGTATGGATCCCAAGGGAATTTGGTAAATGTCTCCCCATAGAGGCATGTTCTCCTGAGTGTACGCCATGATTCCATCGTTGAAATTGTAAAGTGCATAGCTGAGATCACTGATACCAAAGAAGTAGTCCCGAACCTGGTACGACTGGTTCCACTGGGTTTTTCCGAAGTCCAGCAGTACTTCCCGCAAGTGGGCAAGATCATTATTCACGCTTGGGTAGTAGGGAGGAGACAGTGCAATCACTACTACCGGTTCACTGATTCCAGAATACTCAAGAGTCAGCTCAATCATTCCGTAGCTGGCCTCTGCCATATCAATTTCATTCCTGGAAATCTGAAGCTTCAGTTCTGCGATTTTTTTCTGGTAAGCAAGGGTGAAGGGTTGCCCAACACGATCACCAGTTTGTTTGACAAGTTCTTCAAAGAGCAGCACCTGAGGTACCCAGGGCAGCCTGTAGAATGGAATACCCAGATTCTCGGTGTATGCCTTAAAGCAGGTGTTCATCGAGTCTATCACATCTTCAAAGGCCTTTCGGCAGTGTTTTTTCAGCAGAGTCAAATATGCTTCCGGAGTCCTGTTGAATGTTAGGATGCTCATGTATCCCGCAGTGGCGAGAGGAAGGGACACGTCATAACACGTTTTCCTGTCTTTCATGTAAAGCCATACCGGGGGCAAGGTCGATTCTGCACCTGCGGTTTCCATGAAGGCAGGATTCATTTCGGTTTTCCTGATGATTTCGGCCAACAGTAAATTGGGATTGAATCCGTTGAAAACCTGACCGACATGAGCCGCCTTGCCCTTTACATACACCAGCGGCATCAATTTGCCGACCGAGCCCTGATAGAGCGTTCCCACATCAGGATATTCTCGGTCATGGGGTTCTGCGTTGATCAATAGAGCATACTCCAGTCCGAATCTCACCTTCAGGTCCAAGAGCAGTGGAACGGCTCCCCGCATCCCGGCAGACAGGTTTTCTTCATCCGGCAGGGACAGCAGCAGCAGGTTTCCGGAAAAATCCGGATCCTCGGAAACCTTTTCCATGAGGGCCATTTCAATGGCGCCTCCGCCCTTCATGTCACACAGGCCTCTACCGAACAGCCACTTGCCGCTGAGAGCGTCCTGATATTGTTCTTCAGTGACTTCCAATCTGCCTGATTCGATATGCTCCCGTATTTTTAAAGTTATTGCATCCACATCATAGGCAGCCTCACCAAGTTGTCCAAAATCAAGGATATCCGCGGTATCCCCATGATGAACCAGAACGACGGTACTTTCCCCTTTTCCTTTCACTAATGCCCACATCACCGAACGGTCAAGATGATCATCGGTAATTTTGAAGAAGCCCCGATGCTCTGGATTTTCCGTGAAATAGGGCGTTTCATCAAACCATTTCTGAAAAAACGGTTCCAGGCTTTTTTCCATGACGGTGTTCGTATGACTGGGAATTGCAACGAACGCTTTTGCCAGCTCTTCAATTCGGTGTTTCATGAAGCCTCCTTTCGTCAACGTCAGATGCTACTTAGAATTCTAATGTTCGATTTCAAAAAAAATCGAACCGGTTCAGCAAATTTCAACCGGCTCGAATAAATATTTAGGAATCTGGATGATTAATACTTAAGAAGTGAGTTGCAGCAGCAATCCCTCGATGAACTTGTCGATATTGACTTTCCCTCCGATATCCTTTTTCCCGCGTATGAAGTCTATCTCTGCTTTTATATCCTCATAGTCGTAGAGGACATTAGCATAGCTTTGAAAGTACTCATTGCCTGTATCCTCTATCCCTATGTGAGCTAAAGTAGTAAGACCCTTTTTTGCAGCCCGTCGAATCCTTTGTTTAACGATGACGGGTTTTTCACCGATTTCATTGCAATAGGCTGCGAATTCAATTTCTCCATAAGAATATTTCCTATTCACCAGATAAGAGACCAACCGGGCAATCTCATGTGTTCCCTTTTCGCCCAGCATTCCGATCGCACCCAGAATCCGTTTAACATTCTTGTCTATGTCCTGGCGGGGCTCAGGTGACACTTTCCGATCTCCGAAAACACCCTGAATCTGACTAAGCATTTTTTTTAGTTCGATTTTCTCAACGACCTGACGTATAACTGTTTCAAGTTCCAGCCTGTTGATCGGCTTACTGACGAAAAAATCTATTCCAGCGCGGTATGCATTGGATACCAGCTCGTCATCAGAGACCTGGGACACCATGATGAAACAGATATGAGGCCGTATTTTCCTGATTTCCTTGACCAGATTGATCCCGTCCAGTTTTGGCATGAGAAGATCTACCAGGACAATGTCCACATTCCCCAACAGAATCTCTCTCAATGCGGCTGCTCCGTCATCGGCAAAACCCACCACATCCCCTGCTTCACTCATCTCGACCTGCTTTGTTAAAATCCGTATCATAGCCGCGTCATCATCTACAATATAAAATCTCATTGATTCCACCTCGTCAAGGATTCTTCCTGAATCTTTATGGTGAATCGGGACCCTTCATCCACCTTGGAATCCACCGTGATTGATCCTCTGAAATAATTCTCCACTAAATCCTTCACCAGTGTCAGGCCCAAGCCTCTGTTGATATCGCCTGTCACATCATCAAAACGGCTGCTGTATCCCGGTTTGAAGATAACAGCCAGGTCATCAGGCCGAATGCCCTCTCCATTGTCCCGTACTGTTATGATGATCTTGTTTTTAATATGCTCGATTGTACAGCGGATATATCCCGCCTTTTTCTTGCCGATGCTTTCTATGCTGTTATTCAGGAGATTTTTGATGATCGTTGTCAGAAAGTAATGCTCTTTGATGATGATATCCATTTCAACATTTATGGAAAGGTCTATATCAAACCCTTCCTTATCAATGAGAGACTGGGAATCAGCCCGGATGATCTCTGTCAGATCAGTCATACGCATTTCCCCGCTGCCGCTGCCAAACTCAGCAAATGCCTCCATTCCCTTGATTCGACGCAAATAATCCTTCTTGATTTCATGAACATCCTTGGCGATATCCAATGCCATATCCTTCAGATTTTCTGTGATCCGGCCTTCGTTGATCCTATTATATATCTCAAAGGATTTCTTCATGACATCCTCAATCTCCACAAGGTTCTTATTCATGAAGTAAAGCTCTGTCTTGAAACTGGCTGTTTGGAGCAGCAGATCTCTATAGCGTGTTTCATGTTCCTCCTGAGTAATCAAGGTTTTCTGATACTGGTAGATTGTAATCAGGATCAGAGCCAATACGGTTCTGGACAGGGCTACAATCAGCAGTGTCCGGACGACAGGTGCTTCTAGTCCCTGAATGCCGATCCGAATCATGATTTCCAGTAAATCAGAAATGAAATCGCATATGAAAATCGTGAATGAAAATCGTAAAATGCTATGTTTGCCGGGAATGTGTGAAAACGTCCAATAAATCAGTGCGTATATGACCATGAAGATAAAGTCAGGGGCAACGGTTCTCAGAGTTCCTTCAACACTCCCATAAAGCGGATATTCTATGATTCCCCTGAATAGGGCCGCAACCAGTCCGGAGGCCGGGATGACTATCAATGGATTGATTTTCTGATAGATATAGAGGAATAATCCCAACACGATGACAGACAGCGATGTGGTGAATCCCGGCATGAAAAGATTGATGGCAATACGATTCGCTAATGTCACAGCGAGTATGAAAATCAGGTAATCCTTTGTTTTGAACACAGCCCATGCCTCCTGCTCGATTTGATATCCAGCTGCGGTAAGACTATCGTAACAGAGGTATGGGAATACAGCAAGAGTATGCAGGAAACCGCTGTCATCGGAGCCTGCTGATCAATTCCCGAATCAAATTTAGCGATTAAACACTTCTGATTCAGGGTATAACAGCAAGACTTGCTGTATTGCAATGTTGAATCCTTATCGTCAGGAGAACCCTCATGCCTATCGCCAAACGACTATTCGTGGTAATGACCCTTATGATATTCTGCCTGGCTCAGATTCCCGAATCTTACTCTGAGACGTTTGAAAAAAAATCCGTATTGTACATCAGTTCCTATCACGAGGGCTATAAATGGAGCGATGACATTCTGACCGGTATTCAATCCGTATTGCCTATGGAGAATCCTGATTTCAGCATGCGTGTGGAATATATGGACACTCAGAGAATCTCGGATCCCGCTTATCTTGACAAGCTTCTGGAGGTTTACCGGTCCAAATACAGAGAAACACGCTTCGACCTGATCCTTTCGGCGGATGATGCGGCCTATACATTCCTTTTTCAGCACAGCCAGGAGATGTTTCCAGGAACGCCGGTCGTATTCTGCGGAGTCAATTATCTTGATCCGTCAACATTGAAGGGACATCCCGAATTTGCCGGAGTTGTCGAAGGCTACGATATCCGCAGCACGTTGGAAACCGCTGTCCGACTGCATCCCGGTATAAAAAAAATATACTACGTCAATGACACAACGCTCTCTGGTCAGGCTGTAATGAAAGTGCTGCAGGAAACGATGGATCAGTTTGGGAGCCGCTTCACGTTTGAACAGGTTATGGGCCGAAACCTAGGCGAGCTGGAAAGGAAGGTTCAGACACTTCCGAAGGATTCGATCCTGATGATGCTGGTCTATGCCCGCGATGCTGAAGGAACCAATTACTCATATTCTGAAAGCATAGCCGGATTGGCAGCGAACAGCAGTGTTCCCATATATGGCGTCTGGGATTTTCATCTGGGATCCGGTATTGTCGGCGGAATGCTTACAAGTGGTTTTTATCAGGGTGAAACCGCTGCGAATATTGCTCTCAGGATATTGAACGGCGCGTCGCCTTCATCAATACCGATTGTTACTGAGGAGACCAACCACTATGCCTTCGATGATCTGAAGCTGAAGCAATACGGAATCCGAACGGATCAGCTGCCGCCGGGTAGTGAGATCATCAATTACTCAGGGACTTCAAAGAAACAGATTCTTGTACTGAATTCTTATCACAAGGGCATGCAGTGGGAGGATGATATTGACCTTGGCCTTAGAGATGCATTATCAGACCGGCTTGATCATATTGACCTGACTTATGAATTCATGGATGTGAAAAGGAATCCGGATCCGGTTAACGTTCAACATGCCAACCAGTCACTGATAAAAAAATATGTCAACAAGCGGTTTGATGCGATTTTAGCTGCTGATGATGATGCTTTCAAGTTCCTTACGACATATCATGATTCACTGTTTCCAGATACCCCCGTTGTTTTCAGCGGCGTTAATTATTATGAAGACTCAATGATTGGAGGCAGCCCCTGGTATACTGGAGTTGTGGAAGCCTACGACCTGAATGATACCCTTGATGCGGCTCTGGATATGATACCGGAAGCAAAACGCGTCATCGTCATCAATGACACGACCCTGACAGGGAAGGCCAACCACCGTAACATCGAGAATATCATTGGCCTCTATAAGGATCGCCTTACATTTGACTTTTGGGAAAATGTCAATATGTCGGACATCCAGAGCATGGTTAAAATACTTCCTAAAGATACCTTTATCCTGCTGATGTCCTTCAATCGCGACAAATCAAACAACAGTTATTCGTATGATGACAGTATCCGCTTGATCTCGGCGGATTCTTCCGTTCCTATATTTGGCGTGTGGGACTTTTACCTGGGAAAAGGCCTGATGGGCGGCATGCTTACCAGCGGCTTCAATCAGGGAAAGGCCGCCGGCGCCATGATTGGAAAAATATTGGATGGTGCATCGCCATCTGCATTACCGGTCATCCGAAAAAGTCCTAATCAATATATGTTCGATCTTAAAGAAATCAAGCGCTATGGAATCAGCACATTGGAACTTCCGCCAGGGAGCAAGGTAATCAACAACACCTTTGCATTCAAATCATTTTATGACTCCAACCGAATGCTGGTCATGGTGACCGCTTTTATCGTTCTGAGCCTGTGTGTGCTGGTTCTGACTCTCATGGTGCTGCTGCTGAAGAACAATCTTCGGATCCGAAAACGATTTGAAGGAGAACTTGAAACCGCCAGAGCTGCCGCTGAGCAGGCAAGCCTTGCAAAAGGGCGTTTTCTGGCAAATATGAGCCATGAAATCCGTACGCCGATGAATGGACTTATCGGTATGACCGACCTTGTCTTACAAACGGAATTGGCACCGACACAAAGAAAATACCTTGATACGGTACGAGCCTCCGCACATTCGCTCCTACGGGTTATCAACGATATTCTCGATTATTCCAAGATCGAAGCCGGGAAACTGGGAATAAGCCAGGAACCCTTCAACCTTCATGAACTGATCACAGAGATCGCTGACCTGTTTCGAATCAGTGCTTCTCAGAAGGGACTGATCCTTGAATCCGATGTGGAAGCCGATATCCCTCAGATTGTATCCGGTGACAGCGTACGGATTCGTCAGGTGCTGAGCAACCTGATTACCAACGCCATTAAATTCACTGACAAGGGAATCATAACCCTGAAGGTTCTGTCCACTCCCTCGGAATTGGAGTTTCCTATGTATCGTTTCATGGTTCAGGATACCGGTATTGGAATCGCACATGATAAACAGGATCAGATTTTCCAGGATTTCACACAATTCGACAGTACGTCGATTCGTGCAGGAGTGGGAAGCGGATTAGGGCTGTCAATCTCACGGCAGCTGGTGGAACTTATGGATGGCGCACTTCATGTTGAAAGCGAACCAGGGATAGGCAGCCGATTCTATTTTGATATCCCCCTTGAGTCCGGATCACTGTCACAAAGCCCGGCAATCCTCAAGGAGGAAAGCTCAGAACGGCACCCCAATATAAGGATCCTTGTTGCTGAAGACGATGAAATCAGCCAGTCGCTGATGCGAATCATTCTCGAGCAAAGAGGATACTCCGTGACAACCGTATCAAACGGGCTTCTTGCCATTGAAGCAATTAAGGAAAACACCTTCGATCTGATCATGATGGATGTCAGCATGCCTGAACTTAATGGGTTTGAAACAACAGCAGCAATCAGAAGCCGGGAGGCTCCTGGTGCACGCATCCCAATCATTGCAATGACTGCATATGCACTCAAGGGCGACAGGGAAAAAGTCATTGCAGCCGGTATGGATGATTATGTAACCAAACCCGTCCAGATGAATGAGGTGCATGAAAAGGTAGAGCGATTGCTGAATCGGTTTTCGGATGATGCCTCATGAATGAACAGAACGTACCTGGCCGGAAAGCTTCTGCTTTCCGGCCAGGTACGTTCATCCGATGCCTAACAGTTCTAAGACTCCCGCTTCTATAAGCGGCGAGTGGAGAACTGTAAAGGCCCTGGATCCGTTCAACTAAGCTTCGGATGGAGTAGAAACTCCACCCGAAGCAAAGGTTCACTTCATATGATGATTGCATCCTGTACAAGCCGGCTCATTTGCTTCTTCATGGCCGCCTTATGAACATACATTCGAGCATCTGCTATCTTCAGCAGTTCCTCGATGCTGAATCCCATATCGCCGAACCGGACAATTCCATAACCAAATCCCAAATGAAGGTCCGGAACCCTTAGCTGAAGATCACTTTCGGCAAGCAACCTGTTCACCTCATCCAATTTAGCGGCCAGATCAGCCTCAGTCATATGGAAGAAAACACATACAAATTCATCTCCACCCAGTCGGATGAGCACATCAGTTGCACGGAAAATCTTCTGGATGGTAGCACTGAAAAATCGGATGTAGGTGTCCCCTTCATAATGTCCCAAACGGTCATTCACCTGCTTCAGATCATTTAGATCCATCGCAGCAATCAGTACTTCAGTCCCGTAACGGCGCCATCTTGGCGCATGCTCCTCTTCAATTTCCTGTAAATACCATCGGTTGAGAAAACCCGTAAGCTGATCATGCTTGGACAGGTACGCATACTGCCTGAACATTTCCCTGTGGGATAGAGCCAGACCAAGCTGTTCCCGCAGGTACTCCATGATAGTGATGTCATTCTCCGTATAGACGTTGTTATCCCGTGAATCAATATTGATCAATCCATAAAGACGACCTTCCTTGATAATGGGCCCGCTAATGGACGATTGAACCACATAGTGTTCCTTGTTATCCATTATATCAACATAATCCGCATTCAGCAGGGACTGTATATCATTGATTATGACAGTTTGACTATAATCGCCGCCAGTGACATGGTAAAGGAATGATTCATTCAGCGGCAGACGGAAGTTATGACTTTCCTCCTGATTGTAGCCAAAACTGGATGCCATCGTAAGGACTCCCTCTTCATCCAGGAGCATGATGCAGCCCAGATCCGCATGAGGTATCACCTCCCGTACCCGGCTAAGGATATAATCGAAGAAAGAATCAAGATTCACATCCTTGGAAAGCCTGTGATTGATGGCAAGCACAACATCCTTCATCTTTGAGAGCTGTTCCACCTGGTTCTTCTGCTTCATTTCATCTGTGATATCCATGATATTGACAAGGATATATCCATCACTTTCGATATCAATGTAATGGAACTTGATCCGTGCTTTCCGAAAACTGCCGTCCAGGTGCCTGAAATCTATGCATGGAAGTATTGCAGATTCTTTGTTTGCAGATATTCCAATTATTGCCTTTTCGAACTTCTCCAGATCTTCTTCTTCAATGATCTGTGAGATCGACTTTTCATCAATCTGTTCAAAACCATATCCACTTATTTTTCGGAGACCGTCGTTATAATATTTAAGATCCCCTGACATATCCAACAGGACCAGGGCTGCATCTGTGTTTTCCAAAAGTCCTTTCATGAGGGCCTCAGCTTCGCGGGTCCGTTTGAGCTGGGCGTCTATCCGAAGATTGCTCCGGGTTATCTCCTTATGGGCCCTTTTGAGCTCCTCATTTTTTTCCAGAACGCTCCGGTTCATCAAATGAGCCTGCAGCCTTTTTCTATACCGTTCAAGGCTCAAAGCCACTGTAGTCGCAGCAAAAACATCCGTTATCAGAAGCGTGATGAAGGTTTCGTTTCCAAGGACTCCAAGCAGTGCCAGAATGTGCAGTACCATCTGTAAAAATAAGAGTGAATGGATTATCCGCCTTTCAAAATAGAAGAGAGTTCCCAAAAGCAGCATGAGTCCCACGTATACAGCGGTAATGCTTGTCTGAAAACCCATGTAGCTGCCATAGAACAGGCGTGATCCCAGAATGAGGATGATGAACACATACTCCTTAGCAGACGTTGATTCATCCCCCTTCAGGATGATCCATGCGCCTAAAGCAAATGCACCTGCAAGGACCGTGGGGATCAGCCATCTGAACTGTTCATTCAAAAAGCCGCCTGGATTCGCCCCTAAATAGAGGAAGAATACAACGTCAAGAACAATAAAGATCGCCAACACGATTTTCATGATCCTAATATTGTGCCGGTGAATGAATGTGGCAAATTCAGCAGTTTCCATGCCCTGGTTTGGTGGGTTTTCAATGATCTTCATGGCAGCCTCCTGATTAGTGCTTATCTCTACTCATACCCATGAAGCGGAACCGAAACCACTTCGTGGAATCCAGAGAAAATTTTTCGCTGCTTGGTTCAACTGCGTGAATCTCCATTATGCCGGGTATCCGTTCCAAGAATGGGCACGTGAATAAAAAATGTTGTCCCGCAGTTTGTTTCGGATTCAAACCACATTTTCCCGCCAAGTCGTTCCTTTACGTTTGAACTGGACATATACAGCCCCAATCCGGTGCCGTTCTTCCCTTTGGTTGTGACCATCTCGTTGAAGAGCTTGTCTTTGACAATGTTTGAGATCCCCATTGCCTGATCACTGACTGTCAGAAGAACTTTGCCCTGATCCAGCAGCGCCTTCACCCTGATGAATCCGCCCTTCCCATCATATGCTTCAGCTGCATTGAGAATGAGATTGCTGAGAATCTGTACCATCACACTTAAGTCGCCGCGAATGCGTGCACCATAACCTGCTGATAAATCGATTTGTAATGTGCATCGATGCTTTTTTAGCTCGTGGGACAATAGAACCTGAATGCGCTTCCCGATTTCGTCAAGGGTGAAGCTTAAGTAACGATCGTTGGAGGCCTGCATTGCCTGACCCCGTATTGCTGTGATGATATCGGACATATATGAGCAATGGATTTTCATCTTTTCAATCCACGCTATCATTTCACTGGAGATTTCATGATGATCCTCTTTCGTCACGTCCGGATCTCCGATGGATGCTTCCGCCTCCTTCACCAAATCCCTAAGCCCTTCAATCCCTCCAGACAACGACATGATCGGCGTGCGCATGTTATGCGCAATGCCGCTCATCAGTTGACCCAACGAAGCCAGTCGTTCCTGCTCCATCTTGAACTCGTGCTTTGCTTCAATATACTCCAGATGTTCCTTCTCACGTTTTAAAACCTTATTGAATGCAACAACCAGATCTCCGATTTCATCATTGGATGTGACGGGTATCTTTCTATTGAAATCCGCATATTCACCTTCGGCAATATCAACCAGTTTTTCGGCAACCTGAGATATATCTCGGGAAAGTGATTTTGAAAAGTAGTACAGAACGAAAATACTCAGGATAAGAATGATCAGAAATCCGATGACAAAGAACTCAACAGCACTGGTTGAAACGACATGGAATACGATTCCGACTTTCCATATCCCGCTATCTGTCTGGACTTCCCTTATGACACCCTGAATCTCGGAATTGATGTCATAGAGGCGGTCGGATTTGTACGGATGATCGATGAAGTACGTCAGATAGCCTCCGAGGGCCGAGCCGTTTGATGTCTTTATAATGCCTTCAGGTGATTTCGCGATATAGTAGAAGTCCATATTCTCCAACCGGACGCTTTGAAGGGTTCTGAACGCATCGTCAAAATTCGAAATCTGTGCAGTTCCCGCTGCAGACTCATGCAATTGAGCATTGATAATCGCATAAATCAGGTCCCCTTTTTCATTTATCAGTCTGGAGTACCCAATCAGACTGGTGTAGAGAATTGCAATGATCAACAATGGAAGCACCTGAAGGAATATTTTCTTGCTCAAACTCAGTTTCAATCCTTCCTGCTCCTGATTTGAATACGTCTGTATCAGGATATTCTTGAAACTTTCCTTTGCGAAGGTATGGGTGATGACTGCCGCCAGAGTGAAGAAAGAGGTGACCATCAGTATGATCTTGGCTGGCGCCAGATAGGTGATCCGGTTTATAGTGGCAACGGTAAAGAGCAGAATGGAGAGCGGAATCATCATGATCAATATCTGAAGCAGAAAAATAAAACTGGGTAAATTCAGGCATTTGATACGGATATTGAAAATCTTATCGGCGTTTTGAGGGTCATCGGGATCTAGAGTGTGCCATTTGTCAATCCCTCTAAAAAACCACAGGAGAATCAAAGTACCCAGGATGACGGTAATCCCTGTGATGGTTATGTATTGGCTTATATTACTGGTTCCGAGACTTGCGCTTACTTCCTCATTATTCGGGGGATAGTTCAGCAGAGACGGAATGAGGGGATAGAAAGCCGCTATGATAGACACCGTAATCAGGTTGTAAATGAGAATGATGTTCCAACTGCTTCGCTTTCTGATTTTATTTCTAAACGTATTGGCCCTATGGCCTGTATCATTTCTCATTCATGGACTCCTCAAAAAAACATAAGACCTTTGCCCGACTGTACCTGTTCAGTTTTGAATTTCATCGGGCATATCTATAAATATAACACTGAAATCCGTCATCATGTTGACAAATTATTGACTATTTCCATATGACATCATTTCATTCCGATTTTCTTTCCGCTTTAGCCTCGGAGTGAATGAAAGCGGCTCTGTTCCATAAGGACAGAGCCGCTTGGATAATTCTATGATACAGCATCAGGGCTTGATCTCCACCAGCGTTGAATAACCGTTCCAAACCTTGACCCATGCATTGAGTTGACCACGCTGGGACAGTAATTCCAAAGACATGCCTGTATTTTCAGGCACGAAAAACTGGTCCAGATTGTAGGTCACCTGGATACCGGTAATGTTCTGATCCCCTTGATACACCGCTCCTTGATCCCAAACAGGGGACTGGTAATAAGCTTTAAGATAGATGCCTTCCTTTGGCTTATCAAAAACTGCGGAATCAACTGTATAATAATCCCCTTCCTTTTTAAGGACCACATATAGGGATTTCCGATACAGCCCTTGCCACTGGTCCTCATCCTTGAATACTGCCGGTGCCTTATCGATGGTGATCTCATTGATATCATAGCTCAGGACTACATGATCTCCCCGGAATACGTCCCGCGGATCCACAGGTCTTGTCTTAATCATTATTTCCTGTCCAAATGCGAGGGTCAGCAGCGGTGTGATTGTCAAACTGACCAGAATGAACAGAGGGATTCCTGCACAGAGCAGGAGTTTCGAGAGAGATCTGTTATTCATTCAGAACCCCTCCTTTCATGTTCCTTAACCGTTCGAAATAGAATCCGAAGCCCAAAAGGATCAATCCTCCTATGATGAAAAAGAAGGATTTGGGCATGAAATCGAAAAAAGTATCAAAATAGAATCTCAGAATCGTAGCGCATACGAATACCAGTGCCATAAGACTTCCTGTTCGAACATAGGCCAGCAGCAGGATTACGAACAGCACCGAAAAAATGATGCTTGCCGCAATACCATCACCGAACATGGCGTAATGGCTCCAAAGTCCTTTTCCCGTGATGAAAAGGCCGGAAATCCCAAAACACAGCCCACCCTGGAACTTGAATATATCCTGGTTGTACGGAAGCCTTACCACATACATCAGAGCACCCAAAACCAGAAAAAGCCCTGCAGCTACCAGACCATCCGTGTCCAGTTTGTTAAGGAAATACCCCATAGCAGCAAACAACACCAGATTGTTGAAAAAAGTACCTGCACGTGAGTCGTCCATTTGGGTGTTCATAACATAGAGCCCAGGTACAACCGGCAGGATCCACACATTCCACCAGCCCATATCAAAGCTGCTGATCACGAACACGAGCAGGATCACCTGAGCAAAGGTATAGATGATCATATCCTTATAAAGCCAAGCAAACGGCAGAATTCCCGCTCCCCAGAGCAGGAATGCGTTACTGAAATTCCCGCCTAGATTAAAAATCTGTCCAATGAGGAATATCCCTGCGCCATAAGTGAGAACTCCCAGATAAATCAGGCTCCGTCCTGTTTTAGGATACTTATCCATGGTCAGGTATCCGGCTCCGTTAACACCCACATACAGTCCGATGATGATAATGAATTTAACCAGCTTGCTCATGACATCCCAATTGCTGGCTATGAAGCTTAATATCCCCAGACCCACCAAAAGGGCTCCGATGGTCAGTACCACTTTCACAAAATTCAGGCTCCGGACGCTGTACCTCTGCAGAATCGCGCTCCCGGCCTCTTCGCTGATCAGGCCGTCCTGCTGCCAGTGCTCCATCTGTTCTGCAAGGAAGTTCATCCTGGATTTTGAAATCTCATTCTTTACCAATCAAATCCCTCCTCTATTTTTACATTTCATACATACCCCTTGCTATTCTTTCCTAAGCGTAAAAACCATTGGATTTGTATTTTTCATGGCCAGACTATTGGAACGCGGGGTACATCTGTGTGATAATGAATCAAGGAGGTGATACCATGACAAATAAAAGATTGATCCTGCTGATCGCTGGGCTCCTGGTAGGTGTGGGTATAACCACCCTAATCTATCAGAACATGTTTCAGCCAGAACCAAAGCCAGCAGCCGAAGGGGCTTCCATCGAAGCCCCTGCCGGCACCACCTCATCGGAAACATCTGAACCGATAGTCACGGCACCGCCCCCAACGCCGGAACCCCTGGTCATTCAGGATCGATTCAAGGAGCTTTTGGCTTTGAACCAGGATGTGATCGGCTGGATCCATATTGCGAATACAAAAATCGATTATCCTGTTGCAAAATCCCAGGATAATGATTTCTACCTGCATCGTGATCTGAACAAGAAAAAATACTATCCCGGCACCATCTTTATGGATTTCCGTGATATCGGGGATTCTGAGGATCGCCATACCATCCTTTACGGACATAATATGAAGGATGGGTCCATGTTCGGCACTCTGAAAAAATTCAAAAAGAAGGATTTTTATGAAGCTAACCGGATACTGACATACAGCACGCTGTATGAGGATATCCAGTGGGAAATCTTCTCCGCATATGTATCTCCTGCAACACTGGATCTCATACCTACTGAATTTGCCGATGATGCCGATTTCATGAAATTCATCACAGTACGGCAAAGTAAGTCCATGTATCCTGCCGATATCCAGTTGAAGCCAACGGATAAGATCCTGACCCTGATCACGTGTTCGTACGAGATTGATGATGCCCGGTTTGTCCTTCATGCGAGGAAGGTCGAGACGGAGCCGATTAACGATTAACGGTTAACCATTGACGTAAAGTCAAAAAAAGGGAGAGATTGCCGCGCTTTGAATGCAATGACGCGGCGATCTCTCCCTTGATTTTTGTTCCCCCTACACCGCCCTGATACCATACCCCGCCTCAGCCATAGCCTCGGTGATTTCTTCGATATGCCTGTGCCCGTTGGCCTCGATGGTCACTTTCAGGGTGACATTGTGGAAACGGTCCAACACGCTGAACTGGTTGTGATCTAGCTTGATGACGTTGGCATTGTTTTTTGCCAGAATTTCGCTGACCTTCACCAGTTGCCCGGGTGTATCCGGCAGATCCACAGCAAAGCTGAAGATTCGGCCCCTCATCACCAGTCCTTTGTTGATCATACTGCTGATGGTGACGACATCAATATTCCCACCACTGATCACAGATACGATATTCTTGCCAGTGCAGTTAAGTTTATTCAGCCCGGCCAGAGACAGCACGCCGGCATTCTCAGCGATGAGCTTGTGCTTTTCCAGGAGCTGCAACATGGCATCCATCAGGTCATAATCGTTGACAGTAATTATCTCATCAACCCAGTGCCGTGCGATTTCATACGTAAGGACTCCGGGAACCTTAACCGCTACCCCGTCAGCGATGGTATCCACATGGTCAAGGGTAACCAGACGCCCCGCAGCAAAGGATTTTTTCATAGCCATGGCGCCCTCAGGCTCCACGCCGATAATCCTTATCCGCGGATTCAATGTCTTCATAGCTACCGCAATGCCACTGATCAGGCCACCGCCTCCGACTGGCACCAGGACAGCGTCCACATCAGGAAGTTCCCTGAATATCTCCAGCCCGATGGTTCCCTGCCCGGCCATGACCGCCGGGTCGTCAAAAGGATGCACAAAGACCAGCCCTTTTGCCTGTTCCAGGCGGCAAGCTTCCTTGCTTGCCTCATCATACATGTTGCCATGCAATACCACATTGGCTCCATAGCTGCGTGTGGCTTCCACTTTGATAAGTGGAGTCGTACAAGGCATGACAATGGTTGCCTGAACCCCCAGCTGGGCTGCTGCGAGAGCAACCCCCTGGGCATGGTTTCCGGCAGAAGCCGCTATGATGCCCCGTTTTCGTTCTTCTTCAGTCAGGCTCAGGATCTTGTTATATGCACCCCGCACCTTATACGCACCAGTCAATTGAAGGTTTTCAGGCTTCAGCCATACCTTATTGCCGGATTCCTGACTGAAAATCGGACTGGCAATCAACGGGGTTTCTTTAATGAGGCCCTTCAAACGTTTTGCAGCATCCTGAATTGTTCCCAACGACAGCTCTTCTGCCATCACTTCCTGTACCCGTGCCAATGCATCCATCATCCCATTCTCCTTTCAAAAACAAAAAAAACCGCCCTCTAACTGCTTAAAGGACGGGTTATGATTCCCGTGGTACCACCTTTGTTCCCGCAAAAACGGGCACTCAATCTCGGTTCTGACAAACCTAGGCCTTTAACGGGGCCATCCGGTTGCTCTTACTTCGTTCAGAACAACAGCTCAGGAGGGATTTCTACACCGCATCGGTGCCGGCTTCCACCTGTCCCGGCTCTCTGTTCCCGATCTGTTCGGAGTAGCGTCTCCATCAACGCCTGCTTCCATGTAATTGAATTGATTCTAACAGGATGGCTGGTCCCCGTCAAGGGTTTTTGCTTAAATAGATTGATAATTTTGAATCATTAAACAACTATCAGCAAATCCTCTCAGTGGATGTACTCACTGCTTTGTGTTAAAATGACCTAAGAATCTCTGCTGGAGTATACCAGTGCAAATGATTTTGCCACAGATGTCACAGATGAAAACCGATGGGAACTCCGTTTGCATTCATCTGTGTTCACCTATGGCATCCGTGGCTGGATCCCAGCTTATAAGGAGCATTTATGAACATACTGGCAGCAGAAAACATCACCAAAACCTATGGTATCCGAACCCTATTCAATGACATCACCCTGAATATAGCCGACACCGACAAGATCGGGCTCATCGGCATCAACGGCACGGGAAAATCCAGCTTTTTGAGGATTCTGGCAGGAATCGACGGACCTGACAAAGGAACGGTGACTACATTTCTGAATCCAATGAAGATTGAGTACCTTCCTCAGGATCCGGAATTCGATCCGGAAGCTACAATCATTCAGCAGGTATTCAAGAGCGACTCTCCTACAATTGCTTTGGTCCGGGAATACGAAGAGACGCTTGAGCATGTGGAAAAGCACCCTGAAGACAGGATCTTACAGGAAAAGCTGCTGAAGCTGACCTCCCAGATGAACCTCACCAATGCCTGGGAGCTTGAAAGCCAGGTTAAAACAATCCTGACCCGCCTCGGCGTACATGATTTCGATGCGCCCATGGGAACTCTTTCCGGGGGGCAGAAAAAGCGTGTGGCATTGGCCAGTGCTCTTATATCCCCCTGTGACCTTCTGATACTGGATGAACCTACGAACCATATGGACAACGAAATCATCGACTGGCTGGAAAATCACCTTAAGACACGTAAAGGGGCTCTTATCATGGTTACCCATGACCGGTATTTCCTTGACCGGGTCGTGAACCGTACGATTGAGCTGGACCATGGACTCCTTTTCTCCTATCAGGGAAATTACAGCTATTTTGTTGAAAAACGACTGGAACGGAGAATTGAACAATCCTCGATTGAACGAAAACGTGAGAGCCTTTTCAAAAGCGAGCTGGAATGGATCCGCAAGGGTGCTAAAGCCAGAACCACCAAGCAGAAAGCCCGCATTCAGCGCTTTGAAGAGCTTAAGGATTCCGGATTCGCCTATGACGATTCCGATGTTGAGATCTCGGTTGCAGGCTCCCGTCTGGGTCGTAAGATCATGGAGGCCTCCCACCTTTCCAAAAGCTTTGGCGAAAGACTTCTGATCCGTGACTTTTCATACACCTTTCTCAAGGATGATCGGATCGGTATCATCGGTAACAACGGCATGGGAAAATCAACCCTTCTTAATATGCTGACAGGCAGAATCCCTCCGGATTCCGGCAATGTTGAATCAGGGCCTACAGTGAAGATCAGCTATATATCCCAAATATCAGAGGAAATGGATCCAGCCCTGAGAGCAATCGAATATATTCGGGAGACCGCTGAATTCGTCACTACTGCAGACGGCAGTAAAATCACGGCTTCGCAGATGATGGAAAAATTCCTGTTTACCGGCGAAATGCAGTACACTTATATCTCAAAGCTTTCCGGGGGCGAACGGAGGCGGTTGTACTTCTTGAAAATGCTGATGCTGGCTCCCAACGTTCTGATTTTGGATGAGCCTACCAATGACCTTGATATCGATACCCTGACAGTTCTTGAGAATTTCATCGACGAATTCGGCGGTGTCGTGATTACCGTCTCTCATGACCGGTATTTTCTGGACCGGATCTGCAATCGGATTTTTTCTTTTGAAGGGAATGGGGAGATCCTCATCCATACCGGAAATTATTCCGATACCATGGAATACAGAAAATATCTTGCAGATACCCGCCTTTCAGATGCAGATTCTCTTTCACGAAATCAAAGGGCACAGGAAACCCCATCAGCAACTTCCGGCAAAAAACTGAAATTTACCTATAAGGAGCAGGTCGAATTCAACACCATTCTCTCGGAGATCGCCGAGCTTGAAGCCCGACTCGAATCCATTGAAGAAGAACTCGCACAGCATGCCACGGATTTTGTCATGCTACATGAGCTCACTTTAAAAAAGGATGCACTGGAAAATGAGCTCCTTGAAAAAATGGAGCGGCAGGAGTATCTGGAAGACCTTAATGCCCGTATCAAGGGGATATAGAGATTAAGCCATCCATTCTACAGCTCGAACTGCAATTTGGAAAATACAACGAACCGTTCGAAAGCAGAAATTCAAACTCGCTTCGCTCAAACAGAGAATTTCTGACGCTTTCTCTCTTATTCTATATTTTCGCAAATCTCCGTTACGCTGTGTCATCGGATGGCTTAATCTTCAGTTTGAAAAGCCTGTCATTGCGAGGAGGCGTCAGTCGACGCGGCAATCTCTCCCTTTAATGTTGCATTTGCCACATTGTTCTCAAGGGAGAGATCGCCGCGCTTTGCTCGCAATGACTAACTTCAAAAAATTCAAATGGGCTGTCTCTAACAGATAATATTTCTGTTATGAGATAGCCCATTTGTGTTTATGGTGTTATTTCCCTAATATCTCCTTCTGGAGCCGCTTTCCAGTTGGGGTCGCAGCCAATCCGCCTAGGGCTGTCTCCCTGAGTGATGACGGCATGGACTTGCCGATCCGGTACATGGCTTCAACCACTTCATCAAAAGGAATCACACTTCGTATACCGGCCAAAGCCATGTCCGCTGCAGTCATCGCATTGGCGACTCCCATGGCATTCCTTTTGGCACAGGGCACCTCAACGAGACCTGCTACAGGATCACAAACCAGCCCCAGAATATTCTTAAATGCAATGGCTGATGCATGAAGAGCGGCTTCAGGGGACCCACCCTTCATCTCGACAAGGGCCGCTGCCGCCATCGCAGCCGCAGCACCGCATTCAGCCTGACAACCGCCCTCAGCGCCTGAAACGGTGGCATTGCGTGCGACGATCCGCCCGATTCCGCTCGCTGTCAAAAGGCCGTCGATCATGCCTTCACGGCCGCACCCCACTGCTTCACCGGCCGTTATCACTGCAGCCGGAAGTATTCCACAGGATCCGGCCGTAGGGGCTGCCACTATACGCCCCATGGATGCATTCACTTCTGAACCGGATAGGGCTCTGGCCATGGCAAGGGATAGGAATTCACCCGAATAGGGCTTTCCCGCTGCCCTATAAATGGCCATCCGCTGGGCATCTCCGCCAAGAAGACCGCTCACTGAGCGAATCTCCTGATCCAAGGCCCGATTTGCCGCATCCTGCATCACATCCAAAACCTTGCCCATCTGGGCTCTGATCGCGGAAACATCCGAATCCGCCAGCTTTGCTTCCTCTTCCAACACAATATCACAGATCCTGCGCCCGCTTTCATTTGCCGCAGCAATCAATTCGCTTCCTGAAGTGTACATGGATCCTCCCTGATAACTAAAATTCATTTTGCCACGGCTAAGCCTCTATCACTAAAATCCTTCATACCCCTGCCACAGCTCGCACGGATATCACACCGTCCAGAGAGGCGATTTCAGCAACTGCGCCTTGAGGCACAACGGTATCTGATTCGACGATGGTGGTGGCTGTCTGTCCTTTGGATTCCCTGGTCACCTTCAGGTTTGCGATGTTTATGCCCTGCATGGCAATAGCGAAGGTGATCCGGCTGATCATGCCCTGTTGGTCCTTATGCTTCAGAATCAGCACAGGCAGACTGCCGTCAAAATCGACCGGTTCTCCGTCGATGGCTGTGATACGGATACTGCCGCCGCCGACCGATGATCCCCTCACAGTTATCGTTTCTCCCTCAACTCCGGTCAGCTGAACCTCCACAGTGTTCGGGTGAACATCTCCCAGGTCTGCCGGCTCGAAGGTTACTGCTATTCCTTGAGCTTCGGCGATCTCAAAGGATTCCCTTATCCGCTCATCATCGGTTTCCATGCCCAGGATTCCGGCTACCAGAGCACGGTCCGTACCATGGCCGCGATAAGTCGTTGCGAAAGAACCGTGAAGCAAGAAACGGGCTGCTTTGATCGGCTTCCCGAAAATAGTTTTCGCTGCCCGACCGATACGTTCCGCTCCTGCAGTATGGGAACTGGAGGGTCCGATCATAACCGGCCCCAGAATATTGAAAATGCTATCCTTATGCATGGCACACCTCTTTTTTAAACTTTTAAATATTCTATCACAGACAAATCTTAAAGCATAGCTGCCTTCTATAATTCTGCCCAAACCGTATACTGGTTGAAAATATTTGTCTGTTAATGTGAATTCCATCACTAGATGGGTATGTATGAATATCCAGATTTCGTAAGGTCGTTAAGGAGGATTACCATGTCCAAACCTACTGTCCTTGTAGTTGAGGATTCACAAGCCGTATCTGACGCGATTGAGAATATACTCTCCATACATGGATATCCTCTCTCTGGAATCATGGATACAACTGAAGAAGCCATAGCATATGCCCGGCTGGAATGCCCTGATATCATCTTGATGGATGTTGATTTGAACGGCCCGGCGAAAGTCATTGAATCCGCCGGAATCATATCCCAGGAATACGGCGTTCCGGTCATCCTGCTTACAGGCGTTTCGGATGTGAAAATTCTGGAAGCCGCTATGTTAAGCGAATCCTTTACCTATCTTGTCAAACCAATCCAGGAGATTGAACTGATCATCAATATAGAAATCGCTGTCCATAAAAATCGAATCACAAAAAAAACTGAGAAGGACCGCCAGTGGAGAGAATCCATACTTGATGGAGTCATTGATGCCGTATTGGCCGAGAATGAATCAGGCAGGCTCATCTATATGAACATCCCGGCAGCGACTCTACTGGAGATCGATGGGGATTTCAAAGAAAAGGCTCTCACTTCCTATGTCTCGTTTTTCAAAATGGACGGGATGCCGCTTGATGACCTCAATTCTACCGATCAGCGTATGGAATGCCAATTGCGGACTCCATCCGGGAAAGAATACATAGTCATTTTGAAGACACATATCCTGTTCGATCCGGCCCTTGATTCCAGAATCAAGGTCACTACCTTGAGCGACATCACTGATGAGTGGTTCCTTCAGGAAAAAATCCGCTTTATGACCTTCCATGACAGTCTGACGGGTTTATACAACAGGTATTTCCTGGAAGAAGAACTGGTACGTCTGAATACAGACAGGCAGCTCCCCATCAGCATCATCATGGCAGATCTTAACGGCTTGAAAACCATCAATGATATACTGGGCCATCATGATGGTGATCTGCTGTTGAAAGCCTGCGCTCATCAGTTGAGGAAAGTCTGCAGAGATGAGGATATCATTGCGAGGTTCGGCGGCGATGAATTCCTTATCTTCCTGCCTCGCACAACTGACACGGATGTCAGGCATATCATTCAGCGCATCCAGTCAGGCTGTCAAAAGGTCATCACGCCCCTGGGCCCCATGAGCATCGCCTTAGGTCATTATACAAAGGACACTCTGGAGGAACCGATGCAGTCTTCCATAATGCGGGCTGATGAGGATATGTACCGCAATAAGATATCCCTGAAAAAGAATTATTATCATAAATGCTTCACTTATGTTTATGAAGAGCTCCAGCACCATCCGTTTGAAGGGAGACAATTCACAAATAAAATCATCCGATTGATGGAACGGATGATCCAGTTAAGAGATGACATCAATGGATACGCCCGGGACATCCGTCATTTGGGGCGTGTTTACGACATCGGCATGATCTGCCTTCCTACCCGTATTTACAGGTACTCGCAATTGAGTGAAGGAGATTTGGAACAGGTTCAAAAACATGCTGAGATGAGCTATAAGATTGTGAATTTGAATCCTGAATATATGCATGTAGCCGATGCGGTACTTTATCATCACGAACGCTGGGATGGAAACGGATATCCTTATCACTTGAAGGGTGATGAGATTCCTATTCTGGCCAGGATGCTGGCAGTGGTGGACGCATACTGCTCCATGACCAGAATGCGCAATTATCGGGAGCCTCTGACTCCGCAGGATGCATTGACGGAAATCGCCAGAGGCTCCGGTAAACAGTACGATCCTGAGGTGGTGGAACTTTTTGTAACAATGATGTCAAACCACTGAAATGAATCAGATGTTCAGCAGCTTATCAATCAGGAGCACCAGTTTGCCGATCTCCGGCTTGGACATCTGGGCATCGGCTCCGACACTTTCCCCTTTGTGCTTGAGACTGTCCGTAATCAGGGATGAGAATATGATTACCGGCATTCTTTTCAGGATCTTGTGCTCCTTCACCTTCCTTGTCAGGGTGTGCCCGTCCATCTGAGGCATTTCAATATCGGTGATCAGAAGCTGCACATCCTCTATGAAGGCTTCACTCTTCTTTTCAGCCAGATTTATCAGATAGTCATAGGCTTCCTTACCGTCATCACAAAATCTGAGCTTCGTGAACCCGGCGTAATTCAGCGTATCCTTCAGAACCTGCCTGATCATCGGTGAGTCATCGGCCAACAACAGCTGTACTTTGGAACGGTCTTTCGCTTCCAGACCTGCAATCCGGGCTGTCGTGATTCCGGTCTGCGGGCTGATGTCCATGACTATCTTCTCGAAATCCAGCATCATGTAGATCGTATTGTCCATATTGATATTCCCTATGACCAGGGTGGCATTAAGGATATCGTCTGGCTTTTGCATCTTGTCCCACCCAAGCCGGTGAATTCCAAGAACCTCGTCCACAAGGAAGGCGACCTTCAGCTTATTGAATTCGCACAGCAGAGTCATCTTTTGATTCTTATCCTCATAGTGTTTCTTTTCCAGCACATACTTGAGATCGATTACAGTGACCACTTCTCCACGAACAAGTGTAATGCCTGAAATAGCCTCCGGTGAATTAGGCACTTCGCTGAGCTTATCTATTTGCAGTATTTCACGGACCTTGATGACGTTTATGGCATAAAACTTTCCGTTGACTGTGAATTTAAGTATCTCAAATTCTCCTGTTCCGCTTTCTAGCAGGATCCCATCATTCTCTTTCATTGACTCTCCTCCTGGACTTGTGCTTTCGAATACTTAAAGATTAGACATTACCCCCTCAATATCCTTCCTGATTAAAATTTTAATCTGCTTTTATATTCAACATCATGCATTTGAACTCCAATAAAAAGCAGACAAGCGCCTTTATGCTCTTGTCTGCTTCTATTTACTTGATAAGATTCATTTCCCTGCCGACCTTTTCAAAGATGTCGACTGCCTTACTCAGCTGCTCCTTGGTATGGGCTGCTGTAACCATGCAGCGCACCCGTCCAGTCCCTTTCGGCACTGTCGGGAACACGATTGCTGATGCGAAGAGTCCGTTATCGAGCAATTTTCGGCTGAAAGCCATGGTCTGTGCTTCGTCGCCTATGATAACCGGTGTGATCGGTGTCTCGCTATTGCCTGTATTGTAGCCCAGTGCTCCCATTTTCTCTTTGAAGAACCGAGCATTCTCCCACAATCGATCCGTGTATTCTGTCGTCTCCATCAGGATATCCACGGCCTCAATGATGGCACCTACCGCAGCGGGTGGAAGCGACGTCGAGAAGAGGAGGGGCCGTCCCCGATGACTGAGCCATTCCTGCATGGTTTTCGAGCCCGCGACATAGCCTCCGATAACGCCTATCGCCTTTGAAAGCGTACCGATGCAGAAGTCCACTCGGCCATGAAGATGGAAATGGTCAACTGTGCCTCTGCCGTTATCGCCCAGTACACCTGAGCCATGAGCATCATCTACATATGTTAAAGCTCCGTATTTCTCCGCCAGATCGACGATTTCCGGCAAACGGGCCAAATCCCCATCCATGCTGAAAACGCCGTCAGTAATGATCAGCATACGGTTATATTTAGTCTGACTTTCAATGAGAATCCTCTCAAGATCAGCCATGTCACTATGCTTATAAACGACCTTATCGGCTCGGGAGAGGCGACACCCGTCAATGATGCTGGCATGGTTCAGGGCATCGGTTATGATTACATCGCCTTTTTCCGTAATTGCCTGAATTGTGCCTGCGTTACAGTTGAATCCTGATTGAAAAACCATGACGGCTTCTTCTCTCTTGAATTCTGCAAGCTTCTTCTCAAGTATCTCATGGATGTCCATGTTACCTATAATCGTTCGTACTGCTCCTGTTCCAACCCCATACTTCTCTACTGAAGCGATAGCGGCTGCCTTCAATCGCGGGTGATTAGCAAACCCAAGATAATTATTTGATGAAAGATTGATGACCTGGCGACCGTTCAGAATCACCTCTGCTCCACTGGCACTCTCAAGAACAGGCAACTGCCGGTAAACCCCCTGGTCCTTCAACTCCTGAATTTTTTCTTTTAAAAAGCCCAACTCGTGGATATCTGTCATATTCGTTGTCTCCTTCGGTGTTTTTTAAATTCACAATCTCCTGACTGCAGACAAAATACACTGCACACTCTCGATTATATAACATCGTGCGCCATTCGCAAATAAAAGAAAGGACCGGCACGTGTCCGATCCTACTTTCGGCAGGGCACCAGCAGCAGGCTTGTGAGATGTCTCGTGGTTCCAGGCCTGGGCTCCTTGTATCGGGCAGCATATTGATGGATAACCTCATCAAGCTCTGCGAATAACGCCTTTGCTTCTGATTCAGTTAGGTGAACATCAGGTATATTGGTAATCCGGTTGGCTGAGATTCTTTCTCTGAGCTCAATGGAATCATAAAACTGTTTGAAGACCTTCTCAAAAGCTGCTACTGACGCATAGTCCACAGCAGGCTTGGTTTTCAGATCACCCATATTCATTGCGCTGGAATCAAATTGGAACGTCCTTGCAACAGGCTGGTAGTATTTTTCTACAATGCCCATTCTTATATTCTCGCCGGCCGGCTCCAGAATCCCGACTTTCACAAGAGCTTTGATATGATAATTCACCTTGGCATGAGGTTCTCTCAAGCAGTCTGATATTTGTTTCGCAGTAGCTGCCTTTTCACCGAACGCCTCAAGGACTCGAATGCGGTATACGTTGGAAAGAGCGTTGATTTGCTTCAAATCTGACAGTGTTTCTACGTCCTTCAAAAATGATGTCCCCCCATCTGACTATTCACGCTCAAACCCTTCCTTGTTTAAATCCCAATATCCATGATGAAATACGTGACATCGTCATCCAGCTCTGCAGCCACGGTCCCAATCCGATCCGTCAGGGCGCGATTCAGCGTCTTTGCAGGCTTATCGCGATACTCAAGCATAAACTGTACAAGTTCATCCTGATCCAGAATGCGATTCTTGTCCTTATCCACCAAGCCGTCCGTATAGAAAATCAGACGGTCGCCATCATTAAGGTGAATGAATTCACTGGTATAATCAGGTTCGAAAAAATCACTGAGCCTGCAAATGGGGAATCCCTGGCTCTTGTCGAGATACTCCCAGGTTCCATCCGTTCTGACCAGGATGGGATGACAGTTCATGCCGCCGGAGGAATACGTAAGAACCTGGGTTGTAAGATTATACGATGCGAAAAATATGACCATGTGCATTTCTTCCGGAAAGGTCATCTTGTTGAATTCATCATAAAAGTGCTTCAGATTCCGGTGAGGTTTGAGTCCTCTATAGCGTTTGATCAGACGTTCCGTTGACTTTATATAGTTGTTGCAGAACATGGTCATAAGCGCTGCGGAAATTCCATGTCCGGATACATCCAAAACGTACATTCCGATATGGTCATCATCAATCCTGTAAATGTCATAAAAATCGCCGCTGAGACGCTCACAGGGGTAATACTCGGAATAAAAGGAAACTTTCTTGAAATTCAGGCGTCTCAGCGGGAGCAAGGACTGCTGAATGCTCCTGGCATAATCCATTTCCCGAATGAAACGTGCATTGACCTGCCTGATCTCAGCAGTCCTGCGTTCAACTATTTTTTCGAGATTTTCCGCATAGAGTTTGATCTGCTTTTCTGCATTGATAACCTCTGCCAGCGGAATATCGATATTGTTCCGGAACAACGCAACGAAGAAGATCAGCAGGCCTGCCAGTTGAAAACTGCCGTAAGCTACATTTGTCAGTTCCGGAGGCAGACCATAAGCTATTTTCAATGCTTGCGAAAAGACAAGCACAACAAAGCCCGCAGCACCCTGAAGAATGAACGGGTTCTTTTTCAGGCTGTAGGAACGTATATATGCAACAATTGCCATAACATAGGCCGCAGCTGCCAGATACTCCATCAGCATCTGAGTCAGGCGCAGGTCCGTATCAGCGGGAAGACCTGCCAGAAGACCTCCAAACCATTGATTGAACCAAACAATCAGTCCCGCTGCGAATACCGGAATAAGTTTTACAATTCGAGAGCTGCCGGTTTCCTGCCCAGCCTCATTGGAAAGCAGAGAGCCCAACAATACACCAAAGCTCATGATTAACCGTGGAAAGGTTCCATAAACCATTTCCAGGATCTGTCCCTGAGGCGCCTCTATAAGAACCGGATATCCGTGAATGATCCCAAGCAGTTGAATACAGCCTGCCCCCAGGAACATCGTGGACAGGAAAACCATTCGTTTACGATGGTAGCTGATCAGCGAATAATAACTGGTATTGAAAAGCAGGAAAACGACTATTATGCCCGCGATATTGACCATCAGATCGATTCTCTGAAGGTCCTGTATGTTCAGAAAGCCATATATTGATTCGTTCTGGAATAAAAACAGTAGGAACCCAAGGCAGGACACAGTGAAGGCTATGATGATACCCATATAGCTGCTTAATAGATCAAGTCGGGAATTATCCCGGGTTTCAAACATGTATGACCTCCACCTTGAGCTTGACCTGAACTGATTTGAACAAACTTCAATTCATAATCATTATATCACCCTGCAATTGGTTTCAAAAGCAATCTATCTTCGATAGGAGGGAAAAACCCAAAAGAAGGTAGTTTCTTTTGGGTTTTTTTGCCATTTATGGTATGCGCGGTCATTCCTGCTGATCATGGAAACAGCTGCCGCCTATGAATTCCTTGAGGATCGATGTCTGCACGATAAGACTCTCATCCTCTATCACAAGAAAGTAGTGAAGAAACTTAAGAAGTCGCTTAGCTTCAGAATATTCCGGCTCATTCTCCTTTATCTCCCGAAGCAGCGGGTCCGCATAACGTTTCAGTACAGCCAGTTCATATGGCAACGCGGAGTTGAACATGGCGTCAGCACTTTCCTGAAACGGGAAGATATTACGTTCCTCGCCACGCCGTACAGATGGCCACATTGAGATGGTTCTTTTCGCTGAATGACCGCGGTACTTACTGTCCCTGACGATTCTTCGGATCAAACGGGTGTCCGTTGTCGGAATCCTGTTGTGATCATCCACATTAAGGGACGTAAGCGCACTGATATATACCTTGAATTTCTCATTCTTCGGTATCATGGCTGTCAGCCTGTCATTGAGTCCGTGAATACCTTCAATGATGATCGGCTGATTGGGGGCAATCTGCAGGATCCTGCCAGGGAATTCCTGCTTGCCGAGCTTGAAGTTGAATACCGGCATGCTGACTGCTTCACCTGCCAGAAGTCTGGTCAGGATGTCATTGAACTGCTCCACATTAACAGACAGGACAGATTCAAAATCATAGTTTCCTTCATCGTCCAGCGGCGTTTTTTCCCGATCCACGAAGTAGTCGTCTGTGGAGAGTGTGATGGGTCTGAGTCCGTTGACTCTGAGCTGAACCATCAGGCGGTGAGCGAAGGTGGTCTTGCCTGATGAAGACGGTCCGGCAATCAGCACGACCCGGGCACCTTTGGCTGTTATCATATCCGCAATCTGTCCGACCTTCTTTTCATGGAGAGCCTCTGCTACCTGAATCAGTTCACCATGGCGGTTGGATTCGATCAGTTCATTGAGATTGGCTACATAGGAAATATCCAGGATATGTGCCCATTCCTCCGCTTCGGAATAAATCCGGGCCAGCTGTTTGTGCTCTTCAAATTCCGGAAGGCTCTCAGGTGAATATTTTGTGGGATGCTGCAGAATGACGCCATTGTCATAGTGAATCAAACCGAAGAGTTTGATATACCCGGTACTGGGCACCATGTACCCGTAAAAGTAGTCCCGCAGCCAGCCAAGATTATAGAGATGAATATACTCATGACGCCGGTATTTCATCAGTTTTTCTTTTGATTCCATTCCATGTTGGTTGAACAGACGGATTGCTACCTCAGTGGATACGGTTTCTTTCAAAAAGGGCTCATTCCTGTCTATGATTTCCTGCATCCGCTGGCGGATCTGTGCAATGTCATCAGGGGCCAGTGATCGGTTATAATCGAACTCACAGTAAAGGCCCTTGCTCAGGGAATGGTGGACCTTCACCTTGCAGCCATAGAATATCTCCATTGTTGCACGGATGAATATGAATGTAAGGCTGCGCTGATAGATCCTTATTCCATCCTCACTTGTCAGATCGATGAACTTCACCGAAGTGCATGCTTCATCGAGCTTGAATGAGAGTTCTTTCAGTTCATTATTAACAATTGCCGCCACGATCTGTGCGCTATGAGCCGGCTGGAATCTGGCTACGAGTTCTTCAACCCGCACTGGAACCTCGATGGACTGGGATACATCATCAATCACCGCTTCGATGGTACGTTTGCTCATCGGGATGCCTCCGTTGGTATGAGGATTTGATACTGATTCATTACACTGAACCCATTTCATCGAATGGGAAAAGCCGTAATAATATTTTCCCGCGAATGCTCTTCATGGCTACGAATCCAACTGCAGGATCCCTGCTGTCTCTACTGACCGCGCGATTGTCCCCCAGAATGAAAACGGAGTCTTCCGGGACGATGACACTAATGTCACCGAAAGTATAGGGTTCGGCAATATAGGGTTCCTTCAGTATCGTGCCGTTTCGAGTTACCAAACCATCCTTGATCATGATTGAATCACCAGGCAACCCGATAACCCTCTTTATCAGGTCTTTATTTTTAAAGGAATTCTCAGGCAAATGGGATTTGAAAACAATGACCTCCCCATAAGCAGGAGCTCTGAACCAATAAGAAACCTTTTCAATAACCAGATAGTTGTTTTCCTGGATTGTCGGGAACATTGAATCCCCTTTTACCAGTGTCGGCTGTATGAATATCATAAGCAGTCCCACCACAAGCACAGAAAACAGCAGGGATTGAAACCATTCCTTCATTTCTTTCATCAAATTAATCACCTCGATCACTCGGACTCCAGCGCAAGCGCCTGACTCTCATTCAATCCCTGGATATGAAGCTTATGCAGTTCATCCTTTATGTAATCATTGATGATACTGTATTTATAACGGTTTAATCGAATTTCGAGCTTCGTGAGGCATTCCTTGAAATCGTCAAGGACATTGTAAGGATTACCATAGACCTTATAGATATCGTCGATGCTGACACCTGTAAACCCATGGCCGACGATGGATCCGTTGCGAAGCTCTATGAGATCGTCCATTTTGGGAGCATTCATCACTCGTGCAATTTCGATGTACCTTGGCTCTTCCCTAAGATTGCGTTGGATATAGGTGCTTATGCCATATACAAGATTGGAGTTGAATATCTTGTATTTTTTGTTCAGGATCTTAAGGATGTTCCGCTTCTGCATCACTTCTATGTGGAAACTGAAACGATTGATGTTCAAATGCTTTTTTACGAAGATATATTTGAAAATGGCTTCCTTGCATCGGTATACCCGACCCAGGAAATCTATGAACTGTTCATTTACAACCTGAAATTTGATGTTTTCAAGCAGTTCGGAAAATATGGCGTTAGGGTCCCCTGCAATCAGTTCACGAAGATTCTTCGTCAGTTCCCGAATCGTTTTTTCATCGCGGGTATGTTGCGGAAGCTCATTAAGGATATGCATGGCGGTTGAAAAATCAAAGTTGATGGCATACCGGCAGGAATCTGCCAGGATGGCCGGTACACTTCCCATAAGCTTCTCTTCACCCATAAGTTCGAGGGCTCCGCCGTAATCATAGCGGTCTATGAGTTTTTCAATGATCCGATAGGATTTTATCACAAGGGGTTCCTCCAAAAATGGCGTTTTACACTAAAGACTAAAATAAAGGCTGGATATCTCCATCCCCCTCCTCGGCCTTGCAGGCATAAGCGATGTGCGCCAAATATGAAATTTGGGCACCCTGCTTAACGGGGATGTCAC